>JAUZRJ010000017.1 GCA_030950545.1 Aquificota bacterium | reverse complement strand
CGTTCTCGATCCTCTCGAGGGAACCTACGGACGTGCCCCCGAACTTCTGGACGAGGATCTTCATGGGAGCAAATTATAACATCCGGGAAACGGGCCGATATAAGCCTTAGGATAATGTTTCGGGTTCCCGAGGAAGTTAGCTTTGAGGACCTGGTACTTCTGCTTATAAAGGAGTGGTTTCCCGAAGGCGGAACAAAAAACGCGGATTTTGAGAAGGTCCTTGCGGACCTGATAAGGGATCCGGAGCGGGACCAGAAACCGCCTCCGGAAGACAGCAAGAACACCGGGAGGGGGGAGGATAAAGCGCCCCCGTTTCAGCTTCCTGTCAGACTACCCGCCTTTGAGGTTCTGGAGAGGGCTGACCTGCAGGATTCCGAAGGGTCTGAACCTGTAAACGGGCAGATGCTGAGAGACCCCGAGTTTATCCACACGCCCACTACGTTGCCTGCAGGAACAGGAGACCGACAAAAACTGAGAGACCCTGAGTTTATCCCCGAAAGGAAGAAAGATTCTAACTTCACGGGAACACCTTACGAAAGGGTGAGGGTGGACCTTCCCAAGGTAGAGGAGGGTGTGACCCTGCACACTGAAGATGTACCTCCCGCTCCCGGGGGACGCACCACGGGGATGACAGAAAAGGTCCCTACCGCGGAGCCCTCATCTCCCAGACCTCATGAGGACCCGGGGGACATCCCTGAAAGACACACCCACAGGATAGATACGGAAAGACCCCGCCAGCCTTACACCCCACAACCCGACAGGATCCGTACCCACGTTCCCGAGGCGGAAAGACGCACGGAAGCGCCAGTCCTGAAAGGGAAAACCGCTGTACCTGAAGCCCTGACCGTTGAAGGCAAACCTGAAGAACACGTCCGGCTAAAACCACCGGTCGGGGAAACAGCCCGCGGTCACTCTCCCGAAAGACAACCGGATAACCCCGTCAGGGATGCCAGGACACACAACCCCGAAGACCCGTCCCACGATGTGAGGCAGGGACCCGTAGCTCCCGAAAGGGTGTACAAGGTGTATCGGCCTGTAGGAGAGAGCTCAAAGCCCGATATAAACCCCGTGAAGAAGGACATCACTGAGAAGGAGTTTCTCACCCATACCGAAGGTCCACCCGGGCTGACCTCTCCCGTACCTGAAGAGACAGGGGAGACGGAGGTGCAGGTCAAGACAGCGAGACCCGGTCCCTTACTCAAGCATACCCAGGAGGTGAGACAGGTGAACCTGAGGATAGAGGAGGCGAGTCTTAAATTCAGGATGCAGGGAAACAGTCTTACCGTTGAGGTCAGAACACCGCAGGAGATCCAGAACCAGGTGACCTTTATGGAGAGCTACAGACTCGTGAGAAAC
>JAUZRJ010000163.1 GCA_030950545.1 Aquificota bacterium | reverse complement strand
CTCACCCTGACTATTCTGAGATCTAAGGCTATGTGGGCCTTCTGCTTCTGTGCCTTCACTCCCGCACCACCGAGGAAAGGCAGTGGTATGACGACACCACCGCCTCCGACACCCGAGGCTTTCATCTCCAGGGCTGTGATCGCACCCGTTATTAGGAAGTCAGCACCTTTGAGGGTCTGTTTGGGCTGAGCTCCCAGGAGTTCGAGCTCTTCCTTGATCTCTTGAAGAGTTTCCCTCTCGAGGACCCTGAAACATCCGGTCTGGACCAGGGCTGTAACGAGCATGTCCGAGAGACCTTCTCCAAGGATCTGTGGAGACAGCTGGATTGTATAGCTAGGACCGAAAACGAGCCTGTTCCCCACACATGAGGCGGCCTTGCACTTGAAGTTCCTGGCGACTATCGTTCCGAGAGGTCTGTCGCACCTGGGAAGCTCCGGCTCTCTGGCCCTCACCTCCTTGGCGTACTCTCCCTCGGTGGTCTTAGCCTGCTGGGCTGTGGGGCCACAGCTGATGAGGAGCAGGAAAAAACCTGATAAAGACAAGAGGATTTTAAAGCTCCTCATGACCGACCTCCCTGATTTGTGCTACGGAAAGATTATAACACAAGCATTATAATTTTAAAGAATTGACATGAAGATAGCCATAGGCTCGGACCACGCGGGCTTCCGCCTGAAGGAGAGGATAAAGGATTTCCTGAGGGCTAAAGGCCACGAGGTTATCGACTTCGGGACCCGCTCGGAGGCATCCACACACTATCCCCTCTTCGCGAAGGAGGTCGCCCTCGCGGTCCAGAGGGGGGACGCCCATAGGGGTATCCTGATCTGCGGGACAGGTATAGGTATGTCGATAACCGCCAACAAGTTTAAGGGTGTAAGGGCGGCCCTCTGCCTGAACGAGTACATGGCCAGGATGAGCAGGCTCCACAACGACGCCAACGTCCTGTGCCTCGGCGGGAGGGTTCTGGGCGAGGACCTGGCACTTTCCATAGTCGAGGTGTGGCTGGAGACCCACTTTGAGGGAGGGAGGCACCAGAAGAGGATAGACCTGATAGCGGAAGTGGAGAGGGAGCACCTTTAGATGGAAAGGCTTTCCAGGTTCTACCCCGATCCTGTCCTGCTCTTTGCGGTCTTTCTCCTCTTTCTTATCGGCTTCCTCAACATTGTCAGCGTACGGGTAACGCCCGCACTGCTTGAAGGTTTCGATCCGGAAGCCCTGAAGAAGCCTATCCTCTTCCTGACCGCCTTTGTGCTGGGCTCATTTCTCATGTCCTTCATGGCCTTTGCCCTCAACTACAGGAAGCTGAACAACCAGAGGTTCATCTACGGAGCGGTTATGCTCTCGGTGGTCCTGCTTGTGGCGGTACTCGTAAAGAAGCTCATCCTCGGAAAGCCCATAGACAGATGGCTCATAGGTTCGAGCGTCCAGCCCTCCGAACTGTCAAAGATAGTGCTGATACTGTTTGTAGCCTACTACGTCTCGAGGAAGGGATACATAACAAAACTCAGGTTTCTCGGGTGGGCGGTCCTGGTTGTCCTGGTTCACTCCGTACTTCTCATGCTACAGCCGGACAAGGGTATGGCCATCTTCGTCCTCGTCCTGTCCTGGGCCCTCCTCTGGATCGGCGGTGTTTCTCCCAGGGTCTACGCACCTGTGGGTGTCCTCTTCGGGATCACGGGGTTTCTGATCCTGGCCTTCGGGGGTGAGTACATACAGAAGAGGTTCTCCGCCTGGAGGGACCCTTTTGGGGACACCTTCGGGAGCGGTTATCAGGTGATCCAGTCCCTGATCGCCTTCATGCAGGGAGGATTCTTCGGACAGGGATACGGTAAAGGTCTGCAGAAGCTGGGACCCCTCACCCAGGCGGACACGGACTACGCCCTCGCCACCCTGGGGGAAGAGCTCGGGTTTCCCGGCGTGTTCTTTGTGATGGTCCTGTATGTGGTCGTCGTGTGGAGGCTCATCAGGATGGCGAGGGAAGTTCCGGACACCTTCGGGAGGGTCATCGTTGCGGGTGTGGCCCTGAACGTAGCCTTATCGGTTCTGGTGAACGTTCTCATGACGGTCAACCTCCTCCCGCCCAAGGGAACACCGCTCCCCTTCGTGAGCTACGGGATCAGCAACCTGACCGCCAACCTGATAGGCCTCGGTCTTGCGGGTGCTGTATATAAAAGACAGATCGAAGTCAGGACCCTCTGATAGAATTAGAGCCATGAGGGTTGTGGATCTGAGGGGAAGGGACTGGAGGACCGAGGAAAGACTAGATTTCCTGGCAAGAAGGGGAGAGATCCTGACCGAAGAGTACGAGGAAACTGTCAGGGAGATAATAAGGGAGGTGAAGAAGAGAGGAGACAGGGCTGTCATAGAGTTCACCGAAAGGTTCGACCGCACCACCCTTACCGAGGACACCCTCGAGGTCCCTTTTGAGGAACTTGAGAGGGCTTACGAGGAGGTGGAGGAGGACGTAAAGGAGGCTCTTGAGATAGCCCACGAGAGGATAAGGTCCTTCCACGAAAGCCAGATCGAGAGGTCCTTCCTTAAAGAGGAGGAGGGGATCCTCCTCGGCCAGAGGGTGATACCCTTAGAGAGGGTAGGTGTTTACGTCCCGGGCGGAAAGGCAGCGTACCCCTCCACGGTCCTCATGAACGTGGTCCCCGCGGTCGTTGCGGGAGTTAAAGAGGTGATCATGGTATCCCCCAGACCGAACAAGTACACTCTGGCAGCCGCCTACATATCGGGTGTGAGCAGGGTGTTCCGGATAGGCGGTGCCCAGGCGGTGGCAGCTCTGGCCTTCGGGACGAAGAGGAT
>JAUZRJ010000162.1 GCA_030950545.1 Aquificota bacterium | reverse complement strand
GCGAGCCTCCTGGAGAGATACGGCTACAGGGTCGGCGTGGTCCTCGGGTCTTACTGGAACGTCAAGGTGACCTACAGGGAGGACATCCAGTTCCTCGAGAGGATCCTGTGCAAGGAGGTTTAGGACTCCCTTTCCTTTCTGACGCTCTGTATGTACTCCGCGAGAAGGGCGAGGAACACACCGAGGAAAAGCCCAGACACGCCCGCTGTGCTGAGTATAAGACCCTTTTTCGGTTTCGAAGGCTCCTCCGCAAACCTGGGTTCAACGACTACATCGATCACACTGATCCTGTTCACAAGAACCTCCAGCCTTCTGATCTCATTCCTGACCGCCATTAAATTCCTGTCCATGGACAGGGGGTCGAAGTAAACCTCCTCACCCGAGAGTATCCTCTTTTCCACAATGGCTTTCTTTTTCTCCATGGCACTCAGGTTCCTTCTCAGCTCCTCTAGCTTTCCCCTGATCAGGATCTCCGCGTCCTTCCTCAGCCTACTGACAGTCGGGTAATCTTTTATCCTGCGGATGAGCTCCTCGTAGGCTTCTTTCAGGGCTTTTGTGGTATAAGCTTCCATCTTTACGAGGACGCTATCCCTGACGTTCCTCTGAGGGAGCGCCTTTACCGAGACAAGGTTTTCTACGCTGAGGTCTATCCTGTTTATGATCTCGGACACATCCTTGGGTGTGAGGACGGGCGCGCGGATTTCTTTAAGGGTAAGGTTGTTTATCTTCAGGATGAAGTTCGTTTCGTACACGGGCCTTGCGGTGAGGATGTAGAGCAGGGACCCGAGGAGAAACAGGGAAAAGCTCAGCGCCACGACCTTCCATCTTTTCCTGATTTTCAGGAAAAGCTCGTACAGGTCAAGCTCCTCTTCTTGGAACTCTTCCCTTTTCCTTTCCTCCATAGACATAAGAAGAGTATTCTAAAATAAAACCATGCCCTTCAGGAGTCTCGGGGAATTTCTCAGGGAGCTTGAGAGGAGGGGTCTTCTCATCAGGATAAAGGAACCCCTCTCGCCCGTGCTCGAGATCACGGAGGTGATAGACAGGGTGTCCAAG
>JAUZRJ010000161.1 GCA_030950545.1 Aquificota bacterium | reverse complement strand
AGGGGTAAGGAGGGGAAGGCCCGTCCCCGGGGCTACCGAACTCCTTTCCTACTTACGCGAACGCGGGATCATAACCATCCTCGTTACGAACAACTCGCGCTCCAGTGCGGAAGCGGTGCTTCGTGCGACCGGGCTCGAGTTCGACGCGATATACACCAGAGAGGAAGGGGCTTTAAAACCCGAACCGGAAGCCCTCCTTCACCCTTTGAGGGATCTGGGGGTTTCCCCTGATGAAGCTGTCCTCATCGGGGACTCCCATCACGACCTCGCTGCCGCTAGGAACGCCGGCGTGCGCCATGTGATCCTGGTTTCTCCCAGCGAGAGGGCACGGTCGTTCTTCCCGCCTGACGCAGATTACCACGAGGTCAATGATTTGCGCGAAGCCAAGTCACTGCTCGAGCGCTTGCTTTCTCCTTCCTGACAAATGGGACAAGAAGGGGTTGTGGGGGCGGTGTTTTCGCCTACGCCCTGGACTTCGAAGCGGATCTCAGCGGCCGAAGAATAGATAGATCACCCAGGCCGCGAAGATAATCAGGGCCGCCGTTTCAAGGGGATTGAGAAGCGGGAGCCACCTACCCTCATCGACCCTTTCCAGCGGGGAGGGACACCCTTCCTCGAGGCAACGCTGAACTTCCTCTTCGATCAAAAGCTCGTTCTGAGCCCCTGGCCCCCAGACGCCGAGATCCCCCACGAAGACCACCGGTACCTCCACATTTCCGAGACCATAGGCGTCGGCGAGTCGTATCATGAGACGGTAATTTTTCGGGGAAAGAGCCGTTTCGTAGGAAATTACCTTGAGTTCCGGATACCTCTCCGAGAGCCTATCGAGGAACTCCTTCATGGGAGCACACACGGAACACCCCTGCACGTAGAAGAACAAAAGCTCGACCTCCGTGGCCGTGGCCGAGATCGCCGCAAAAAGTAATAGACCGACGAGCAATCCGCGCATGACGGGTACACGATAACTGCGGAACGGGATCGCAGTCAAGGTGACTCGAGTCCTTGGTTTTTTCGGGTTTCGAATTGCGGTCCTTTTCCAAGGCGTTTAGCATGTATCAAGATCGCGAAAGGAGGGATGATGTTCGCCGAAAAGCCGATAGACCTTTCCAGATTGGGGCCCGAGGAGAGGGAGCGGGAGATCCTCCGCATAGGGATCATGGCCGAATTGGACGCCATCAATCTCTACGAGCAGTTGGCCGCGATAGCTTCAGATGAGATCGTCAAAAAGGCGTTTCTGGACATCGCACGAGAGGAGAAGACACACGTGGGCGAGTTCCTGGAGCTCCTTTTACGGCACGATGCCGAGCAGGTAAAGGAACTCGAGGAGGGAAAGGAGGAGGTGGAAGAGCTCGGGGGATAGGGGCTTGTTAAAAAAGGTTTTCTGGGGAGAAAGGTGAGCCACGTGGCGGTGTGGTACTGGAAGGTGAGGGCGGCCGAAGCCACCTACCTCCGGTGATCGTGGTGGATGAGACCTGGGTGAAGACAGGAGGGAAGGACGTTCTGGATCCTCACACCCTAAAAAAGTTGTCTACCTCGAGCCCTTCTTCAAGCGGGACGAATCCACAGCCGACCTCTTCCTGGAGCACTTGGTGGAGGTATATGGGGAGTGGCCGAGGGAGGTGATCACCGACGGTGGTCCATGGTACCGGACGGCCTTCTCTTTTTGGGAGATAGAGGGGAAGATCCGCTGGAGGGTGATCAGGGGAGGGGTGAGGTCCGTGATCGAGGGGTTCTTCGGGGAGTTTCTGAAGCGAAGGATCAAGGACTTCGACAGATATTTCCCCGGAAAGGGCTTAAGGAGCTTGAAAAGCTGGCTTTGGTCCTTCGCTTTCCTCCACAACCTCTCC
>JAUZRJ010000160.1 GCA_030950545.1 Aquificota bacterium | reverse complement strand
GAGTAATTAAGTTCCTTCGGGGATAGGTAAAGGGTGAAAACATCAGTTTTGTTTGAAGGTGTAATATCAAGTTGCTGATTTGCAGGCGCGTGAACCGCGATGGAATCATCTCTCACTATATCGTTCAGAAGCTTTACGGGTCTGGGTGCTTCTATGTAAACTATGTTTGGGTCGTTCATAAGGTCCCGAAGGCTCCTCCTTGAGAGGTTCACAACTTTAACCTTCCCGTCCCTCGTGAGGACCTTTACCTCGGAAAAGGGAACCGCCTCGCCTGCCAGCTTTGATGTCAGGCTCTTTGTGGTCAGCGCGCCCGGGTCTTCCCTGACGATCTTAAGAAGCTCGTAATCGAGCTTGTGGAAACCGCCGAAAACCAGCCCCGCCACGAGAAGGACCAGAGGAAGGATCTTCCCCCCCATGGTATAACCTCCTAAAACAGAAAACAGTATTTAAATATTAATATTACACGTTTCTTCTCCGGAAACGAAATCGGAGACCTGGAGGTTGAGCCTCACCTCCAAGGCAGTCCTTGAGCCCGTGTAGATTTCCTCCCCGTGTAAGCGTATGATCACGTAGTACTCAAAGGTCGGGAGGTCAGGGTTCGTTCTGAGCAGGTTAAATGTGCTGATAAAGTACTCCTTCTGGCTTTTGGAGACAAGTTCCAGGGGTATATCCTGAGAATCGCCCGGTTCTATGTACACGGTGAGGGACTTGTACTTGTTTGGTATTGCAGGTGTCTGGGTGTTTTGGGGTCTGTAGATTATATCCGCCTGGTATATCCTGACAGGAGATGGCTGGACCCCCTCGGGCAGGGAGAAGGACTTTGTGACCTTAGCGGTGAGGGTTATGCTTGTGGGTGTGACACTGTATGTGTCGCAGGTGTTGTCGTTGTTTGTGTCCTTCCACAGGGCTGTGTCCGCGAGGACCTCTGTCTGGTCCGCGGTTACGGATAAAAACACAGTGCTCAGTGCACTTTCCGGGTCTCCACCGCACGACAGGAGAAACAGGAGAACCGTGACAGCTACGGTAACAAACCTCACGCTCATCCTTTCACCTCCCCCGTGTGCCTATCATCTTATCGGATCTCATCGGAAAATATTACACTCGGCACAGGGACTTTTAAAACACCCCTCTCCCTTCCCATCCTGAGGAGGGTTCTGACAGCTTCCCTTCCCTCCTCTCCGTAGTCCAGGGTGTAGCGGTTCACGTACATGCGGACAAAGCTCTCCGTCCTCACAGGGTCATTCCTGAGATCCCTCGCGTACTCCACAGCGTAGGAGAGGGCCTCTTCCTTCCTTTCCAGAGCGGTCTCCACACTCTTTCTCATAAGGCGTTCTATCTTCCTCACCACATCAGGTCCGAGGTCTCTCCTCACAACGTTGCACCCTAAGGGAAGAGGAAGACCTGTTTCCCCCTTCCACCACTCCCCTAGGTCCACTACCTTAAAGAGACCCCTGTCCTTGTAGGTAAGCTGTCCTTCGTGTATGACAACCCCCGCGTCCGCATATCCTTCAAGAACCGCACCGATAACCCTGTCAAAAGGGACCTCCAGGGTATGGATGTCCGGTTCGAAGAGTTTAAGAACTAAGTAGGCGGTTGTGAGCCTTCCGGGTACAGCGACCTTTTTACCTTTAAGTGTGCTGAGGGGCTCCTTTGCGACGACGACAGGGCCGTAGCCGTCCCCCACGCTTCCCCCGCTCGGGAGGACTAGGTATCTTTCCGCAACGTAAGGGTACGCGTGAAAGGATATCGCGGAGACCTCGTAGGTCCCTTTGAGGGCTTCCCTGTTGAGGGTCTCTATGTCCGCAAGCACATGCTCTATCTCAAGACCTTCAGCGTCTACCACACCGCTCACCAGCGGGTAGAACATGAAGGCGTCGTCCGAGTCCGGGCTGTGGGCTACCCTTATCCTCATGGAAGGATCATTCTAACAGAAGGAAGAGAAGGAACGAGGTCAGTATACCCGCAGCAAGGTCGTCCGCCATAACGCCAGTAGCACCGGGGATCCTCTCAAAGAGGTTCACAGGAAAGGGTTTGAATATGTCTATGACCCTGAAGAGGACGAAAGCCCCTATGAGGGTTTTGAGCGTGAACTCAACCAGCAGAAAACAGGCCAGAAAGCCAACGACCTCGTCTATGATCACATCCTCCGGGTCCGGGTCTTTCCTCCTCCTTATGACCTCAGCTGTCGAAATAAGCCCGAGAAGGAACAGAACCGCACCCGCTACCACCACGGTCCAGAGGTTAAAGGACACAAGGTAGGCAACCCCCGCTCCCAGTATGGTCCCCACCGTTCCCGGGGCTGGCAACCTCCCCAGGTAAAACCCCGTCGCTATTATCTCGTATATCATCAGGCGGTCTTGAGGAGCCTTTTCTTATACCTCTCGAAATCCTCGGGGAACTTCTCCATTGCCTGCTTTATGAGCCTGCCCGCAACCGCTCCGAGACCGCAGATGGAAGTCGGCTGGATGTACCTGTTCACGAACAGAAACCCCTCCCAGTCCCTCTCGGTAGCCTCCCCTCTGTAGATCTTCTCAAGGAGGTGTGCCTGCTCGTAACACCCCACCCTGCAGGGTGTACACTGACCGCAGGTCTCGTGTTCGTAAAACTCCGCTATCTTCAGACAGGCCTCCACTATGTCATCGTCTTCGGTAAGAACTATCACTGTACCGGTCCCCCCGAAACCGAACGGGGAGTAGTCCATGGGCATGTCCAGCTCTTCAGCGGAGAAGCAGTCAAGGGCCCCCGAAAAGACTGCTTTCACCTTTCTGTTCCCTAAGGTCCCCCCCGCGTACTTGAAGATGACCTCCCTCAGTGTTGTGTTCATAGGAAGCTCGTAAACTCCCGGCTTTTTCACCTTTCCGCTCACGGGGAAGAGCTTGGGTCCCGCGTAGTCGCTAGGTCCTATGTACCTGTACTCCTCCCACCCGAGGTTTATTATGAAGGGTACGTTGCATATGGTCTCCACGTTGTTTACAACGGTAGGCCTTCCCCACAGGCCCACCTGAACAGGGTAGGGGGGTTTTAGCCTCGGGTGTCCCCTCTTTCCCTCAAGGGACTCGATGAGGGCGGTCTCCTCACCACAGATGTAGGCTCCCGCTCCCCTCGCCACGTATATCTCAAGGTCAAAGCCCGACCCCAGTATGTTCTTGCCGAGGAAACCTTTCTTTTTTGCCTCCTCTATAGCGTCCCTGAGTATGTAGTAGCCCCTTGTGTACTCACCCCTTATGTATATGAAGGCTTCGTTTGCCCCTACAGCATAGGAGGAGATTATGATCCCCTCTATGAGGAGATGGGGGTCCCTCTCTACGAGAACCCTGTCCTTGAAAGTCCCGGGCTCGGATTCGTCCGCGTTGCAGATGAAGTGCCTGGGTGGCGGGTTCTGGACCGCTAACTTCCACTTCTTCCCTGTGGGGAATCCCGCTCCGCCCCTTCCCCTGAGGGTGCTCCTGTCAACCCAGTCTATGATCTCCTCGGGAGACATGGAGAGTGC
>JAUZRJ010000016.1 GCA_030950545.1 Aquificota bacterium | reverse complement strand
AGGCAAGCCCTCAAGCGCATGAGGAGGGACGCAAAGAGAAGGGAGAGGAACAGATACCACCTGTCACGGATGAGGACCTACATAAAGAACTTCAGGAGGATGATCGAGGAGGGGAAGCTGAAGGAAGCCCAAGAGTATCTCCCCGAAGTGGTGAGCGTCATATACCACACAGCGAGCAAAGGTGTCATACACAAAAACGAGGCCTCAAGGAGGGTGTCAAGGCTTTACGACCTTCTGAACAAGGCCCTTAAGGAGTCCGAGAATCAGGGGCTCTCTCAGGAGGAGAAGGGAGAAGAGGTAAAGGAGAGCTCCTGAAGGAACGAGCAGAAGGACCTCCAAGACAGATCCACCCGCCCTTCCTTTAAGACCTTCCAGGAAGAGAACCATAAGGGTCAGAGAGGGTAAGACCCTCAGGAGTGTGGACAGGATAGGCTTAGGATACGGCTTTACATCCAGCCTCCCGAACAGGTAGCCGAAGCCGACCACGGAGGATAGGGCGGTCGCGAGGGGAAGACCGAAAAGGCCGAGGTCCAGCAGGAAGAGAAAGGACGAGGCAGTAAGGCCTTCCGAAAGAACGGAGATGAAGCTAGCCTTTAGAGGTGTCCAGGTGTCACCTTTTGAAAAAAAGGCGGAGGCGCTGACCTTCTGGAGTGATAGGAAAAGAAGCCCCAGGCTGTAAAGACTCAGAACGAGGGAAGTTCTTCCGACGTCCTCTACCGAGAAGTTCCCCCTGCCGTACACAGCGGAAACTATGGGACCCGATAGGATTATAAGTCCCGCGGTTGCGGGCAGGGAGATGATGAGAACAAGTCTGTAGGCCTCCGTGATGTGGACCCTCCTTTCCGCACCCCTTCTTGACAGCAGGGAAAGGAGTGAGTTGGCCACACCCACCGAGAAAACGCCGAAGGGAAGCTGGTATATCCTGTTGGCGTAGTAGAGGTAGGATATGGCGCCCGTTCCCAGAAAGGAGGCCAGGAAGGTGTCAACGATCAGGGACATCTGGCTCACCCCGAAACCGGCCAGAGCGGGGAGGAGCCTGACCATAAGCCTTTTAACGTCATCGTCAACGCCAAAGGCCAGCCCGATCCTAACCCCTGATGAGAAAAGGGCGGGAAGGTTCACAAGGACCTGAAAGACACCGCCGATCAGAACACCCAGGATGAGGGCACTGTAGCCGACCGCTTCAGCGGTCAGGATAAGGACAAGTAGGAGGACACCGTTGAAGACCGCCTGGGAGAAGGCGGGAACGAAGAACCTTCCGTGAGCGTTAAGGACGCCCATGAGGAAGGCGGTAAGACCTATCAAGATCAGGTATCCGAAGAGAAACCTGGCCATAAAGACCGCGAGCTCACCCGTAGGTGTCCCCCTGACCCCCGGGGCTATGACAGAGACTAGAAGGTCAGCACCGAGGGAACCCGCCAGTGTCGCACCGCCCACAACCAGAAGGTAGAGAAAAAAGACCCTGCTGAGGAATATATCACCCCGTCCCTCCTCCAGAGCCCTGACGTAGAGGGGCACAAAAGCCGCGTTAAACCCCCCCTCTCCGAGGATGCGCCTGAAGCTGTTCGGGATGCGGAAGGCTATAAAGAAGGCGTCCGATATGTGGGAGGCTCCAAAGTAGTAAGCTATGGTCGCGTCCCTGAGGAACCCGAGAACCCTGCTCAGGAATGTGGCGAGGGCGAAGCTCAGGGCCTGTCCTATCAACTTCATCAGAGGGGGTCCACCCTGACCTCAATTATATCCTTCCCAAATCTCTTCTTAAGGTCCGCCACCTTCAGAAGCGTGCGCCTGTCCGAGAACCTGATGAGGTGGTCGTAGTAACCCTCCCTGACAAACGTCTTGACCTCCTGAGACACCACCTTCCTTATGTACCCTCCCAGATCCCGCCTGCTCCTCACGAGAACAAGCCTGTAACAGGGGGGTAGCTTCTCGGACAGTCTCCTTTCGATCTCATATCTGTAAAACTCTTCGGGTTTCCCGTCCGCCAGGCACCTTACCGGGGTTATGTCGGGAAAGGAAGTCTGGACTATGACCTTTCTCTCCGCACACACGCAAGCCTTCATGAGGTACAGGAAGAACTCCTCCTCCGCCCTGAAGGTGGGAAGGGAGAGGATGCTGTCAGCGGACAGAACCACCACAGCACCGTAAGTCTCACCCCACGGGGGATGTGTGGAAAACCTGAACCCCTCTTTAAGGCCCAAGGTCCTCTCCACCACCTCCACAGCCCTTTCAACTCCTAAACCCGTGTCCCCAACCTCTCCACCGCAATCCGGACAGAGGAGGTCAGCGGTTCTGAACTTCCTGCACCCCGTGCAGTAGAGAAGGTTTTTGGACAGGGAAAGCGTCAGGAAGGTTCCACAGTTTGGACACCTGGTGACGGTTTCGCACCTCGGACAGTAAGCGTAGCTGTATCCTTCCTTCCTGACCAGAAAGAGGACGCTCTCCTCGTCCTTTATCTCGGAGACCGTTTCCCCCGTCAGGACATCAGAGGGAGCCTTCTGGAAGACCCTGACCTCAGGCGTGTGTGATGTCATGCCCCTCGGAGCCATCTTCCCCTGAACGGTCAGGTAGTAGGAGGAAACCGAGGGAGCGGGTGCTGTGATCACAGGGATAGACCCTGTTCTCCTGGCGAGGATCAAAACCGCACGCCTGAGGTCTACCCCGATCACGGGTATCCTGACACCTGCGGAGGTTTCATCCATGACCACCACCACCCTGAGATCGGGGAGGGGTGCCAGCAGGGCTATGAAGGTCCCCAGGACTACCCTGTTTCCCTTCAGGCAGGAGAACCACCCCTCCACCATTTTCCTGGTTCCGACCGCGGAGTGTATCTCCACGATCCTGTCTCCTAACATTTCCCTGAAACGGTGTATGGTCCTCCCGAGCAACTCCGACCCCGGGAAAAGTATGAGGGCGGAGCCCTCCGCGCTCAGGCAGAGACTTCCGACCCTCTCCACAACTCTGTCCAGATCTCCCCAGAGCACCTCACCCCTTTCCGGGACCTCCGCCAGTATCCTCTGAGGTCCGCACCTCCTGGGCGCTTCCGTTTCCCGGATAGTCTCCTTCAGAACACCCTTCTTCACCAGGGAGGTGAGTGTCCTCTTCGATACACCGAGGTCCCTCAGAGTGTCCTCGTCCATCTCCCCCATCTCCGCCAGCTTAAGGAGGAGGTCTCTCTTCCTCGGGTCCTTGACCCTCTTCAGGGCTTCCTGAAGGGGGACGTTGAGGGTGTAAAGACGGACACGCAGGTCAGGTACGACCCACTTCCTCTCCTTGACCAGGAAACCTTTGCCTATCAGAAAGCTCACCACGGAGGACCCGAACCTCCTCTTCAGTGTGTCCGCCCTCACTTCCTTTCTGGACATGACGTAGCCGAGGACCTCCCTGGACTTTCTGTCAAGCCCTTCCAGCACCTTCCCGGACGCCCTGACGAACTCCTCCTCGTACCAGTCAAAGACGGAAGGAAGTAGCCTGAAAAGGACTACACCTTTCGGAAGCAGGTAGTCCCTTGAGAGGTCGTCCACAAGGTCCATATGGTGTGGCAGGACCAGGGGCCCCTCGTCCGGGACCGCCAGGATGTCTCCTTCGGGCTCTCCCTCACCTCTTCCCACAACTATCCCCGTAACCCCTCCCGACCTCCCCTGAACCAGCACCCTCCAGCCCACGTCAGGCTCTTTCCCCTCCCCCGACCATCTGAACCAGCCCGTCCTTCCGCCCGGCAGGATCACCCTGAAGTTCATAAGTCCCTGTTTTTGAGAGCCTTCAAAACCTTGGTGTCCAGCTCCGCCATCTTGTGGATGTTCCCCGTGTGGGCAAAGGGTATTATGCCCGTTATCGTGGACCCTGGAAAGAGTGAGTTCTCAACCCTTTCCACCGACATCTCGAAGACGGAAACGTCAAAGGGGACCTCCTCTATCCTAGGCAACACCTCCCTGACAGGACCGTAGCAGGTCAGGCTCTTGTCGGGGGCGAAGATCTGGACAGCTACCTTTCCTGTGCTTCTCATGTTCTCCGCTGTGTTTGAACCCGAACTTACCGCCATCCTTATGGTCCTCTCATCTATCGGGTACACCCAAGTTATAAAGGTCATGTGCAGGTTTCCGTCCCTGTCAACGGTTCCCACAACCACGGGAAAGACTCCAAGGTCCCTCATCAGATCCACAAGCTCCCTCGGCAACATTTTTAACCTCCTGGAGTTGATTTTCAAAGTTAATATATCAGGTTAAGGGTTGTTAGGTCTGCGGACGCTGGTATAATATTAAAGTTAAGATTAGGTTAAGGTCTCCTCTAACGGAAACTCAGAAACCACAGAAAGGAGGTGGAGAGAATGGGCGGAAAAGTCAGGGTTGCCATAGTGGGAGTAGGGAACTGCGCCAGCTCCTTAGTGCAGGGAATTTACTACTACAAGAAGAAGGGTTCTGTGGACGTGAGCGGTCTCATGCATGAGGACATCGGCGGGTACAAGCCCTGGGACATCGAGATAGTCGCCGCCTGGGACATCGATGCGAGAAAGGTTGGGAAGGACGTTTCGGAGGCGATCTTCGCACCTCCCAACTGCACCGCTGTCTTTGAGCCAGAGGTCCCCTACATGGGTGTGAAGGTCAGGATGGGGAAGGTCCTGGACGGGTTCGCTCCCCATATGAAGGATTACCCCGAAGACAGGACCTTCGTTCTCGCGGATGAGAAGGAGGACGAGCTCGAAGATGTGGTGGCGGTTCTGAAGGAGACCCGGGCGGACGTCCTGATAAACTACGTTCCCGTCGGGTCCGAAGAGGCGGCCAGGTTCTACGCAAGGGCCTGCCTCGAGGCGGGAGTCTCCTTCATAAACGCCATGCCTACCTTTATAGTCTCAGACCCCGAGTGGGCCAAGAAGTTCGAGGAGAGGGGCATACCCGTTGTCGGCGACGACATAAAGTCCCAGGTCGGGGCGACCATAGTCCACAGAACCCTGACCCAGCTCTTCATAGACAGAGGTGTGAAGATAGACAGGACCTACCAGCTCAACTTCGGTGGGAACACCGACTTTCTGAACATGCTCGCAAGAGAAAGGCTCAAGACCAAAAAGGTCTCAAAGACCGAGGCTGTCACCTCCCTGATACCCGACGGGATCAGCTGGGAGAGTGTCCACATAGGACCTTCCGACTGGGTACCCTGGCTCAAGGACAGGAAGATAGCCTACATAAGGCTTGAGGGGAGACTTTTCGGTGACGTACCCATGTACGTTGAGCTGAAACTCGACGTTGAGGACTCCCCCAACAGCGCGGGTTCCATGATAGACGCCATAAGGTGTGCGAAACTCGCAAGGGACAGGGGGATAGGAGGTCCCCTCTACTCCATAAGCGCTTACACCATGAAGCACCCGCCCATCCAGTACCCTGACTGGCAGGCGAAGAAGATGGTTGAGGAGTTCATCAGGGGCGAAAGAGAGAGATAGTTCGGGGGGCGGGTCTCCCCGTCTCCTCCTCCATGAACTCAAAAAACAGCCTCAAGGATGCTAAGTGTTCCTCCCGGAGACTGTAGTCTATACACTCCGAGAAGTAGTCCTCCGGAACACCTCCGGGCACCCTGAACCTGCCATCGCTTAGGTCCCTGAAAAAGCTCTCAACGGAGAGCCTGACACCTTCCAGAAGCCCCTTTATGTACAGGTCAGGCACATCCCTTCTAACCAGAAACAGGGCGAACACGAAGGGAAGTCCCGTCAGCCTGTTCCACTCATGACCCAGATCGTAAACGTAGGGAGTTCTGTCTTTCAGGTCGAGAGCCTCATCACCTATGCACAGGAAAGCGTCCTCCCCGCGGGTAACCTCCTCAGGGTTCACGGAGTAACCTTTCCTAAGAACGTACAGAAGCAGATACCTTGAGGTGAGGGAGGTGGGTGTTATCCTGACCTTCCTGATCTCCTCAATGGGAACCCTAGAAAGGAGTAAGACCGAACACACCTTTCCTACAGAGGATATGGACACATCTGGCAGGACCAGATAATCTTCAGGGTTGAAGAAGTACTCAACCGAGGAGACTATACCAGCGTCTATGCCCCCTTCTCTTATAAGCTTCACAAGTTCGGTAGGGTGTCCCTCTACGATCTCAAAACCTCTGAGGGAGTAAAAGAGGGGGATCGTGTTAGAGTAGGCGACCCTTCCGACACGGATCATATCTTCTTTGAAACCTCAACGAACTCCTCAAGCTTCCTCTTAGCCCTTCCGCTGTCTATTGACTCCTTTGCCATCTCGAGGGCTGTCCTCAGGTCGTCGGTCTTCCCGCTCGCAACTATGGCAAGGGCTGAGTTCATCAGGACCATATACCTGGGCGGTCCCTCCTCACCTTCAAGGACCGAGAGGCCCATCCTGACACTCTCCTCGGGACCACCGACACACACGTCCTCCACACTGAACCTCCTGAAGCCGAAATCCTCGGGTGAAAGCTCGTAGACCTTTATCTCCTCTCCTTTAAGCTCACCCACAAGGGTGGGGGCGGATACGGAGACCTCGTCTATGCCGTCCTTCCCGTGAACGACGAAAGCCCTCTTCACACCTATATTCGGTAGAACCCTGGTCAGGGTCTCCACCAGACCGTCGGAGAAAACTCCGAGAAGCTGTCTTCTCGCACCCGCGGGGTTAGAGAGGGGACCCACCAGGTTGAATATGGACCTCACACCCACCTCCCTTCTCGGGCCTATGACCCTCCTCATGGCGGGGTGAAACAGGGGGGCGAACATGAAGCCTACACCTATCTCCTCTATCATCCTCGCAACTTTTTCCGCGGGGAGGTCTATCTTCGCTCCCACCCTCTCCAGAAAGTCCGCACTGCCACATCTTGAGGAAACGGACCTGTTCCCGTGCTTTGCCACCTTAATCCCAGCTCCCGCAACCACAAAGGCGGTGACCGTTGAAACGTTGAAGGTACCCGACCTGTCCCCTCCCGTCCCGCACGTGTCCACCACCTCGTCGGGGTTCTCCACAGGAACCTTTGTGGCCTTTTCCCTGAAGAACCTGGCCGCACCGACTATCTCCTCGACCGTTTCCCCTTTCATCTTTGTTCCCATTATGAAAGCTCCTATCTGTGCATCCGTTGCGTTACCGCTGACTATCTGGTCAAGGACCCCGTACATCTCCTCCGAGGTGAGATCTTCCCCTTCCGATATCCTCTGGAGAGCTGTCCTTATGTCCATGCTTTAAATTTTAATATCTGATGGGGGAGAGGTTCCTTGTCCTCGACAGGAGGATAGAGAGGTTCAGGGAGGTTCTGGTCAGAAGGCAGAAGGACCTTGTGCTCTTTGTGGACAACGTGAAGAACGAGCACAACTTCTCCGCCCTCATAAGGACCTGCGACGCTGTGGGCGTTATGAGGATTCTCTATTACTACGAGGGGAGGAAGGATGTTCCCATCAACGAGAGCATAACGCTGGGTTCCGAGAGGTGGGTTTTCCTGGAGAGGGTACAGGACAGGACGGGAAAGCTCAAAGATCTCAAAGACACGGGGTTTCAGATAGTCGTCACCTGGCTCGGTGAAGACAGCGTTGATTTCAGGGAAGCGGACTACACAAAACCCACGGTCCTCGTTGTAGGTAACGAGCTCATGGGGGTTTCCGAAGAGGTCCTTCCCCTTGCGGACCTCAGGGTTAAGATACCCATGTTCGGCATGGCGGGAAGTCTGAACGTTTCGGTGGCCACCGGGATAATCCTGTACGAAGCCCAGAGACAGAGGGAGGAGAAGGGTATGTACGATAGGCCGACCCTCTCGGAGGAGGAGATCGAGAGGATAATCGGGAAGTGGGCATTCGAGGACGTGATAAGGAGGAAAAGGAGCTGATGGAAGTGAGGGTGGGCCTCGGATTTGACTCCCACGAGTTCGATGAGGATAAGCCTCTCGTTCTGGGAGGGATCAGATTCGAAGGACACAGAGGTCTGAAGGGTCATTCGGACGGGGACGTCATCCTTCACGCCATCACGGACGCCCTCCTCGGGGCTGTAGGTGAAGGGGACATAGGTGAGCTCTTCAGCGATGACGATTCCAGGTGGAAGGGGGCGGACTCGAGGGTCTTCCTGGGGGAGGCCCTGAAGAGGGTCAGGGAGAAGGGCTTCGAGGTGGTAAATGTGGACTGTGTTGTGGTTGCGGACAGCCCCAGGATCTCACCCGCCAAGCGGGCTATAAGGGAGAGGATAGCGAGCCTGATGGGTATACCCCCAGACAGGGTGTCCGTGAAGGGAAAGAGAAAGGAAGGCTTTTCCGGAGAGGATGGGATCTCCTGTATATGCACGGTGCTTCTGATGAGATGAAGGTAGCCCTGGCCCTCTCGGGAGGGGCAGCGAGGGGTGTAGCCCACATAGGTGTTATAAAGGCCCTTGAAGATCTCGGGTACGAGATAACAGCCCTGAGCGGTTCGAGCGCGGGAGCCCTTGTGGCCGTCTTTTACGCCTCCGGGTACACGCCCGAGGATATGCTGAGAGCTGTAAAGGATATAAGGTGGGTCTCGGTACTCAAGCCTTCCTTTCCGAAGAAGGGTCTCATAAGATGGGACAGGGCGGTAAAGGTCCTCGAGGACCTATTGGGTGTGCGCAGGGTTGAGGACCTGAAGAGGAAGGTCTTTATATGCGCCACCGACCTCCTCTCCGCAAGGTCCCTTTACTTTGACAGGGGTGACCTGGTGCCTCTTGTTCTCGGTAGCTGTTCCCTTCCGGGTATCTTTGAGCCTGTGAGGTACGGTGAGTACCTCCTCATAGACGGGGGCATTATGAACAACCTGCCTGTTGAACCCCTCGCAGGTATGCGCGTCCTCAAGATCGGGGTGGACGTGAATCCCTTAGAGCGCATCGTAGAAGCAGGGAGCCTTTTCAGGGTCCTGCTCAGAAGCTTCTTTCTGGCGGTGAGGTCAAACGTAGAAGCACGCAAGGGCATGTGTGATCTCCTCATCGTCCCGGATGTTGCGGGTTACTCACCCCTCGATATCAGAAAAACCGACGATCTTTTCAGGGCGGGCTACGAGGCAACGGTAAAGGCACTCAGCGGGTAGCCCGCTTTTACTTTGCCCGGTTTTGGGTCTATACTATCCTTTTAGGGAGTTCCGGTATGAAGGAGATCCTGATAACGGACGTCTCCTTAAGGGACGGCATACAGAGTCTTCTGGCCACGAGGGTAAGGACCGAAGACATGATAGAGGTCCTTAAGGTCCTCGACAGGTGCGGTTTCTGGTCCCTCGAGGTCTGGGGCGGTGCTACCTTCGACGTCTGCCTGAGGTATCTCAAGGAGGACCCCTGGGAGAGGCTGAGGAAGTTCAAGTACGTCGCCAAGAACACCAAACTGGAGATGCTCCTGAGGGGCCAGAACATAGTGGGCTACAGACATTACCCCGACGACGTCGTGGAGGCTTTCATTAAAAAAGCCTACGACAACGGCATAGAGGTCTTCAGGATATTCGACGCACTGAACGACACCCGCAACATGAGAAAGTCCATAGAGACCGCCAAAAAGGTCGGTGCTGTGGTCAAGGGGGTTCTCTCCTACGCCATAAGTCCTGTCCACACCGTTGAGTACTACGTGAAGATAGCCAGAGAGCTCGTGGACATGGGAGCGGACATAATATCTATAAAGGACCAGGCGGGTCTTCTCTCGCCCAAGATGGCCTACGACCTCGTTTCCGCCCTCAAATCGGAGTTTCCCGACCACCCTGTCCACCTGCACACCCAGACTACCGCGGACCTTGCGGAGATGGCCCAGCTTAAGGGTGTGGAGGCAGGGGCGGACATGATAGACACTACCTTCTACTCCCTCTCCTGCCAGACCTCCCACCCGCCCGGTGAGACGATGATATACGTCCTCAGGGAGTTCGGGTACAAGGTAAACGTGAACACGGAGCTTTACAAGAAGGCGGGAGACCTCTTTAAGGAGATAAGGAAGAAGTACGGGAAGTTTGACGTCCTCCCGCCCTACCCTGACGTTGAGGTCCTTATACACCAGATCCCGGGAGGTATGATAACCAACTTCATAAACCAGCTCAGAGAGCAGAATCTGGAAGAGAAGCTCGAGGAGGTCCTTCAGGAAGTGACCCGTGTGAGGGAGGACCTCGGCTACCCGCCTCTCGTCACACCCACCTCCCAGATAGTCGGGACGCAGGCCTTCATGAACGTCATCCACGGGGAAAGGTACAAGGTGGTGACTAAGGAGACAAAGGACTACGTCAAAGGTCTATACGGGCGACCTCCCGCACCCGTTAAGGAGGAGGTCCTCAGGAAGATCCTCGGAGATGAAGAGCCCATATACCACATAAGGCCCGCTGACCTGCTCGAGCCCGAGCTGGATAAGATAAGGGAGGAGGCGAAGCAGGCAGGGGCGAGGAACGAGGAGGATGTACTGTCTTACGCCCTGTTTCCCGTAGTGGCAAAGGAGTTCTTCGAGTGGAGGGAGAAGGCGGAAAAGGGCGAGGTGCCTCCCGTTCCCGTTGAGGAGACGGAAGGGGAAACCTCACCCCAGAAGGCTCCGGTTGAGTTCAACATAACGGTCCACGGGGAGCAGTACCACGTCCAGATAGCGGGAAGGGGTGAAGAGACCGCGGGAGGAAAGACCTTCTTCATAAGACTTGATGGCAGGCTCGAGGAGGTGGTCCTGCAACCCATAAGGGAGGTGGAGGTCACGGGAACGAGCTACGAGCTTTCCGAAGGAGCTCCGGTAAAGCCGAGAAGACCAAAACCCAGGGATGTGGGGGACATAACATCACCCATATCGGGAAAGGTTGTCAACATAAAGGTGAACGTCGGTCAGGAGGTGAAGGAAGGGGATGTCCTGCTGGTTGTAGAGGCCATGAAGATGGAGAACGAGATCCACAGCCCCATAGACGGTGTAGTTGAAGAGATACTCGTCCAGGTAGGCGAGGACGTAAACCCCGACGAGGTCCTTATAAGAATAAAGCCGAAGAGGAGATGATAAGGATCGCCCTGCCGAGAGGTAGGCTCCTGAAGGAGACGGTGGATCTGCTCCTTTCAAGGGGCATACTGGAAGGGAGGGTTGAGGAGGGAAGGAAGCTCAACATCAGGGTAGGAGACGTTGAGGTCTACCTGGTAAAGCCCTTTGACGTCCCGGTTTATGTGGAGAGAGGTGTGGCGGACCTCGGGATCTGCGGTCTTGACGTCCTCATGGAGACCGAACCCCTGGTCTACAGGATCTTGGACCTGGGTATAGGTGAGTGCAGGATATCGGTTGCGGGAAAACCGGAGGCGGTGGGGATCTACGAGAGGTCTGTGTACCTGAGGGTAGCCACCAAGTACCCGAACATAACGAAGGAGTTCTTCGGGTCCAGGGGCGTTAAGGTGGACGTTCTCACACTGAAAGGGTCCGTCGAGCTGGCTCCCCTGATAGGTCTCTCTGACCTGATCGTTGACCTGGTCCAGACGGGGAGAACCCTTAAGGAAAACGGCCTCGTGGAGATAGAGGAGATAGCGAGGTCAACCGCCTGGCTCATATGCAACAGGGCGAGCTTCAGAAACAGGAGAGATGAGGTTCTCAGCGTCATAGAGAGGCTTTCTTAACCCTCCTCCGCCAGCCTGACAAACTCCCTGAAGAGGTAATAGGAGTCGTGGGGTCCTGGGGAGTTCTCGGGATGGTACTGGACCGCGAACACAGGGAGGTCCCTGTGCCTTATACCCTCCACGGTCCCGTCCAGAAGGTTCACGTGGGTGACCTCGACCTCCTGAGGCAGTGAGTCGGGATCCACCGCGAAGTTGTGGTTCTGGGCGGTTATCTCTATACGACCTGTCCTGAGGTCTTTAACCGGGTGGTTTCCGCCGTGGTGGCCAAACTTGAGCTTGTAGGTCCTTCCTCCGAGGGCTATGCCTATTATCTGACATCCGAGACATATACCCATTATCGGTTTTTTACCGATGAACCTCCTGACGAGTTCTATCCCCGCCCACACCCTTCCCGGGTCCCCCGGTCCGTTGGACAGAAAGATCGCGTCCGGGTCCTCCCTCTCAACGAAGTCCACCGCCACCTCGGGTGGGACGACAACGACCCTCGCTCCCTCCCTCACAAACCTCCTCAGTATGTTGAACTTCACACCGAAGTCAACGACCGCTATCAGGGGTCCTTCCCGGTCACCCCTGATGTATCCTCTGAGCGGATCCCACTCTCCCTGGTTCCACCTGTAAACCTCCCTCGTGGACACCTCAGGGACGAGGTCCTGTTCCGATATGTCGGGGATACTTCTCGCCTTTCTGACGAGACTCCTGGGGTCCTGGTCCTCAGTGGATATCACACCCTTCACGACACCCTTTTCCCTTATCCTCTTCACTATGGCCCTTGTGTCCACTCCCCAGATCCCGACCACTCCGTTCTCCCTAAGGTACTCATCAACGCTCTTCACCGCCCTCCAGCTGGAGTATCTGGTGAAGACCTCCCTTACCACGAACCCGTTGACCTGAACCCTCTTTGACTCCACATCCTCCCCGTTCACACCGTAGTTCCCTATCTGGGGATAGGTCATGACGACTATCTGACCCCTGTAGGAAGGGTCGGTCAGGATCTCCTGATAGCCTGTCATGGAGGTGTTGAAGATCACCTCTCCTCCCGTCTCCCCTTCCGCTCCGAAGGAGTAGCCCACAAAGTAGCTCCCGTCCTCAAGGGCTAATATGGCTCTTTTACGCATCGGAACTATCTTACAATATAACCTGATGGAGTTTGCCAAGATCCAGGGTTCGGGAAACGACTTCATAATCGTAGACAACAGGGACGAGAGGTTTTACGAGTTTCTGGAAAAGGCAGGTGTGTGCTTAAAGGAGTTTGTCGCCAGGGTGTGCAGACCCCATACGGGCGTGGGTGCGGACGGCCTGATCCTCATAGAGAACCCGGAGGACCCGTCCAACGACTTCAGGTGGCAGTTCTTCAACTCGGACGGGTCGGAGGCGGAGATGTGCGGTAACGGTGCGAGGTGTGCGGTCCGCTTCTGTTACGAACTCGGCATAGTGGATGAGGAGGTCAGGTTCGAGACCCTTGCGGGTGTAATAAGGGCGAAGGTTCTGGAAGGCGGGAGGAGGGTGAAGGTCCAGCTCACACCGCCGTCGGTGCCAGTGGAGAAGTCCCTTGAGGTCAACGGGAATCCTGTTAAGGGTGTCTTTATAAACACAGGGGTCCCCCACTTTGTCACACTGGTGAGCGACATAGACAGGGTGGACGTGGTGGGCCTCGGAAGGTCGATAAGATTTCACCGGGAGTTCGAACCCTCAGGAACTAACGTGGACTTTGTGGAGATCGAGGGAAAAAGGGTGAAGATGAGAACCTACGAAAGGGGAGTGGAAGCGGAGACCCTCTCCTGCGGGACGGGAGCTGTCGCCTCCGCGGTCGTAGCCCGCACCCTTGGTCTGGTGAACACGGAAGAGGTCGAGGTTATAACGAGAAGCGGTGAGGTCCTGAAGGTTCACATAGGAAAGGGGCAGGGCGAGGTTTACCTGGAGGGTGAGGTGAGGAAGGTCTTCGAAGGCGTTCTTTCCCTCGAGATCTTCTCCTGAAGATGTGGAACTACCTTCTCAGATTATCCTTTGTAGGAACAAACTACTCCGGGTGGCAGATCCAGCCCCACACCCCAACGGTTCAGGGGGAGATAACCAGGGCTGTCTCAACTGTATTCGGCGAAGAGGTTAAGGTTACCGGCTGTTGCAGGACCGACTCGGGAGTCCACGCCAGGGACTACGTGGCAAACTTCAAAGCCTCCAGGTATATAGAAGAGGTCAAGGTCCTGAGGGGTCTGAACTCGCTTCTCCCGAGGGACATAGGTGTTAAGGAGGTGAAGGTCGTCGGTGAAGATTTCAACGCTAGGTACTCTGTGAAGGGAAAGGTTTACATCTACAGGATCTGGAACGAGGAGTTCAGGGACCCGTTCCTGTACCCCTTCTCCTGGCACCTGCCCGTAAGACTGGACAGGGAGGCGATAGAGGAGGCTGTGAGGATCATCAGCGGAAGGCACGACTTTTCGGGATTTGCAAAGGTTGAGGGCGAAAGGAACACAGTTATAGACCTTAAGGTGGGCGTGAGCTTCAGAGACGGTCTTATAGAGATATCATTCACAGCTTCCCACTTTCTCAGGTACATGGTAAGGAGAATTACAGGAGCCCTTACCTGGGTGGGACAGGGGAGAATAAAGCCTGAGGACCTGAGGAGGCACCTCGGAGGGAAGACGTTTCCCTACACAGCACCCCCCCAGGGGCTGACCTTAGAAAGGGTCCTCCTTTAGTCCTTCTTAACCTCAGCGGGCTCCTCTTCCTTGACCTCTTCCTCCTTCTTTTCGAAGTCGGAAGGTTTGAGGTCCTTGAGCTGTTCCCTTATCCTCTTCCTCTCCTCAACGAGAGCCTTCAGCCTTTCATACTCCTCCATAGAGAAGCACATGACCTCCACCTCCTTAAAACTGAATTTAGCCCTTTACCAGAAAAAAGGATGTTCTAAATCATCTATAATACTTCTCCATGAAAGAGCTCAAGATAGCTGTCCTCAAAGGGGACGGGATAGGCCCCGAGATAGTGGACGCGACCCTCAAGGTCCTTGAGAAGGTGGGCGAGATCTTCTCGGTTGAGTTCGATCTTAAGGAAGGCCTGATAGGTGGCACAGCGATAGACGAAACGGGAGATCCGCTCCCTGAAGAGACGCTCGAGATCTGCAGGGAATCGGATGCTGTGCTCCTTGGAGCTGTCGGCGGTCCAAAGTGGGACGACCTCCCAACGGAGAGAAGACCCGAGAAGGGTCTTTTGAGGATAAGGAAGGAGCTCGATCTTTACGCCAACCTTAGGCCCGCAAAGGTCTGGGAACCTCTCATAGACGCGTCTCCCCTCAGGCCTGAGGTTGTGAGGGGGACAGACATGATGGTTGTGAGGGAGCTCACGGGTGACCTCTACTACGGAGAGCCGAGGGGTGTTTTCAGGGAAAACGGTATGAGGGTCGGGATAAACACCATGAGGTACACGGAGGAGGAAATAAGGAGGGTTGTGAGGAAGGCCTTTGAGATAGCCATGAGGCGGAGGAAAAAGCTCACGAGCGTTGACAAGTCAAACGTCCTCGAGGTCTCGGGTCTCTGGAGGGAGGTTGTTGAGGAGGAGAGGAAGAACTTCCCCGAGGTTGAGGTGGAGCATCTCTACGTTGACAACTGTGCGATGCAGATGGTGAGAAGACCCTCAAGCTTTGACGTTATAGTAACCTCCAACATGTTCGGGGACATACTCTCCGACGAGGCGGGTGTCGTTGTAGGCAGCCTCGGCATGCTCCCATCCGCCAGCATAGGGGACAGACACGCCCTCTACGAGCCCGTTCACGGGTCCGCACCCGACATAGCGGGGAAGGGTATAGCCAACCCCATAGCGACCATACTGTCCGCCTCCATGATGCTCAGGTTCTCCTTCGGACTGGACGAGGCGGGAGAGCTCATAGAGAAGGCGGTTGAAGAGACGCTCAGGCAGGGCTACAGGACCCCCGACATAATGTCTCCAGGATGTACCCGGGTCGGGACCGAGGAGATTACGGAAAGGATAATCGAGAACATGGAGAGGTTAAAGGGATGATGCTGACCCTTTTTGCACTCGTTCTCTTTGGGCTCGCCTTCCCGGGCTGGGAGGAGGACATAAGGTCCTTCTTCACGAGGGAGGGTTACGTGGTGGAGGTCTCAGGAGACAGGGTTTACCTGGACCTGGGCGAGGGGAGAGTGTCCGTCGGAGAGAGGTTTAAGGTGATAGCCCCCGGGAAGGAGATAGTCCACCCCGTAACCGGTGAGGTTCTGGGAACCGCGGAGAGGGATGTAGGTCTTGTCAGGGTCCTGGAGGTTAAGGAGAAGTACTCGGTGGCGGAAGTTCTGGAGAACAGGGGTATAGAAAAGGGTCAGAAGGTCAGGGTCCTAGCGGGAATAGTGTGTTTTTCGGGAGACGGAGAAAACCTGTTCAGGCTGAGGTCTCTCTTAGGAGAGGTTAAGAGTGGAGAGGACTGCGAGTATGTTATCAGGGAGTTTCCAGGAGGCTACGGCGTTGAGTTCAGGGGGAGACCCGTCGCTTTCTTCGAAAGGGAGAAGCCCGCACCCGCTGGGAGACCTTATACACCGGAAGACTTTACCTTCAGGGCGAGGTTCGTAATGTCCTTCGGTGATATACCTCTTTCAGCGGACGTCTGCGATCTTTTCGGAAAGGGTAAGGAGTACCTGGCGGTGCTCTTTGAGAACAAGCTTGAGTTTTACGAGATCCTGAAGGGAGAGCCGGTTAAGTTCGCCTCCATGTATCTCCCCGCGGGTTTCCCTGTCTCGGTTCAGTGTGCGGACCTTGAGGGTACGGGCAGGGACCTTCTGCTGATAAACATGGTCTCGGACGGAAAGGCTAACTCCGCCATAGCCAAGGTGGTGGGAGAATCGCCTGTGATCGTTTCGGACCGCATACCCTTCATAATGGCGGTCCTGGACAAGTCAAGGCCCATTGAGACCTTTCTCGGTCAGAGGTTCGAGGGGGAGTGGGGTGAGGTGAAGAGGCTGAGGTTCACGGGAAACAGCGTGACCGTTGTGGGTGACTTCCAGGCCCCACCGGGCTTCAGGATAGACGGTGCGGTATACGCAGGGGATATGCTGGTGTTCACGGATACAGACGGATATTTGAGGGTTTACAGGGGTCAGGACCAGCTCCTGTCCGAGGAAGGTTTCGGTACGTCCTATACCTCCGCACAGATGCCGGTCACATACGGCGAGGAGGAAGGTGAGGAGTACTACTTTTTCCCTCGACCTTTCAGGGTCAGGGTTATGAAGTGGGACCTGGTGGGTGTTATAAGGAACGTGACGAGTCCTGTCTTCAAGTTTCTGAACGTCTCCAAGTTCGTTGAGGGGGAGATACACCTGATCCTGAGCACAGGTAAAGGCCCGCCTGTCCTGAAGAAGGTTCAGGGCAGGAAGCTGGAGGAAGCCCTCCAGGCGGTAGTTGTGACCAGAGGGGGAAGGGTCTTCGCCATAACCGGGAGGAAGGGGACCATACCCCTGCAGAACGGGGGGGACCTGTTTGAGCTCGAGATAAACCCTATTTAGCCTTTGCGGAGGCGGGGTACTCGGTGAGGGTCAGCCTGAACACCTCGTCCAGGTGTGAGACGAAGTGCAGGTTCATCTTGTCCCTGACGTACTCGGGAAGGTCCTCCAGAACCTCGTCCCTGTTCTTTTCAGGAAGTATCACCTCGTAGATACCCGCCCTCTTCGCCGCAAGGATCTTCTCCTTGAGACCGCCGACGGGCAGCACCCTTCCCCTCAGGGTTATCTCGCCCGTCATGGCGACGTCCATGCGCACGGGTATATCGGTAAAGAGCGAGATGAGGGCGGTCGCTATGGCTACACCCGCGGAGGGTCCGTCCTTGGGGACCGCACCCTCGGGAACGTGTATGTGAACATCAACTGAGGAGAACACCTCGGGATCTATGCCGTAAGATTCAGCGTTGGCCTTTATGTAGGAGAGGGCTGCCTGGGCTGACTCCTTCATGACATCACCGAGGGACCCCGTAAGGAGCAGACCCCCTTTACCCTTCATCTTCGTAGCCTCTATGAACATGATCTCACCGCCCGCTTCGGTCCAGGCGAGACCTGTCGCTATACCGACCAGGGGTTCTTTCTCCTTCTCAGGCTTGTATCTGGGAACGCCGAGTAGCTTTCTCACCTCCTCCTTCGTTACCCTGAATGGTCCCTTCTCACCCTTTATCTTCCTGACCGCTATCTTCCTGAGGACAGAGGAGATCTGTCTCTGGAGGTTTCTCACACCCGCCTCCCTCGTGTAGCTCCTTATGATCTCCAGTATCCCCTCGTCTTCGAACTCGACGTCCTCCTCCTTAAGACCGTGGAGGGGGACCAGCTTCGGGATCAGGTGCTTTCTGGCTATGAAGAGCTTCTCCTCCTCGGAATAACCCGGAAGGTTTATTATCTCCATCCTGTCGAGCAGGGGCAGTGGTATGGTGTCCGCCCTGTTCCCGGTGCAGATAAATATGACCTCGGACAGATCGAAGGGAAGTCCTATGTACAGGTCTGTAAAGCTCCTGTTCTGCTCAGGGTCCAGAACCTCAAGGAGGGCGGCCGCTGGGTCTCCCTGGAAGGATATGGCGAGTTTATCTATCTCGTCGAGCATTATCACGGGGTTCTTGGTCCCAGCCTGCTTTATGGCCTGGATTATCCTACCGGGCATCGCACCGACGTAAGTTCTCCTGTGCCCCCTTATCTCCGCCTCGTCCCTTATGCCCCCTAGGGCCACCCTCACGAACTTCCTCCCGAGGGCTTCAGCTATGGACCTTCCGAGGGAGGTCTTACCCACGCCCGGCGGTCCTATGAAGGCCAGGATCTGGGCCTGAGAGGTGCCGTTTCTGGTGAGCTTCTTCACAGCCAGATACTCTATTATCCTGTCCTTTACCTTCTCAAGGTCGTAGTGGTCCCTGTCTAGGATCTGCCTTGCCCTGCTCAGGTCGTAGTTGTCCTCGGTCCTCGTGTTCCAGGGAAGGTCCAGGACCCAGTCGAGCCACGTTCTTATCACGCCCGCCTCCGCGGAATCGGGGTGCAGTCTTTCGAGCCGTTTTATCTGCTTCTCTATCTCCTTCCTGGTCTGGTCTTCAAGCTGGAGTTCCTGGAGCTTCCTCCTGTACTCCTCTATCTCCGCCTTCCTGTCGTCAGACTCGCCCAGTTCTTCCTGTATGGCCTTGAGTTGCTGTCTCAGGAAGTACTCCCTCTGCTCCTTCTCTATCTGCTCCCTCGCCTGGGAAGAGATCTGCTGTTTTACCTCCAGAATTCCCACCTCGTTTACGAGGAACTGGTAGACCTTTCTAAGCCTCTCCCTGGGGTCGAAGGTCTCGAGGATCTCCTGAGCTTCCTTGGACTTCATCTCGAGTATGGACGCTATCAGGTCCGCCAGCCTTCCCGGGTCCTCCATGTCCCTTATGATCATCAGAAGGTCAGGGATCACCTGCTTGCCCAGGGAGACCGCCTTGTCGAGGAGCTCCTTGACCGACTTCACAAGGGCCTTGTCTTCCACGGTCAGCTCGTTCTCCGGAACCTCCCTCTCCTCGACAGGTTCAACGAGGGCGGAGAGATAACCCTCCCTTGACTCTAATTTCCTGAGAAGGCCCCTTCTTACCCCCTGGACCAGTACCTTTAACCTGTTTTCCTCTATGGGGACAGCCCTGAGGACGTGGGCTATGGTCCCGACAGTGTAGAGGTCATCTGGCTTCGGGTTTTCAGTGTCCTTGTCCTTCTGGAGAACGAGAAATATCAGCCTGTCCGTCTTGGACGCTTCCTCGACCGCCTTTATCGAGAACTCCCTTCCGACGAACAGAGGTATAACCATAGTGGGGAAGACGACGATATCCCTCAGGGGCATCGTGGGGTATTCCCTCGGAGTTGGGGGAACTTCCGGGACCTGCATTATCTCCTGTGCCACCCTTGTCCTCCTGTAAGGCGGTTAAGTATATTATATTTCTCCGATGATCAGGATTAAGGTGAACGGTGAGGAGAGAGTCATAGAGAGAGAGATGACAGTTGAGGAGCTTTTAAAGCACATGGGAGTTCGGATAAGGGACGTCGGCCTCGCGGTCGCGGTGAACGAGGAGGTGGTTCCTAAGTCGGAGTACGGGAAGAGGATCATAAGGGAAGGCGACAGCGTTGAGATAGTCCAGCTGGTCGGCGGAGGTTAAATTAAAACCTTGGAGGTGCGGTATGACGGACTGGGAGAAGCTCCTTGAAGAGGACCCTTTTGAGATAGCGGGAAGGCGGTTCAGATCCAGGCTGATCATAGGGTCAGGTAAGTTCAAGGACTTCCAGCAGACCAAGGAGGTCCTTGAGGCGTCAGGTGCGGAGATAATAACCGTCGCGGTGAGACGTGTTAACATCACGGACCCGACCAAGGAGAACCTCCTCGATTACATAGACCCCAAGAAGTACCTGATCCTGCCCAATACCGCAGGCTGTTACACCGCGGAGGAGGCTATAAAGACCGCCATGATGGCAAGGGAGGCGACGGGCATAAACTGGATAAAGCTGGAGGTCATAGGAGACAGGAAGACCCTTTTGCCCGACATGGAAGAGACCCTCAAGGCTGCCAAGTTCCTCGTTAAGGAAGGCTTTATCGTCCTTCCCTACGTCTTCGACGACCCCGTTTACGCCAGGAAGTTCGAAGATGCGGGATGTGCTGCGGTGATGCCCCTGGCGTCGCCCATAGGATCGGGTCTGGGTCTCCAGAACCCGTATAACCTCATCTTCATAAAGGAGGCTGTCTCCGTTCCCGTTATAGTGGACGCAGGTATAGGGAGCGCGACCGACATCCCCCCCGTTATGGAGCTCGGAGTTGACGCCATACTCACAAACACCGCCCTGGCGGAGGCTAAGGACCCGATAAAGATGGCGGTGGCCATGAAGTACGCGACCATAGCGGGAAGGCTCGCCTACCTGGCGGGCAGGATGGAGAGGAGGATGTACGCGGTCCCCTCCTCACCCCTCAAGGGAGTACCCTTCAAGTCCTGAAGATGGAAGAGGTCGTTGTAGTAGGGTCCGGTGTGTCGGGCCTTTCAACAGCCTACAGGTTGAAGAAACAGGGTGTTAACGTCGTAGTTTACGAAAAGGAAGACGATATAGGCGGGAACATAAAGACCCTGAAGGTTGACAGCTATACCATCGAGCTCGGACCCCAGACGGTCCTGGCGGATGAGGAAGTTCTCGGCTTTTTCAGAGATCTCGGGCTGAGACCCGTTGAAGCCTCTCCCTCATCGAAGAGGAGGTACATACTGAAAAAGGGAAAGTTAATTCCCGTTCCCCTGAACCCGGTATCATTCCTGACCTCACCCCTCCTCTCCCTGAGGGGAAAGATCAGGGTTTTTAAGGAGATCTTTCTGTCCCCGGTTTCCGGAGAGGAGAGCCTCGCGGACTTCGTGAGAAGGAGGCTCGGGGAAGAGGTCCTCACGTATCTGGTCCAGCCCTTCGTTTCGGGTGTGTATGCTGGTGATCCTGAGGCCCTTTCGGTCAGGTACGCCTTCCCGAGGTTATACGCCCTCGAGAAGGAGTTCGGGAGCCTCATAAAAGGAGCTGTAAAGAAGAGGTCCTTCGGCCCCAAGGGGAAGCTCGTCTCTTTCGAGGGCGGGTTGAGGACCCTTACAGAGAGGCTTGCGGGAGAGGTTGAGGTGAGAAGGGAGAACGTTGTTCTGAGAATAAGGAGGAAGGAGGACAGGTTCATCCTAGACACAAGGGGTGGTAAGGTTGAGGCGAAGGCGGTTGTTGTCTCCTCACCCGCCTACACAGCGTCCTACCTGCTGAAGGACCTTTCCTGGAGCGCGTCCAGCGAGTTCGACAGCATAGACTACCCGCCCGTTGCGGTTGTGAACGTCGGTGTTAAGGCGGGGTCAGTTCCGGACGGCTTCGGATTTCTGGTCCCGAGGGTGGAAAATAGGAAGATACTCGGTGCTATATTCACCTCAAGGATATTCAAGGGAAGGGCTCCTGAGGATAGGGATCTTCTCACGGTTTACCTCGGCGGGTCCACAGACAGGAGTGTGGCGGATATGAGTGAGGAGGAGATAGCGGAAGCGGTTGAAAAGGACCTCACGGAGATACTCGGGGTTCCCGGTGTTGAGGTCATCAAGGTTAAGGTCTGGAAGAAGGCCATACCCCAGTACACGGTCGGATATGGTAAGTACATTAACCTGGCACGTGAGATGGAGGAGACCTTCCCCGGACTCTTCCTCACGGGCAACTACCTCAGCGGTATATCCGTCCCGGACTGTATAAGGTACTCTGAGAAAGTGGCGGATAAGGTGGTCAGGTATCTTGAGGGGTGTTGAATCTATCAACGGCCCTTCTAATCTCCTCAAGGACGTCAGCGTCCACGGTCTTGGCTGTGTCTCCTATTTTCACAACGCCCGCCACGCCTATGAGCGAGTTGGTGATGAATACGGAATCAGCGGAGATCAGGTCCTCGGGGGTGATATAGGCCTCTTCCACGCCCATCTCCGCTGAGATGACCTCAAGGGTTGTTCCCCTGAGAAGACCAGACTCGACAGCGGGTGTGTAGAGTTTTTCTCCTTTCAGCACCAGGACGTTCGAGGCGGAGCATTCGGTTACGTGGTCCTTTTCGTTGAGCACCACACCGTCGTAAAACCCCCTGGACCTCGCCTCCCTTCTGACGAGAACGTTAAAGAGGTAACTCGTGGTTTTGTGTCTGGCAACAGGGTCTCCCGAGTGCCTCCTGTAGGGAGACAGGGTGAGGGAAACCTCAAGGGGGACCTTTGGGAGCGGTCTCACCACAACTCTGACCGTGTAGCCGGATGGTTTCTCTCCGAAGTGGTCCGGTCCTTCGGAAAACAGGAGGAACTTCACGTAAAGGTCTCTCCTTCCTCCGGTTTTCTCCTCTATAGCCTTCAGGAACTCCGAGTACCCGGGACAGGGTATCCCGAGCTGTTCCGCGGACCTCCTCAATCTCCTGTAGTGGAGCAGGAGCTTGCGTGTTTCCCCCCTCCAGAGTATGGTCTCAAACAGCCCCTCTCCGTAGAGGAGTGACCTGTTCATACTTTGGCTTGGATCTTCCTGAAGGCTCTTCTTATTCCCCTTACCGCCTGCTTTATCCTGAGCTCGTTCTCAACCAGTGCGAACCTTACATAACCCTCCCCGTACTCACCAAAACCTATACCGGGTGAGACCGCTACCTTAGCCTCCTTAAGCAGAAACATGGAAAAGTCCAGGGAGTTCATACCCACCCAGTCAGGTATCTTCGCCCAGACGAACATGGAGCCTTTGGGTTTCTCCACCTGCCATCCCATCCTGTTCAGACCTTCAACGAGGACGTCCCTACGTCTCTGATAGATCTCCGCATTCTTCCTCACTATATCGTAAGGGCTGTCCAGGGCTATTATCGCCGCTACCTGTATGGGTGTGAAGACGCCGTAATCGAGGTAGCTCTTCAGATGTGCCAGGTTCTTTATGATCCTCTCGTTTCCTACAGCGAAGGCTATCCGCCATCCCGCCATGGAGAAACCCTTGGACATGGAGTAGAGCTCAACCGCAACCTCTTTTGCCCCTTCAACTTCCAGTATGGAAGGCGGTCTGTAGCCGTCAAAGGCTATGTCCGCGTAGGCAAAGTCGTGGACGATCCATATCCCCTTCTCCCTGGCGAACTTCACAAGCTCCTTGAAGAAGTCCTTCTCAACGCAGATGGTTGTTGGGTTGTGAGGGAAGCTCACCACTATTGCCCTGGGCTGGGGCATGGACTCCTTCACAGTCTGGTACAGACGTCTCAGGAACTCCTCCTGAGGGTCCTGACCTTCCTCGAACACCAAGGGTACAGACCTTACCTCACCTCCCGCTATTATCGGGGCGTAGTAGTGGATCGGGTATGTGGGGTTAGGGACTATTATGGAATCTCCCGGTGTTATCATGGCGAGCATGAGGTGGGAGTACCCCTCCTTTGCTCCTATGGTCATTATCGCCTCGGTCTCGGGGTTTAGCTTTACACCGAACCTCCTCTCGTAAAAGTCGCATATGGCCTTTCTCAGCCTCGGGATTCCCTTGGAGGAGGAGTAGCCGTGGACGTTGGGTCGCTGGGCGACCTCGCAGAGTTTGTCTATTATGTGTTTTGCGGGCGGTATGGTGGGGTTTCCCATGCCCAGGTCTATGATGTCCTCTCCTTCGCGTCTTAACCTGTATTTCAGCTCGTTCACAACGGAAAAGACGTAAGGAGGCAGTCTCCTTATCCTCGGAAAGGCCCACTCCATGTCCTTTTCAGTCATTTTCCAGTTCCTCTTCCAGCTCCTTGCACTCTATACACATAGTGGTCACAGGCCTCGCCTTCAGCCTCTCAAAGGGTATCTCCGCACCGCAGTTCTCACACACGCCGTACGTTCCCGCGTCCATCTTCATCAGGGCGTAGTCTATCTTGTGGATGAGCCTCGCCTCCCTTCCCTTTATCCTGAAGGTGAGGAACCTCTCCCCCTCAAGGTCCGCCCTGTCTATCTCGTCCCCTCCCTCAAAGGTGACGTTTGACGGGTCCCTTATCTGCTCACTCGCGGACTCTATGAGCCTTTCCCTCATCCTCATGAGGGTCTCCCTCAGGTCCCTTATCTGTTCGTCGGTGAGATGCTTCATATTTTAAGTATATTACCTGTTGGATGAGGCTTGTTGTTTCAGGAGGCGGGACGGGTGGCCACTTCTTCCCCGCCTTAGCTCTTCTTGAGGAAGCAAGAAGAAAGGGAATAGAGACCCTTTACGTGGGTGCGGTCAGGGGTATAGAGAACAGGCTCAGGGATATGATCCCCTCCGAAAGCCTGTTCCTTAACGTTTACCCCCTGAGGGGAGTCTCCCTGAAGGAGAGGCTGAGGTCCGTGAAGGGTTTTCTCAACAGCTTCTTTGAGCTGAGGTCCCGCATCGGGGAAGATTTCAGGTCCCTCATCTTCGGCGGGTATGTGAGCGTCCCTCTGGGTACGGTCACACTTCTCAGAAGAAAACCCCTCTTTGTCCACGAGCAGAACTCGGTCCCCAGCTCCACAAACAGGCTGTTTTCCCTTACCGCCAGAAAGGTCTTCATAACCTTTGAGTATACGAGGAGGTTCTTCAGGGGCGACCACGTAATAAAGACAGGTCTTCCTGTGAGGCGGGAGATCCTCGAGACGAAAATAAGCAGGGAAAGCGCAAGGGAGATCCTGGGCTTTGACCCCTCCTCTCCCGTATTCCTCTTCATGGGGGGAAGTCAGGGGGCGAAGTTCGTGAACTCCCTCGGAGCTGACTTCGCCAGGAGGACGGGAGTCCAGACCCTGATAATAAGCGGAGAGAGAGACTACCAGAGGGTTAAGGACATGGTGAAGGGTCTTACAAGGGTAAAGGTCTTCCCTTTCAGGACCGATATGGGTGTCGTTTACTCCGCGGTTGATGTCGCTGTTGTCAGGGCAGGGTCCTCAACCCTCACCGAGATCTCCCTTTTCGGGATACCCGCCCTGATGATCCCCTACCCCTTTGCGGTTGGAGACCACCAGTATTACAACGCAAAGGAGATAGAGGAGATGGGAGGAGGCTTCGTCCTCAGGCAGGAAGAGGCTACTACGGAGAAGGTGATCGGGCTGGTGGACAGGATAGTCGGGGACCACAGGACCATGAGCGAAAGGATAAGGAGGTTCGCGAACCCGGAGGCATCAAGGATCATACTTAAGGAGATCGCTGAGGAGGTCCTTTAAATCCTCTTTACTTTTCTGGGTGTTTATCCTGACGTAGCTTATCTCCTCGGGTGGCTCAAAGACCTCCTTCTGCCTGAGGTATATCTCAAAGTCCGCGTCCGAAACGTCAACCCTCTTTGAGAGCCTCCTCTTTATCTCCTCTTCCTCAGCCCAGGTCAGTATGAACAGGGGTCTGTCGAAGCGGGAGGCCACCATCTCCCTCTGCCACCTCTTGAGAAAGGTGGCGTCCAGAACAACCCTCTTCCCCTCCTTTATCAGGCGGGAAGCCCTTTCCACCATCTCGGTGTAAACCTTCCTCGTCATCTCCTCCGTGTATATCCCCTCACCGAACCCGGATCTCGCACTTCTGTGGGACGGTATACCCGCGATCTCTTTCCTTATCACGTCGCTCCTTACCCACTCGTAGCCGAACTCTTCGCTTATGAGCTTCGACAGAAAAGACTTGCCCGACCCCGAAAGTCCGAAGACCACGACGACCTTCCGCATTCTTAGATCATAAGTTGACTTGATAGTAATCTTACCATAAATTAGATAATATGAATATTCGAAAAATCTTAACAAGCTTCGCGGTCACTCTTCCCCTGCTCGCTCAGGAGGTAAACCCTGATGTTCTGAAGAAAGGTTATGAGGTCTTCAGACGGACCTGTTCCATCTGCCACATGGAAGAAGCCTCCATTTGGGAGTTCCTCAGGGCTAGGTTGAGCGTCCTCAAAGGTGAAAGACCCCAGAACATAGACGCTCCTCCCATGAACCTGATCTCCGCAAGGATAAAGTCCTTCTATCCGAACGAGGTAGAGTTTGTTGAGTTCGTAAAGGACTACATAACGAACCCTTCAAGGGAAAAGGGTGTCTGTTTTAAGGCCGCCTACGTCTTCTTTGGGATCATGCCACCCATAGGTCAGGGTATGTCCGAAGAGGAAAAGACCGCGGTCGCTGAGTGGATGTACTACAGGTATTCGGACAGATGGGATGACCTGTTTAAAAAGGTAAAGGATCTCCAGAAAAGGGTCCTAAAGGAGAAGTGATACCTTTCCTGAACTCCCGCAAGCCCGTATGTGTTTGAGAGCTACCTCCCTCACACCGCTCAGTGCCACATCCATGATCCTGAGAAGATCACCATCTCCGGTTGCGAGAGCCTCCTTAAGGCTGTTCACGAATGCGGTTTCCACCCCTGCTCCCTCAAGGACGCTGTCCGCTCCCGCACTTACGACCTTCCTAACGTCCTCGTAGGTTCCCCTCAGCTCACCCACTGTGACGGGCATGTTAGTCTCGCACTTAACCGCCTGGACCGCTTCGGGTCCAACCCTTAAGGAACCGACCCCGGTTTTGAGGGCAAACTCTCCTGCGATCTCAGGGGTAACGGTTTCATACCCGACATCCGCATCAACGGACACACCCGCGGGTGTGCAGATGGACACGACCTTCCTCGTGAACTCCACACTCTCGAGGAAGCTCCTTCCCCCGTTGTCCAGGCCAACGGAGTTAAAGCCGAACTTCAGGGCGAGGGCCACCGAAGACAGGTCCCTAACACCTTCCATATGAAGCGATGCGTACACACCTAAAAGACCAACCGATTCCCTTATAAAGCTGACCACAGGAGAAATCCACTCTACTATGTCCGCGGGTATGCAGATGAACAGAGGTGAGTTCTCCTCCCTGGCTGTCTTCAGTATCTCCAGGGCAACCTCGGGTGTCCTTATCCTGAAGGCTGGAACAGCAAAGCCGTGGTCGTTAGCCTTTTCAAGCAGGAGGGATCCTTGAACCAGAGGCATCACCCGAACCTTCCGGTTATGTACTCCTCGGTAAGCTTGCTTTCGGGTTTTGTGAATATCTTCTCGGTAGGTCCGAACTCGACAAGCTCGCCCATGTACATGAAGGCGGTGTAGTCGGAAACCCTTGCTGCCTGTTGCATGTTGTGGGTCACGATAACTATGGTGAGCCTCTTCTTGAGTTCGACCACGAGCTCCTCTATCTTGGCGGTGGATATGGGGTCAAGGGCGGAGGTGGGCTCGTCAAAGAGGAGAACCTCAGGCTCGACCGCTATAGCCCTGGCTATGCACAGCCTCTGCTGTTGACCCCCGGAAAGGGAGTAGGCGTTCTCGTGGAGCCTGTCCCTTACCTCATCCCAGAGGGCTGCAGCCCTCAGGGCTTCTTCCACCTTCTCGTCGAGCACGCTCTTCTTCTTTATGCCCTTGATCCTGAGGCCGTAGGCGACGTTCTCGTAAACGGATTTGGGAAAGGGGTTTGGTTTCTGAAACACCATACCTATCCTCATCCTTATGGCTATGGGGTCAACGTCTTTATCTATCAGGTTTATACCGTCCGGGTAGAGGATTATCTCCCCTTCGTATCTGTTGCCCGGGTAAAGGTCGTGCATCCTGTTGAAGCTCCTGAGCAGGGTCGTCTTACCGCAACCTGAAGGCCCTATTATGGCGGTGACCTGGTTTTCGTAGATCTTGAGGTTTATGTCTTTAAGAGCGTGAAAATCTCCGTAGTAAAAGTTGAAGTTCCTCACTTCGATCTTAACGGGCGGTTCCATGGGATAATTATTTTAACCGTATCTCCTCATACCGTGGACCACCGCCTTGGCGGTCATGAAGAAAAGGAGCGTCCCCACGGTGAGCACAAATGCGGCAGCCCACGCCTGGCCGTGCCACTCCTTGTAAGGTCCCATCGCATACTGGAATATGGTGACCGTGAGTGAAGCCATCGCTTCAAAGGGGTTGAGGGTCAGAAAGTTGCTGTTGAAAGAGGTAAAGAGAAGGGGGGCGGTCTCCCCCGCTATCCTGGCTATACCCAGGATAACCCCGGTCAGGATCCCTCTCTTGGCGGCGGGAAGGGTTATGTCCTTCACCACCTGCCACCTGTAGGCCCCGAGGGCGTAGCCCGCCTCCCTGAGGGAGTTGGGAACCAGTCTCAGGATCTCGTCGGTGGTTATGGCTATCACGGGTATCATCAAAAGGGCAAGGGCCACGGACCCGGATATCCCCATGAAGTGGCCGACCGGCTTTACCAGGATCGCGTACACCAAGGTCCCGACAACTATAGAGGGAAAGCTCACTATGACGTCGGTTACGCTCCTCAGATATCCCGCAAACCTCGAGTGTCTCCCGTACTCCGCGAAGAATAGGCCCGCACCTATGCCTATGGGAACGCCCATAAGTGTTGCCAGAGCGGTTATTATGAAGTGGCCCAGGAAGGCGTGTCTGAGTCCCCCGCCCTCAGTGCCCGGAGGTGCGGGGTCCTGAAGGAAGAGGTCCGTGTTTATGAACCTGAAGCCGTTGACCACAACGTCCGCCAGTATCCAGAAAAGCCAGACAAGGCCGTAGAGGGCGGTCAGGGTGGAGAGGGACAGCATTACGAGGTTAACCGCCTTTCTTCTCAGTATGTTCCTTCTCAGAGCGTCGCTGTTCTCCATTTCCTGCCCAGCCTCTCAAGGATAAGGAACTTCGCTGTCAGGAGAAGGCCGAAGGAGAGAACGAACAGGATCAGGGCGAGGTAGTAAAGGGATGAGAGGTATATGTCCGAGTCCGCCTCTGTGAACTCGTTGGCTATGGCGACTGTTATGGTAGTCAGCGGTTCGAGGAGGCTTCCGGGTATCTTGTGTACGTTTCCCGTGAGGAAGGCGACCGCCATCGTCTCTCCGAGCGCCCTTCCCACAGAAAGGACCAGACCGCCGATAATACCGGGAAGGGCGTAAGGTATTACCACGTGGCGCACGACCTCCCATCTGGTGGACCCAAGGCTGTAGCCAGCTTCCTTCAGAAGGGGCGGGGTCATCTCGAAGGCGTCCTTGACGACCGCGCTCATGAACGGGATTATCATTATGGAGAGGACGAAGCTGGAAGTCAAGGCGTCCACGCCCGTCGGAGCTCCCTCAAAGACCCTCCCAAGCAGGGGA
>JAUZRJ010000159.1 GCA_030950545.1 Aquificota bacterium | reverse complement strand
CTACATGAAGGCGGTTGACCTGCAGAGGAGTCTGGTGAAAGATTCTGAACAGCCCATGAAACAGGAAGAGGAAAAGGTCCTCGCCTCCATGCTGTCGGAAGCTCTAGGAGAAAAAGCCCTTGATGAGATAGACCGCCTTCCCAGAACCTTAAGCTCCACAGCTCTGATGATCTCGACCGCGGAGGAGGACAAAAGGGCCAAGGTGTTTGAGAAAGCACTCAAAGAGGGCATGGGGAGTGATCTCCTCGCCCTGCTCTGGGAGAGGAGGGTCCTTTCCCCCGCCATACTGGACCTGACCGTGGAAAGGAAGGACACGTTCGATCCAGACCTCCTTGCCCTTCTATACACGGACCTTGGAATGGATGACAGACTGGAAGAGCTAAAAGAGAAGGTGTCCCCTCCGATAAGATTCTTAACTCAGAAGGGCAGAGACACCTGCAAGGAGGTGCTGAAAGTTCTGGATCTGTGGGTATGCGGTGTCTGTGGTATGGGGTACAGGTCCTACACACCCGTTTGCGTCGGGTGCTTTAGCTGGAATAGATTAAAGATAAAAGGGGGGAGAAGCTATGCTCATCGACTCCTCAAAAGGGATAGTCAGGTTTAAGGTCGTTTACCACGGCATAGCCCTTTCCGGTAAGACCACGAACATAGAACAGCTCGCAAGGAGTAGCGGTCTTGACGTTCTCAGCTTTGACACGAAAGAGGAGAGGACGCTGGTCTTTGACTTCATAACCAAAAAGGAGAAAGTGGACAGCTTCACCATCACCTTCTCCATATACACGGTTCCGGGGCAGGACATATACAGGGATATAAGGAAGATGGTCATGAGGGGAGCGGACGGGGTCGTTTTCGTGGTGGACTCTTCCGAGAGGCGTCTCTCCGAAAACAAAGAGTTCATAAGGGTACTGGAGGAGGACCTGAGGCTTTACGGAAAGGACCTTGAAAGCACACCCATAGTGATCCAGTACAACAAGAGGGACCTTCCTGATGCCCTTCCCGTGGAGGTCCTGAGGAAGGAGGTCTACATACCCGGGAAGAAGACCACCGAGGCGGTTGCGGTCCAGGGAAAGGGGGTGGAGGAGACGTTCGACCTCATAAGGGAAGAGCTCATGGAAAAGTTCAGGAAGATGGTAGGATAGGCGGGCGATGTTTTATGGCTACATAGGGGACTCCCGTGGGCTCAGTGATGTAATCCCGGGCCTCCTTCAGGGAAGGAGCGGGATACTCGAGCTGTTTGTGAACAGATACTTCCTATCCCTCAAGGTCCAGGAAGGGCAGGTTGTGGAGTTCAAGTGTGATCTCAACCTGGCGGGAAAGAGGAGCGTAAACCACTACAACCTTCTCGTTTACTGCGTGGCGGAGATGCTCGCAAACCCGGAGGGCTTTTTCGCCTTTTACGAGGACACACGCATGAAGGGGATACCCCTCAGCAACCCTGTGAGCGGTGATGAGCTTATGATACAGGCGACCATAGTGAGGAAAGAGCTCGACAGCATCATCGAGAAGGTCATATCCCCTTACGCCATCTTTAAAGCCCTGGACAAGAGGGCTGAGGTTTCTTTCTTTGAGGGTAAAAACGTGGTGGAGGCCATATCCCTTGCCAAAGCACCGATAGTCAGCGTCGTGAGGAGGATAAAGGACCTCCTTTCGGAAGGGAAGCTCGACATATACGAGTTCAGGGAGGGCGAGATGACCGAGGAGCTGGAGATAGACTACGTGATGGAGAAGGTCCCCCTGAAGAGGGTGAACATACTCGCCATACTGGAGAGCTTAAAGACGAGTAGTTTCTCCGGAATAGCCAAGATCTCATCGCCCACGTACACAATAAACCTGTTCTACGAGAACGGGGACATATTCGCTGTTTACCCCCCGGACTTTGACCTGTTTGAGTTCCTGCTCAGCCCCGACAAGAACGCGGAGCTGAGCCTCGTGTCCCTGGACAGGAGCATAGTCAGGTTCGTAGCCCTCAGATACCTCGGGAAGCCGGATATAGACACGGTGAGCAGTAACTTCATGGAGATAAGCAAGCTGTTCCTCGGTCTTAGCAAATACAAGAAGAACGCTCTTCTCCTCATATCCGAGAGGAAGGGAGACAGGTTCGTAATCTTCAGGGAGGGCAGGCTGGTTATAACCCTGATGGAGGTGGACGGCACATTCAAGCTGAGTCCTTCCCTCCTCTTTGAGGAGCCCTTTTTCGTGAGCCTGTACTTCTTTTCCAAGGTGGACAACATAGCCTCCAAGGTTTACCTCTTCATGATCAACGAGATAATAAGCATCTTCATGAAGCACTCACCCTCCAAGATAAACTCCATAGTCCTCAGGGAGGTCGCCAAGTATCCCTTCCTGGTATTCTCCGAGGGCAAGATACACCTTGTGAAGAACCCCAACGAGGAGGAGGAGAGACAGCTTCTCAATCTCCTCAGCTTCATGCTCGATGTGAGCAACCAGGAGTTCGGTGAGGAGAGGCAGGAGGAGGAGCTTGAGCTCCAGCTTAGACCCTTCAAGGACATCTTCAAGGTCCTCGACGTAGAGAGATACCTGAAGGTCAGGCAGTAAGATATTCTTCCATGTTCAGGGAAGGGGACTGGATCCTTATAAGGTACGGTGAGAAGAGGTACCTGAGGAGGCTGGACCCCGCGGACTCCCTTAACGTCAGGAAGGACGTCCTGAGGTTCAGGGATGTGGTGGGTAAGCCCGAGGGTGTCAGGATAGGGAGGTTTGAGGTCTTCAGGCCAACGCTTGAAGAGATGGTGCTTCTTGGCTTCACGAGGAGAACACAGATCATATACCCGAAGGACGCCTTCTTTATAGCCCTCAAGCTCGGACTAGGTAAAGACTCCAGAGTCCTTGAGTTCGGAACGGGGAGCGGTGCCCTGTGCGCGGTTCTGGCCTCAGTGGCGGGGGAGGTGTGGACCTACGAGGAGGTGGAGGAGTTCCACAGGACCGCGAAGGAGAACCTCTCCCGCTTCGGCCTAGGGAAAAACGTGAGATTTTACCTCGGGGACTTTTTGAGGGCGGATGTTCCCGAAGGGTTCTTTGACGCGGTCTTTGTGGACGTGAAGGACCCTGTCCCTTACCTTGAGAAGGTCCACAGTGTTCTGAAGGACGGGTCTCCCGCAGGTTTTCTTCTTCCCACCGCCAACCAGGTTAGCGATCTTCTCAAGAGCCTCGGAGACCTCTTCGGCGGTGTGGAGGTCCTCGAGATCCTCGTAAGATACTACAAGACCGTTCCCGAAAGGTTCAGGCCTGAAGACACAATGGTGGGACACACCGCATACCTGGTCTTCTGCAGGAAGATCAGATCTTAGACAGGACGAACTCTCCTATCGGGTTGCTGAACTCCGGGTCTCCCAGGTGATAGGCTGTCCAGAGGTGAAGGCACCTGACCTTAAAGGGTTTTTCCCTGAACCTCCTTATACCCCCTATACCTATGTCCGGGTTGAGGAGCACCCTCTTGCAGACAAGGTCCCACTTCCCCGTCCCGTGGTATACTTCGGGAAAGTCCCTTTTCAGGATCTCCTCCCTCTTCCTTACCTCTCTCTCGTGTAGCTTTACGAAGAACTCAAACATATCCTCGTCCCCGGTGATCATCTCGGAGAACCTCCTTATCCAGCCTTCCGCCTCCAGCTTTGAGATCTCACCCCTCATCTTCCTGTCCAGAATCCAGAAGCGTGTGGGCTCAGGCCTGTATATGCCCTTTTCAAAGACGACAACAGGGTTCTCAACCACCTTCATCCTTTAAAGGTATAAGTTTGTTCACCAGATCCTTTATCTTCCTCTGCCTCTTCTCGCCTTTCACCATTGACGCCCTTTCCTTCGCAAGGGTCCGCAGGACCTCCTCTATATCGTCGGGAAGGCACTTCTCTACTATCTCCCTCACCCTTCTCGAGAGGGCGGGGACCTTTCCCGAGGTTGTTATCCCTATAACGAGGTC
>JAUZRJ010000158.1 GCA_030950545.1 Aquificota bacterium | reverse complement strand
TGAACTGAAATCTGAAAACATAAACAATGGAAATTATACTTTGTTTGTTATAAAGTCAAAAGGGAATTACTTCTCAGCACTGGTGGCAAACGAGTTGATCAACTCAAATCTTGTAAACTGGTATATTCTCAAGAGGTTCTCAAATAAATATTTTGAGCTTATTTACGATAACTTCCCTATACTGGTTCTGTACAGGGTAAAATGATGAACGCTCAGGAGCTTAGAGATATCTTTAAGGTTCATCCTCCCACCCTCAGAACCACCTTGCCGAAGTGTCTGGAAGCTTCAAGATACCTGTGGGCTTCGGGACCTTCCCTGAGGTTGAAGACCCTGTCCACAACGGGTCTGAGCTTTCCCTCCTCAAAGAGTCGGGTTATCCTGAACAGGTTGTGTCTTCCGCCCATGTAAACGCCGTGGAGGGTTATCTCCCTGACAAATATGTACCGCAGGTCTATTCCTGCTTCGCTTCCCGTGGTCGTCCCGAAAAAGACGAGCTTCCCGCCCCTCCTAAGACACTCTATACTCTTCCTGAAGGTAGCGGAACCCACATGGTCCACAACTATGTCAACACCTTCCCTGAAGATGTCCCTAACCCTCTTAACCACGTCGTCTTTGTAGTGGTCTATCACGAGGTCCGCACCCAGCTCCCTGCACCTTTTTGCCTTCTCATCGCTTCCCGCGGTCGCTATAACGAAAGCCCCGAAGAGCTTGGCTACCTGTATAGCCATCACGCCCACACCGGAAGAGCCCGCCCATATGAGGACCCTGTCGTCCGGTTTTACTCCCCCTTTGTCAACGAGGGCGTTCCAGACGGTAAGGGAGGTGAGCGGGTAACTGGAGGCTTCCTCAAAGGACAGGTTTCTCGGCTTGGGTATCAGGTTCCTCTCGGGGACCACCACATACTCCGCATAGCCTCCCTTTGACCTGAGGCCGAGTATATCGTACTCCCTGCACAGGTTGTCCTTACCCGACTGGCACATCTCGCATACTCCGCAGGAAAGACCCGGAGCAACCACGACCTCATCACCCTCCCTGAACCTTCCCACTCCGGGACCTGTCTTCTCGACCACACCGCTCACGTCCGAGCCGAGTATGTGGGGAAGCTCGGGTCTGACCGCCAGAGCTCCCATCCTCACCCATATGTCCAGGTGGTTGAGGGCTACCGCCTTCACCTTAACCCTTACCTGACCCTCCTTCGGCTCAGGGTCGGTGAAGTCCTCCACGTATCTGAGGTTCTCGGGTCCCCCGAACTTCTCAAGGATGAGCGCCTTCATAGATAGCCCCCTACGACTCCACCGCGTATATGCCCTTGAGGTTCCTTCCCATCTCTCCCCAGTCAAGGCCGTAGCCTACCAGGAACTTGTTAGGGACCTTAAAGCCGATGTAATCCGGGTTAAAGTCCACCTTCTTCCTCCCTTCCTTCTCGAGGAATACACAGGTCCTGAGGACCGCGGGCTTCTTCCTGAGAAGGAATGTGTGGATCTCCTTAAGGGTAAGGCCCGTGTCCAGGATGTCATCCACCAGGAGGACCCATCTTCCCTCCACATCCGTGTCCAGGTCCTTGAGGACCTTTATCACGCCCGAGCTTTCCGTTGACTGGCCGTAGCTCGAGACCCAGAGGAAGTCAACGACGACTGCGATATCCATCTCCCTCACAAGGTCCGCAACGAATATGAAGGCTCCCTTTAAAAGCCCCACAACAACAGGTTCTCCCTCGGAATGGGAGAAGTCCTTCTCTATCTCCCTTGCGAGCTCCCTCACCCTTTTTCTTATACTTCCCTCATCTATCAACAGGCTCAGCGGTTTTCCCCTTATCTCCCGCATGCATTTCAATTTTATCAAGTTGAAGTTCCATAAGGAGAGCGTTTTCGCCGTCCGAGTAAAACCGGAGTCTTTCTCTAACCACCTTAAAGCCGAGGGACCTGTAGAGTCTTATGGCGGGTATGTTGGACTTCCTGACGTCCAGAGAGACCACCTCAGCTTTACCCTTAAGACGTTCGACGATCTTCCTGAGAAACCACTTCCCCACACCTTTACCCCGCCACTCTGGAGCTACCGCTAAGGTCATCAGAAAGGCCTCCCCCTTTATCAGCCACACAAACGCATAAGCTACGATCTCACCTCCGGACTCCACAACGAACCTCAGGGAGTAGGGAAGTCTGAACTCCCTTTGCATCGCTTCCTCGCTCCACGCGTCCGTTGTGAAGGAAAGCCTGTTTATAGCGTAAACGCGGGGAAGGTCCTCTTCCTTCATCTCCCTTATACGGAGTTCCATTAAGATTAATAATAAGGGGTTATGATTAAAATTCTTCTTGCGGTCCTTCTCCTTGCGGGTGTCTCTCTCAGCAAGGTCTTTGTCGCCAAGTGGGAGGGTCCCATAACTCCCATAACCGCTGACTTCATAGACAGGGTTATCACCAAGGCGGAGAGGGAAGGTGGTAAGGTGTTCGTCCTTGAGCTGAACACACCCGGAGGCCTTGTGGACTCCACGAGGAAAATAGTCCAGAGGTTCCAGATGACACCCCTGACGGTCGTCGTCTTCGTCTACCCGCCCGGAGGGAGGGCTGCCTCCGCGGGGGCCATCATAACGATAGCTGCGGACATAGCGGTTATGGCTCCGGGCACCAACATAGGCGCAGCCCATCCTGTTCAGCTCTCTCCGGGAGGGAGAAGGGAGGACGGGGACAAGAAGGAGAAAGACGTCATGGCGGAGAAGATCCTCCAGGATGTGCTCGCCTTTGTGAGGAGTATAGCCAGGGAAAAGGGAAGGAACACAGAGGTGGTCGAGAAGATGGTCAGGGAGAGCCTGGCCCTCACCGCGGAGGAGGCCCTGAAAAAGGGAGTCATAGACCTGGTAGCGACCGACCTCGGCGACCTTTTGAGGAAGATAGAGGGCAGGAAGTTCAGGAAGTTCGGAGCTGAAAGGGAGGTAGAACTGAAGGACAGAGAGGTCGTTTATGTGGAGGAGAACCTGAAGGAGCAGATCCTGAAGATCCTCACAAACCCGACCGTAGCCTACCTGCTTCTGATGATAGGGTTTTACGGGATATTCTTTGAGCTTTACAACCCGGGTGCGATAGTACCGGGTGTGGTCGGTGCTATAAGCCTCATCCTGGGTCTGTACGGGCTTTCCCTTATCTCCATGAACTGGCTTGGCCTTTTGCTCATCATCCTCGGTATACTGCTCTTCGTTCTTGAGCTCATAACGCCCACCTTCGGGGCTTTAACCGTGGGGGGTATAATCTCCCTTGCCCTTGGCTCCCTGTTCCTGATAGACCCTGAGTCCCCGTACGGGGACCTTCCCAAATCGGTCATAGCGACGGTGGTCCTCGCCAGCACCGCCTTCTTCCTGATAGCGGGAAGGTTCGGACTGAAAGCCCAGAAGAAAAAGAAGCTCACCGGGTCCGAGGGCATGATCGGTGAGGAGGGTGAGGCTATAACCAGCTTCAGGAAGGGCAGGGGTAAGGTCATGGTCCACGGGGAGATATGGAACGCGGAGAGCGACCAGGACATAAAAAAGGGAGACAGGGTGAAGGTCGTTGAGGTTAAAGGGCTCACCCTGAAGGTGGAGAGGACCGGATAGACCTTATAAAGACGAGGACTCTTGCCACCGCCTCGTAAAGCTGGGGGGGTATCTCCTCGAAGACCTCTATCCTGAGGAGTGCCTCTATGAGGTCCCTGTTCTCAACTACGGGTATGCCCTCTCTTTTTGCGATCTCTATTATCCTATCCGCCAGCTCACCCCTTCCCTTCGCTACCACAACGGGGGCCCTGTCCTTTTCGGGGTCGTATCTGAGTGCGACAGCCTTCTTTCTCTCCGCCATCTTACACCCTCAGCGTGAAGGATGCATCCTCACCGATCTCATCCACGATCCTCTCTTCCAGGTCCTCCCTTTTCATACCCTTCACCTCGAACCTTCTCAGCTTCAGACCCACCTCCTCGATGTCCCTCTTCAGATCGCCTGACCTGAGCTCTATCTCCCTCTCCGCCTCGGGGATGTCGGTGATGAAGGTTATGTTAACATGCCCCGGGTTTTTTACCTTCGGGGCCTCCATTATGACGCCTATAAAACCATCATCGAAGTCGATCTTCACAAGTATCCTGTAGGTGTTCTCGAGGGAGAACAAAAGAACGCCTCTCCCCTCCTCGGTTTTGAATGGCAGGATGAACTTCCTCCCGCCCCTTGAGATCAGGTAGCCCTGCAGGTGTCCGATCAGGTCCAACCTGTGGAGGTTTTCCCTTACACCTTTGGGTACGCTTCCCTCCAAGTTCTCCCTGAATATCCTCAGGTTTTCGAGTTCCTCCTGCTTCTCCCTGAAGGTCTCCATGACGCTCCTCAGGTCCTCCGCCTTCACGTCCTCAAGGAGTCCCTGAACCGCACCTCTCACGAGAGGTTCCATCTGGCTGAGGATCCTGTCCCTGAGAGCGGGGATGATCTCAGGGTCCTTCACCTCAAAACCGACTATCCTCAGCTTTTCCACCGCCTCACCCCACCTGCTCAGCTTGAGGCTATCTATCACACTTCTGATCACGTCCAGGGCCTTCGGGTTGCTGATAAAGGTTTCCCCCTTCAGGTGGACCCTCACACCCAGGCTCCTGAACAGATCCTCCAGCTTTGAGAACAGCGTCCTCACCCTGCGGGCGACCGCTGTGTTGAAGCTGTTTATCTCACCCTCCAGAAGGGTTATCCTGCGGGAGACCTCTGAAGACAGCTCCCTCACGCCCGCCAGGAACCCGACCCTGTCACCCCTTCTGGCGAGCTCGAGTACACGGTCCGCCTTTTCCCTGAGATCTTCGGGAAGACCGGGCCACCTCAGGACCTCCTCTATCTGTGATGTGTTAAAACCGCTGAGTCTCCTGAGGAGTACGAACTTGGTGTCCCTCTCAAGGGAGCTCCTCTCCAGGTCGCCTTTCAGGAACTCCCAGACCTTCCTCTCGTAGATAAGTCCTGAGTTCTCAAAGGACTCCCTGATCCTTTCTGGGTTCAGCTTTATGAAGGACACCCCCTCGAGGACGGACCTCCATATCTCCTTGATCCCCGTGGACAGGAAGCTTCTTTCCACCCTCAGGACAAAGGGGTTCTTTGACTCGAGTAGCAGGGTCAGTCTCTCACCCTCTTTTACAGGTCTGCTCAGTCTGTTCTCCGCGTGTATCTCGTAGCCGTTCTCGAGCATTAGGATAACCTTTTGAGGTGTTACCTCCCTCACGAGGGCGGTGAACCTGGAACCCGTGTCACCGAGGGAAGCAAGAAGCGCCTCCGGAACGCTGGAGAGGACCCTTATCTCCATAACCCTTGAGGCCCTGTAGGCCTCCTGTGCCCTGTTTCTCAGAATTGAGGAGTCTAAAAAGACGCCTTCTACCCTTCTCCCTTCCATCCTACAACTATATATCGGTGTGCTGGCTCAGAATAAAAGCCAGGGCTCCCCTCGCACCCATGAACTCACCCGAACTTGAGAAGCTCACCCTAAGGTCTCCGCCCGGCAGGGTCTCGACCCTCTCCTTCAGGTCTCTTTCGAGGTCTCCTAGGAGGTCCTTCACCCCCTCGATCACACCGCCCGCGAGGACAACACAGTCCGGGTTGAGTATGTGGACGAGGTTAAGAAGACCGGTGAGGAGATACTCCCTGAAAGTCTCCACAGCCCTCAGGGCGGTCTCCTCCCCTCCCTTTGCCCTGTCCACGACCTCACGGTCCGACACCCCCTCACCGCCCAAATCCCTGTACATCCTCTCAAGACCGTAAGATGAGCAGTAAGCCTCCCAGCAACCCTTTCTACCGCAACTGCAGGGATACCCTCCCCTCTCGACTATGTGGTGGCCTATCTCCATCGCGGAACCGCTCACCCCGAGGTACGGTCTGCCCCCGAGGACCAGACCGCCACCGAGACCTGTTCCGACAGCAACAAGGATGAGGACCTCCGAGTCCCTGTGGTCGTAAAACCACTCCCCGTAGGCTCCTAAGGTCACGTCGTTCCCGACCGCGACCTCCGTCTTCCCGAGGAGTTCCTTAAAGTCAACACCGTCTATGGAGGGTATGTTGGGAGACCTGAAGACCACACCCTCTTTTGAGGTGAAGCCCGCGACCGCCAGACCCACACCGTCCGGATCTCCGTCGAGGGCTATCTCCCTTATCCTCTCCAGAAAAAGGTCCCTGTCTCCCTTTATGTCCCTTATGTAGTGCTTCTCCCTTCTCCCGTCCTCCCAGAGAACCTTAACGAAGGTCCCGCCTATGTCCACTCCCTTGAACATAGCTGATATCCTCCACCAGGATGTCGCTCCCGGAAGACTTAGCCCTCAGGGTCAGGACCAGCCCGTCCCTCTTTACCCTCAAAAATATCCTTTTTCCCTCCCTCACCAGGACCTCGGAGACCTCCCCGCCGGTCCTTCTGGCTTCCTCACACATCCTCCTCACACCCTCAGGACCCCCTATCCTCCGAAGGAGGTCGGGATCAAGCAGGGGAACCACGTCATCCACCCTCCCGCAGTCCGACAGGCCGAGAAGTACGGAGTAGACCTCCCTCACCCGCGACACAGTCTCCACCTCCTGCTGGTGTATGACGAGGGCTACTATAAGCGGGTAGAGGACGGAGACCAGGGCAAAGACGAGAACGAGGGCGTCTTCGGGTCTTAACCTTCCCCTCAGAGCCACCCCTTCCTCCTCACCCAGAAGAGAAGCGAAAGGGTAACCCCCACCATCAGAAGAAGGGAGTAGGGGTAGCCGTACTTCCAGCTGAGTTCGGGCATGAACTCGAAGTTCATACCGAATATGCTCGCTATGAGGGTTGCGGGAAGGAATATGGTGGCTATAACGGTGAAGACCTTCACCGCCTCGTTCTGCCTTATGGTTATAAGACCGAGAAGCGAGTTCTGAATGCTGTCTATCTTCTCCATGTAGAAGGATGTGTAATCGAGGAGGGTCGAGAGGTCGTCCATGAGGACCTTCAGCTCCCTCTTCGTCTGGGCGTTTATGAGCGGGCTCTTAACAAAGTGGGAGAGGACCCTGATCTTCTCGTTTATGGACTCCCTGAGGGTTATGTTGAGCTCGTCGTAGTAGGCTATGTCCTTTATGAGCTCCTGGGACTGCTCGACGAAGATCTGCTTCCATATCTTCCTTATGCGCCTCCCGAGGATCTCGAGCCTGTCACCCACCCTGTCCACCTCTATGCTCAGGATCTCGCTGAACAGGGACTCCGCGAACTGGACGTAGGACCTGTTCGCCCTGAGCCTCGCCAGAAAGATCATTATGGCGGGTATGTCCCTGTACCTTAAGGTGACGAAGAACCTCTCCCTTATGAAGAAGAAGACGGGTTCCACGATTATCTCCTCCTTCTGCTGTATAACGAAGGACATGTTTATGCTTATGGAGTCCCCTTCCTCCATGTACTTGGAGCTTATCTCTATGTCCCCCATCACCTCCTTCGAGGGCATCTCAAAGCCCACCTTCTCCCTGAGCCAGCCTATCTCCTCCTCGGTCGGGTCCAGAACGTCAACCCAGACGATTCCCGTCCTGCTTACCTTCTCGAAATCCGACCTTTCCCTCTCCTCTACCCTTCCGCCCGAGAGAGCGTAGATCTTTATCACACCATAATTTTACAACGTTACCTTGCCCTCCTTAAGCGGTTCACGTTCCTGAGGTGTTCCGAGTAGGTCCTGCTGAAGAGGTGTTTACGCCTCTTCGGGTCTATCACAAAGTAGAGGTAGTCCACCTTGGCTGGGTAGAGGGCGGCTCTTAAAGAGCTGAGCCCCGGATTGCATATCGGTGTGGGCGGGAGGCCGAAGTAGAGGTAGGTGTTGTAGGGGTCGTCTATGGTCATGTCCTCCCTTGTGAGCCTTCCCTTCCAGAGCCCCCTCCTCTTGAGGGCGTAGATCACAGTGGGATCTATCTGGAGCTTCATTCTCTTTTTGAGCCTGTTGTATATGACAGCGGCTATTAAGGGCTTTTCCTCCTCCCAGAAGGTCTCCTTCTCTATCATGGAGGCTATCGTGACCCACTTTTCCAGGGAAATACCCCTTCTTCTTACCTCCTCCCTGAGGTCCTCCGTCCTATCCAGGAAGTTTTTATGCATCACCTCTATTACCCTGAGGGGGTGGGTGTTCTTGGAGAAGAAGTAGGTGTCCGGAAACAGGAAACCCTCCATGGTGAGGGTGTTCAGTCCGTATCTTTTGGGGACCTCGGGGGATGTGGCGTACCTTATGAAGTCTTCCTTCCTGCATATACCTTTTGAGTGGAGTATCTCCGCTATGTCGTATATGTCGCTACCCTCGGGTATGACAATCCTGTGGATCTTGTGGATCCCTCTGGATATCTTCTCGTAGACCTCAAAGGGCGTGACGTAACCGTCGAACTCGTACTCACCCGCCTCCAGCTTCTCCTTTCTGAAGGCGTGTATTATGAGGAAGGAAAGCCTGCTCCTTATTATCCCCTCCTCCTTGAGGATGTTGACTATCTCAACCGTAGGCGTTCCGTAGGCTATCTCCACGGTCTCCTCCTCCACGTAAACGGGCAGGAATATGTAGATAAAGTACGAAACTATAAGGACCACGGGCAGGGTTATGAGGAAAGCCCTTTTCTTCATAACGATTGAAGATACTCCTCGAGGATCACAAGGGCCGCGATCTCGTCCTTCAGCTCCTTCCTCTTCTTCGGGGGAAGACCCGAAAGCCTCCTCAGGGCCTCCTCGGTTGTGTACCTCTCGTCCCAGAGCTGGATATCAACGCCGGGAAGGGTTTCCCTCAACCTGTCCACAAACCTCCTGACCTCTTCCGCCCTCCGCCCCTCCCTTCCGGAGGGTGTTAAGGGAAGACCCACTATTACCCTTTCCACACCGCTCTCTTCAACTATCCTGGCTATCCTCTCCGGAGCACCCTCCCCGCCCCTGATCCTCCCCTTCGGGACAGCCACCTTAAGCTCCGTGTCCCCTACCGCGAGGCCTATGAACTTGGTACCGTAGTCTACCGTGAGTACCTTCAAGCCTCCCTGAGGGTCTTGAGACCAACGATCTTGTAAACGGGACAGAATCCCACCACCGAGGTGATTATAAAGATTATCCCGAGTATTCCCAGTATCCACCAGGCTCCCCCGTTCTGGACCGCCAGAACGATGAAGATTATACCGAGGATCACCCGGATGACCCTGTCCCAGAGAGCCATGTTCCTTTCCATGGCTCAACCCTCCTT
>JAUZRJ010000157.1 GCA_030950545.1 Aquificota bacterium | reverse complement strand
AGGAGCAGTGACATATTCTCCTTGGGCTGTCTTTTTCACTTCCTCCTCTTTTGCAGGGACCCCTTTCATACAGAGGACAGGAGGGAGAAGCTGAGAAAAAACAGGGAGGGGAAGGTCGATATACCGGAGGGACTTTCCCCTGAGGTGGCGAGGCTGATGGAGAGGCTCCTTGAGAGGGACCACAGGAAGAGGTTCAGGACAGCGGTTGATCTGAGGGAGTACCTCCTGAAGGAGGGTCTGGTTTGAGGTACGCGGTGAGGGAGTTTTACAGGGACAGGGAAACCTACGCGGACAGGGTGTTCTTCTCGGAGGACACCTTCGCGGTCGCTGACGGTATGGGTGTGGGGAGGGGGGCTTCTGTCGCGGCGGAGAAGGCGGTCAGGCTCGTTTCGGAGGAAAGGCCCTTCAGGTCCATTGATGAGATCTACGCCTTCTTCAACAGGGCAAACAGGAAGATAATGGACGAGATAGCAAAGCTCGGCGACAGGCACGTGACCGGGACAACCCTCAGCCTTCTGAGCTTTAACGGGAACAGCTACCTGATAGGCCACGTGGGGGATTCCAGGATCTACCTGTGGAGGAGGGGGTGGATAGAGATGCTTACCGTTGACCAGGTGAAGGTCAGGGGCGGGAGGAAGTACGTCTCCGTCCTCGGTATAGACTGGACGCCGGACGTGGTCCTGAGGGAGGGAACCTGCGAGAGGGGGGACGTCTTCCTGCTCATCTCGGACGGTGCGGTTGGTAAGATCGGGGACGAAGACCTCTGCGGTCTCATAGACACGGACGTGGAAAGAAGCGCGGACAGGATCCTTAACCTCTACAGGTCCCTCTCCCCCGAAGAGGACCTGTCCCTCGTTATGGTCCTGGTAGACTGAGGGACTATAATAACCCGACTTGCGAGGTAGGTAAGATTATAAAAGGATGAAAGCCCCCCACCTAAAAAGGCAGGAGGTGAAAGAATGACAGAATTAGAAATAACAACTTACTTCTGTATTATAGACGATATTCTCAAAGAGATAGGCCTA
>JAUZRJ010000156.1 GCA_030950545.1 Aquificota bacterium | reverse complement strand
AGCGGGCAGGAACCTGTGCATGTCCCCGTAGAGTCTGTACCTCTTTGCTATATCAGACCTGTAAGCCTTGAGGGTGCACCCGTAGTCGTGGAGTTCCACCCCTGTGACCTTGGAGATGATCCAGTTGGCTATCCAGGAGGGGATCTTTCTCGATATGAGAGGATCCTTTCTGTCCTTACGCCAACCGCTTACTATGTCATAGCCCTCCTTTATCTTCTCCAGGAGTCTCGGTATGTCCTCGGGATCGTTCTGTAGGTCAGCGTCCATGGTCACGATCACATCACCCTTAGCGTGGTCGAAACCCGCGTACATAGCTGCTGTCTGACCGTAGTTCCTCCTGAATCTTATAACCTTCACCTTTCTGTCCCTGTCCGCTATGTTCTTGAGGACCTCAAAGGTCCCGTCCGTGCTCCCGTCGTCCACGAACAGGATCTCGTAGTCCTCATCGAGACGGTCCAGCACACTTTTCAGCTTCCTGTAGAGGGGTTCAACGTTATCCCTTTCGTTGTAGGCAGGAATGACTACGGATATCATATATACCTTCCCTCACCTTCCATAACGACCTTCACCGTGTTCCCGTTCTGTGAGATCTCCTTCACCCTGTAGTCCAGGAAGTTTATCCTTCCGAGGTCATCGAGACCCACACCCATCTCCACGATGTACCTCAGGGTGTAGGCCCTGTGAGCCAAGGAGTTCCTGACCCTGTTCCCCGCCCTGTAATACTCAAAGAGCACCCTGATACAGTCCTCGGGAAGCTTGATGACCGACCTCTCCCTGGAACCCGCAAAGTCAAATACAACCGAACCCCTGAGCAGGTCGCCGATCACACCCTCCAGGTGTCTCCGCCAGAAGCTGAGGAGGTCCGAACCGTTGAACTTCCACTCCCACCTGACAGGGTATTCAGGGATCGCATCACCCACACCGAGTACACCGAAAAGGGGGGAGAGGACCAGTCCTTTTTCCTCGATCTCACTGACAACCCTTCCGGGTAATGCCCACAGGCAGAGCTCCTCCCAGAACTTCCCCCTGTAGCGTCTCCAGACAGGGGCGAGGGGTTTGGTCTTCACACCGAACTCGGAGATCAGGGACCTTCTCAAGGGGTCAAGGCCCCTGAACCTGTTCTCCACCTCCCAGAGGTCTCTATTTACGGTGTTTATCCTAGACTGCCTGGAGCTCCAGGGAAGGAGGAAAAAGACCATGGAAATATTTTATCACTCACCTCTTTTTACCCTCAGCTCCATGTATATGGCGTAAAGGGCTGGTACGAAGAGGAGGACTATGATAAAGGTGGAAAGTATCCCGCCAACCATGGGGGCTGCTATCCTGGACATCACCTCGCTTCCTGTCCCGTGTCCTTTCATTATGGGAAGCAGGCCGAGAAGTATGGCGGAGAAGGTCATGAATATGGGTCTTATCCTCTTCACCGCTCCCTGGTATATAGCCTCGAAGGCCTCCTCTCTTGTCCCTATCCTTCCCCCGAGTTCCAGTGCTCTGTGAACCAGGGAGTTCTGTATGTAAACGACCATCACTATACCCATCTCCGCAGCTATGCCCAGAAGGGCGAGAAAGCCCGCTATGGACGCTATGGATATGTTGTAACCGAGGAGGTACATCAGCATGACCCCGCCGAAGGTGGCTACGGGTAAGGTGAGGAGGACAAGGACCGTCTCAAACAGTCTGTTGAAAGTGAACCACACGAGGAGGACTATGAGCAGTATGACTATGGGGACTATGACTTTAAGGTTTTCAAGAGCCTTCTTCCAGTACTCGAACTGACCGCTCCACTCGTAGTAGTAACCTTTGGGAAGCTCCAGCTTTTCCTTCAGGGCCCTTTCTGACCTCTCTATCACGGTTCCCATGTCAACCTCCGGAGAGGGTGTTATGAAGACGTAGCTCACAAGGAGTCCGTTTTCGGACTTTATAACGTTCGGGCTCTCTGTCCTCACTATGTCCGCAACCGCGGATAGGGGTACGAGTCTGTCTTTCAGGGGTATCATCATGTTCTCAAGTTCGTATCTGTAGTCCAGGGGAACACCGAGCGTTATGCTGTACCTCTCCCTCCCGAGGATCATCGTGGAGGCGGGGGAGTTGGCAAGGAGCTGGGCAACCGCGACGTTCAGGTCCGCGACAGTGAGGCCGTACCTTTCAAGAACCTCCCTCCTCGGCCTTATCTCAACGTAGGTCGCTTTTATGGCCCTCTCGCCGAACACGCTCATGATCCCCGGAACGTCCTTCAGGATCTGCTCCATCTCCTGAGCTATCCTGTTCAGGGTCGTTATGTCGTCCCCGTATATCTTTATACCGAGTGGGGTCTGGATCCCTGTGGTTATCATGTCTATCCTTCCCTTTATGGGCATGGTCCACATGTTGGAAAGGCCGGGGACCCACACAGCCCTGTCCATCTCCCTGAGGAGTTCGGTGAACGTTATCCTCCTCTCCTCGGGGAACACCTTCCTGAGTACGTCCTTTAACCATTCGGGAATATCCCAGTCCGAGTAGAACCTCTTTACCTTTACCTTTCTCCACTCGCTTTCGGGCTTCAGCGTTATCCAGGTCTCTATCATGGAGAGGGGGGCGGGGTCGGTTGCGGTCTCCGCCCTCCCGGCCTTACCGAAGACCGTTTCGACTTCGGGGAACTGCTTCAGGATCCTGTCCTGGAGGTTTATGATCCTGAAGATCTCCTGTCTTGAGACGCTCGGGACCGAGGTGGGCATGTAGAGGAGGGTTCCCTCGTTGAGGGGTGGCATGAACTCCCTGCCCAGCTTGTTGTAGAAGTAAACGGTTGAGACCGCCATGAGGACAAAGAGAACCAGCATAAGATACCTGAACCTGACCGCCAGGTGGAAGACGGGGTCGTAGACCTTTATCAGAACTCTCACTATGGGGTTTTTCTCCTCGGGAGGTATCCTGCCCCTTACCAGGTAGTAGATGAGGACAGGAACGATCACCACCGACACTACCGCCGCAACGAGCATGGAGAGGGTCTTCGTGGCCACAAGAGGCTTGAAGAGCCTGCCCGCCTGCCCCTCAAGGGCGAAGAGGGGAACGAAGGAGACGGTGACTATAAGAAGGGCGAGGAATATAGGCTTTCCCACGTCCTTTGCGGAGTGAGAGATGGCGGTCATAAGGTCCTCTCCCCTCTCCAGCCTCTTGTGAACGTTCTCCACGAGTACTATTGCCGCATCCACCATCGTCCCTATGGCTATGGCTATACCTCCCAGGGACATGATGTTGGAGGTGATGCCCAGGTGGTTCATCGTTATGAAGGTCGCAAGAAGTGATATGACAAGGAAGACTATTATCACCACCGCACTCTGGACGTGAAAGAGAAAGACACCTACGACCGCGAGGACAACAAGGGACTCCTCTATAAGCTTTGTCTTCAGGTTGTCTATAGCCCTCTCTATCAGTTCGGACCTGTCGTAGACTGGGATTATTTTGACGTCCTCGGGAAGACCCTTCTTTATCTCCTCTATTTTCTTCTTAACGTTCTTTATGACCTTGTAAGCGTCCGCTCCGAACCTCATTATCACAATACCGCCCACCGTATCGCCCATGCCGTTGAAGTCCGCAACACCCATCCTGTAGGCGGGTGTCTCTATCACTCTGGCCACGTCCTTTATCCTTATGGGTATTCCGTTCCTCACGGTTATCACCGTGTTCTCTATATCACTTACGCTCTGAGCATAGCCCATCGCCCTTATCAGAAACTCCCTTTCGTTTATCTCCACGTACTTCCCGCCTGTCTCTATGTTGGTTTTCCTCAAGGCGTCGTAGACCGCCCTGAGGGGTATGCGGTACTGATAGAGCTTCTCGGGTTTTACGAGGACCCTGAACTCCTTCTCAAAACCCCCTACCGAAGCGACTTCCGCAACGTCAGGAACAGATAAAAGGGCGTACTTTATGTAGAAGTTCTGGAGGGCCCAGAGCTCCTCGAGGGTCCTCTTCTCGGAGACGAGGACGTACTGGTAGACCCATCCCACACCGGTCGCATCAGGACCGAGCTGGATGTCCGCCTCCTTGGGAAGCTGACCCCTTATGGTTGCGAGCTTCTCAAGGACCCTGGACCTGGCCCAGTAGAGGTCTGTCCCGTTCTCGAAGATGATGAACACGAGGGAGTAGTTGGGAACCGAGTAGCCCCTTACGGTCTTCACTTTCGGCACGCCCATCATGTTGGTGACAAGGGGGTAGGTGAGCTGGTCCTCTATGACCTGGGGAACCTGACCTATCCACTTTGAGTAGATGATCACCTGAACGTCCGAAAGGTCGGGGATAGCGTCTATGGGTGTTTTCTTGAGCGAGTAGTAACCGTAGAGTAGCAGGAAGAGGGCGACGAAGATAACCGCCACCCTGTTCTTAAGGATGAACTCGGTCATCTTGACCATAGCTGTCTCCTCATAAGCATGGCGTTAAAGGCAACTATCACGGTGCTGAGGCTCATAAATATGGCACCTACCGCGGGCTTGAGAACGACACCCCAGGGAACCGCCACACCCGCAGCGAGAGGTATGGTGACGACGTTGTAGCCCGTTGCCCAGAAGAGGTTCTGGACCATCTTCTTTACCGTGAGCTCGGACAGCTTCATCACCGCCACCACGTCCCTCGGGTCGTTCTTGACGAGGATTATGTCCGCACTCTCCACCGCAACGTCCGTCCCGGACCCTATGGCTACACCCACGTCCGCCTGAACGAGGGCGGGGGCGTCGTTTATCCCGTCACCGACCATGGCGACCTTCAGACCCTTCTCCTGAAGTCTCCTGACCCTCTCCGCCTTCTCGTGGGGAAGGACCCTTGCGAAGAACTCGTCTATGTTGAGCTCCTTCGCAACCGCCCTTGCAACCTCCTCCGAGTCACCCGTTATCATCACAACCCTTTTCCCCATGTTCCTGAGTTCCCTTACCGCCTCGTAGGATTCGGGTCTCACCCTGTCTGAGAGGGCTATGCAACCTCTGACCTTCCCGTCAACAGCAACGAATATGACAGTCCTTCCGGCGGACTCAAGGTCTTCCGCACGCTTCAGGACATCCTCCTGAAGCTCCGCTCCCTCTTGCTCCATCAGAACAGGAGTCCCTACCGCCACCCTCCTTCCCTCCACCGTTCCGACAACGCCCTTCCCCGGAACAGCCCTGAAGTCTTCAGCCTCAGAGATGTTGAGCCCTCTTCTTTTTGCCTCTTCCACTATAGCCTGAGCTATTACATGCTCCGAGTTCCTCTCAAGACTGGCGGTGTACCTGATCAGGTCATCCTCTTCCATGCCCTTTGTGAACACCTCCGATACACCGAACTTGCCCTCCGTAAGGGTTCCCGTCTTATCGAAGACAACCGCGTCAACGTCCTTTACCCTCTCCAGGGCTAACCTGTTCCTTACAAGGATCCCCTTTCTTGCGGAGTACGAGGTTGAGAAGGCAACGACCAAGGGAATGGCGAGACCGAGGGCGTGGGGACAGGCTATCACCATGACTGTGACCGCCCGCTCAACAGCAAACCGAACATCACCCTTCAGGAGCATCCAGACTACAAAGGCGGTACCCCCCACGGTTATAGCGACCACGGTAAGGTAAAAGGCAACCCTGTCCGCCATATCCTGGAGTCTGGTTTTGGACTCTTGAGCCTCTTTTACAAGCTTCAGGACCTGGTTCAGATAGGTCTCCTCGCCCGTTCTCTCCACCCTGACCTTTATAGAGCCTTCCATGTTCACCGAACCGCCTATCACCCTGTCACCCTTCTTTTTGGGTACAGGCTTTGACTCACCCGTGAGCATAGCTTCGTTAAGGTGTGAGGAGCCTTCAACTATGACGCCGTCCGCGGGGACCTTCTCACCCGGCTTTACAAGGACTGTGTCCCCTGGCTTCAGATCGGATACGGGAACCTCAACCACATCCCCGTCCCTTATGAGATTCGCCCTCGTGGGCATGAGCCTCACCAGCTCCTCAAGGGCCCTCGAAGCTCCGAGGACGGACTTCATCTCTATCCAGTGACCCCAGAGCATGACGACTATAAGGGTTGTCAGCTCCCAGAAGAACTCCTTACCCCCGAAGATCAGGGTTGACAGGCTGTAAAGGAACGCCACAGATATGGCTACGCCTATCAAGGTCATCATACCGGGCTTCCTGGCCTTGATCTCGCTCACCGCACCTCTCAGAAAGAACACACCGCCATAGAAAAACACAACAGAAGCGAGAACGGGAGCTACCCACTCACTTCCGGGGAAATCAGGAGCTGTGAAACCCAAAATGTCCTGCAAGCTTTCAGAATAGAGGACAACGGGTACAGTTAAAACTGTAGATATAAAGGCTTTCCTTTTTATGTCCCTAATGTGCATATGGTGTTCGTGGGTTTTGGGTTTTTCCTTTTTGGCATCTTCAGGGTGCATATGAGATCCACATGTGTGTTCTGCGCGGTGTTCGTGATAGTTTTTCATACCGATAACCTCCTGAATACAGGCTGAAAACCGCTTACAGAATGAAATAATAAAAAGGGTTTTGTGTGAATACAAGTAGTTTATTTAACGTTCAATTTGATGATAATTTAACAAAAATTTCATTACACATCCTTTAACCAGAAACTCCGAGGCCGAAGTCGTAAACGAGCTTGCCCCCAAGGTTCCCCTGGAATAACACAACAGCGGACCCGAGTAGCAGAAGCAGGACATACAGGAATCTTAATGTTCCGGAAGGTTTGAACCAGTAAAGGAGTCTCAGGATGAATATCAGACCGAAAAACAGGGCGAGGTATATCCCCAGCGTCTCATGGGTGTGAAGCAGGTTAAGGGCGTCGGACCTTATGGGTATATCCTCAATGCTCTCGTGGGCTACATACCCGGTGACCGCTGCACCCGCAACCGCTCCGGAGGTCATGAGGATAAAGAGAAACTCAAGTCCATCGGGTTTCCTGTTTCTCAGAATGTAGAAGGCCTGAAGGATCAGTGTGACTGCGGGAAGGGCTACCGCAAAGTGAACTGCAGGCGGGTGGTACTTAACAACGGGCGGGTATACGATCTTCTCAACCTTCTGTGGCTGTTCCTGAGTCTGCTTTATTACCGCCTCTTCCCTGTGGGCAAAAGAAAAGAGGGAAAAGAGAAGAGGCGCGCAGAGGATTATTATAAACCTTTTCATCTCAACAGCTCCCGCATCTTTTCCTTCAGCTCCGGGTTCTTCTCAAGGGTCCTTTTGACCGCGTCGGGATTCATGACGAGTATGTGGATCATCTTCTCTATGAAGGCAGGCCTTGTTGCGAGCTTCCTCATGAGCTCTCTTTTACACTGCATCTGGTGTTCTCTTATTATCTTCATGGTTTCGGGGTCCTGCATCATCATCATTCCGCCCATCATCGGCATCATCATCATGGGCATCATAGGCATGTAGTAACCGTAAGGCATCATCATCATGGGTCCCATCTGGCCTCCCATCATCTGGGAGAAGGCAGGAACCGACAGAAGGAAAGCTGTGAACGTTCCGAGGAGCATCTTCTTCATAACACACCTCCTTTATTCGATAAGGATGTAAACCTCCTCTTCCTTACCCATACCGCTCAGGACTCCGTGGGGGGAGTAAACGCCCTTCGCGTCCGACTTGAGAAGGGCTTCTATGCCCTCAACAGGGACGTGGCCCTCTATGAACTTGTCACCTATCCGCATTGTGTGGCATGACCTCTTGTCTACAGGAACGCCGAGCTCGTCCTTTTTCTTGTAAAGTTCGGGGTATTCGACCTCAACCCGCTTCACCTTGTAGCCCTTTTCCTCGAGGATCTTGAAGTATTTATGACAGCAGGAACATTTCGGGTTGTAATAGGCGGTTATCTCCCTAGCGTGTACTATGCCCAAAAGCCCGAAGACCAAGATAAACACAAGTAGCCTCATGGCTCACACCTCCTTCAGTGGTGTTGGTGACCAGAAGAACCAGTTCCGTAAACACCCCTTATCTGAGCTTCGGAGTCGATCAGGAAGGTGCCCTTAACCACCACCTTTTCCCCCTCCTTGAGCCCGTGCTTCACCTCATAGTAGCCCTCAGCCTTCTTTCCCAATTTTACCATCCTGGGAGCGAACATGCCCTGATCCACTTCTACGAAGACAAGGGTCCTTTTTCCTGTGTCCACAACTGCGGTTTCGGGAACAGCCAGGACCTCTCCTATTGGGACCTCGAATATAACGTCAGCAAGGGCTCTGGGTTTCAGTCTAAGGCCCACATTCTCCGCCTGTATCCTGACCTTCACCGTCTTAGCCAGAGGATCCGCCTCGGGGAATATGTAGTCCACCCTGCCCGTTATCTCCGTCTGTGGGTACTCCTCCGGTATGACCTTGACCCTGGACCCTGTGCTTACGTACCCAGCCAGGTTCAGGGGAAGCTCAGCGACTATCCATACATTACCTATGTCCGCTATCCTGTAGGCTGTCTGTCCTTCTCTCACGTAACCACCTTCAAAGACTTTTTTCTCTATTATTACACCGTTCACGGGGGATCTCACGATCTCCTTTATCTTCAGGTATTCGAGCTTTTCCCTGGCTTTCCTTATTAGCTCTTGGTCTCCCTTTTCCTCCGCGAGCCTGAGCTCTTCCAGAGCTACCTGTATATCGGGGCTCAGAACCCTCATCAGGGGTGCTCCCTTCTTCACGTACTCACCCTCGAACCTGCCGAAGGTCTCCTCCACCCAGGCGTCCGCCCTAACCGTGATGTCGTAGATCTTTGATCTGTCGTACTCTATGTACCCTACCGTTGAGAAGACCTTGACGAGCTTTCTCCTCTTTACGGGTTCGGTCAGGACACCTATCAGCTGAAGCTTATCCTTGGGGATCATAATGTGGCCCGCGTGGGCACCCGCGGGTGTGTGTCCGTGGTCTGTGGCCATCTCGGTTTTGGATAACGGAACAAAGACATCCTTTGTGACCATTACGTCCTCGAACACAGCCCTTATCTGCCAGGGTCCGTCCATACTTATGTTGACGGTTCCCTCGTACACTCCGGGTTCGACCTCTTTGAGCTTCGCAACGCTCCTCATCTCGTCCATTCCGGGCATGGGGGGCATGTAGAAGTAAAACTCCCTGAGCTTTCTGGGTGGTTTAACGACTACCTTTATTGAGTTTCCTCCGCTCTTTATCCTGCCGTCTCTGGAGAGGAGAGTAACCTCAACGCCCTCTCCCTTCAGGGTTATGACTTCCTGATAACCCGCACCGCCTACTCTGGAGATGAATAAAAGGACCGCTCCAAGCACAACAAGAGCAAGAACACCCAGAACCGCCACCTTTCTCATTGCAAAGCCTCCGCTTTCGCTACTGTCTGGTTAAGCTCCTTTATAAGACGTGCCCTGTCAAACTCAAGGGACCAGAGGATCCTGTAAGCTCTCAGTATCTCCCTTATGTCCGTCCTCTCGTATCTGTAGGCTATGAGGAGAGCGTCTATCTCCTTCCTCTTCTCCTCTATCTCCCTTTCTACCGTTGACAGGATCTCTTTCTTTATCCTGTAGGTGCTCTCAAGGGCCCTGAAGTCTCCGGTTACCCTGAGCTTTATGTCCTCAAGCTCGTAAAGTTTTGAGTTGATCCTCTCGGTCTTTTCCAGAACAAGCATCTTCTCCCTGTCCCTGTACCAGATGGGAACGGTAGCACCCAGCCTTAGTGTTATAAGGTCTGGGATATCGGGCCTTATCATGTAGCCCGCGGAGATGAAAAGGTCAGGGTAGTGTTCTACTTTCGCCCTCTCGAGCTCCCTTTTCAGGACTTCGACCGTCTCCCTGGTCAGCCTCACCCTCACGTTCCTCTCGGGGTCAAACTCTTTGGGAAAGGGCTGGATCTCGAGGGGTGAGCCCCTGAGCGGGATCTCGCCACCCGCGAGGGCGTAAATCTTCTTGAGCGCCACTTCCCTTATCCTCCTCGCTTCCGCTATCTTTTCCTCAACCTTAAGCATCTCAACCCTTAGCATTATCAGATCCGACAGAAGGGCCTTTCCGTACCTGTACTTCTCCTCGGTTATCTCGAGAAGGCTCTCTATCTCCCTCTTTATATCTTTCAGGATCCTCTCCATCTCAAAAGAGTAGGCAAACTCCCAGTAGAGAACCTTAACCTCCTTTATCAGGTCCTTCTCGTAAACCTCCCTCATCCTGTCGATCTCGCTCACCTTCTGGTCGTATATCCTCGCTTCCCTGAGCCTTTTAGAGGGGAGAACGTATCTCTGAGCTATGTACAGACCGAAGCTACTCATGGGATTTTCCTTTCTGGGAAAAAATTTTTCTGTATCCAAGTTGTTAAACGCCACAGCGACTTGGGGATTGGGTAAGGACAGGGAAAATTTGCTTCTGTATTCAAAAGCCATTTTGAGATTTTCATAGGATTTCAGACGGGGATTATTTTTTAAGGTGAAATCTATCAGCGTTTTCAGTTCGCTTCCAAAACCAAAAGTGAGCAACAGGAGTAAGGTTATGAACGCTTTCATTCTGAATAAAATCTTATGTAGTTCTCTGTGTTAATTCAATATTTACATTTTTTGTTTAAATTAACATGATTTGAACACACGTGAAAATTTTTAATTTATAATATCTGCGGATGGACTGGTTTTTCCTGACACTTTTCGGCTACCTTCTTGGGTCCGTTCTATTTGGGGAGATAATCGCAAAGGCAAAGGGTGTGAACATAAGGGAGATAGGAAGCGGTAACGTGGGTGCCACGAACGTGGGAAGGGCTCTCGGAAAAAGGTACGCCCTTTTGGTGTTTTTGCTGGATGCGGGTAAGGGTTTTCTCCCTGCCTATCTTGGTTTCAGGGTGATGGACACGGGAAGTACTGGTATGGTGCTCGTGGGTCTTGCCCCGGTTGTAGGTCATATGTTCCCCCTGTTTTCTAGGTTCAGGGGCGGGAAGGGTGTGGCCACAGCCTTCGGTGTTCTGACAGCCCTCTCCCCTGTTGTTGCTGTTCTGGCATTCCTGGTGTGGGGACTCGTTCTCCTTGTAACGAGATACGTGTCTCTGGCTTCTATTATCTCTTCCTTTTCCTCCCCTTTTCTTCTGGCGGTTTTCGGCTACCAACCGCCTGTGCTCATCCTGGCCCTTCTGGTAGCTCTCCTGATAGTTATCAGGCACAGACCCAACATAGATCGCCTCCTTAGGGGAGAGGAACCCAGGGTATGAAACCTCTCTTGTTGGTTGTCCTGGTGAATCTGGCCTTTGCTCTGTTCAGGATCCTTTACATACTGCTTTATCCCGTAGATCTGTCACCTGAGGAGGCCCAGTACTGGGACTGGTCCAGACACCCGGATCTCAGCTACTACTCAAAACCACCCATGGTCGCTTACATGAACCTGATCACCAGAGCGGTCTTCGGGAACACCGAGATAGGGGTCAGGATAACGCCCGTTGTCCTCTCCTTTCTGCTGTCCCTGATCGTATTCTTCTTTCTCAGAAGGCACACAGACACAAAAACAGCGCTCCTGGGTTCCATACTGCCGAATCTCATGGTGGGCTATGCGGTCAACTCTGTTTTAATGACGACCGACGCACCTCTTCTGTTCTTCTGGGCGCTCACGCTGATCACTCTTTACGAGGCCTCCCTGCGTGGATCAGCCTCCCTGTGGTTTCTCGCGGGTGTCTGGGCTGGCCTTGCCTTCTTGAGCAAGTATACCGCGGTCCTGATCCTGCCCATGGGTCTTCTATACCTGTGGGTAACCGACAGGCACCAGCTGAGAAGCTGGAAACCTTACATATCCCTCCTGCCCGCCTTCCTCATCTCCCTTCCTGTCCTCATCTGGAACATCCAAAATGACTGGGTCTCCCTGAAGCACCTGATAGGCCTCAGTACTTCTAGGTCTTCCTTCCCGAATCTTTCCACCTTCTTGGAGTTCTTAGGAGGTCAGATACTGCTCATGTCTGGGGTCCCCTTCTTCCTTATGGTCCTGGGTTGGCTCAGGTTCAGGGACAGGTTCGGTCTTTTCCTGACCTCGTTCTCCCTTCCGGTTTTCCTGATCTTCGGTCTGCTGGCGCTCAGGAAGGAGGTTTACGCTAACTGGACAGCTCCGGGTATGTTTGCGGGTACCCTTCTCGCTGTTCTCTACATAGCTCAGAGGACCTCTTTGGTCTTTCCCACCGCTTTTTTTCTCGTACCCTTGTTCGTCCTGCTCCACTTCACACCCCTGCTGGACAGACTGGGCCTCAGGAACCTCATCCCGCCCGAAAGGGATCCCGTTAAGGTCATGGTGGGTTGGAGCAGGCTGGGGGAGGAAGTGTCCCGTCTTTACAGGGAGGGAGATCTTATACTGTCGGACAGGTATCAGATAGCTGCGGAGCTTGCCTTCTACGTTGAAGGAAACCCCCGGACCTTCGTCTTCCACAGGGGGAGGCGGACCCAGTACTACCTCTGGAGGGATCTCCTGAAGGGATTCAGGGGAAGGGACGGTATTTTCGTGACAGAAACCTACCCGCCGGAAGGTCTTAAAAAGAGCTTTTCTTCTATCGAATTTTTAAAGAGTATGGATGTCCGCTGGCGGGGTGAGAGGGTAAGGACATTTGACATTTACAGGGTCAGAGGTTTTTCGGGAGTCCTCCATGAGAGTCCGGAGGGTTACTGAGGTTCTCATAGCGCTTTACCTGTGGGGTTTTATCCTCTAC
>JAUZRJ010000155.1 GCA_030950545.1 Aquificota bacterium | reverse complement strand
GTGTATCGGGTGTTCGGAAAAAGACTTCTGGGATAAGGGACCATTCTATAGGAGGTTATCAGGTATACCCGTTCCAGGGCAGGAAGCTGATGCGGATAAGGTGGGTGCTGTGGCGGTTGCGGCGGCAGCTGGAGGCGCACTGGTCCATGGGATTCTGTCCAAGATAAGGAATACCAATAAGAAGGAGGTATAAGCTATGAAAAGGGTGGTAATTGACCCTGTAACCAGGATAGAGGGTCATTTGAGGCTTGAGGTCGTTGTGGATGAAAAAACGGGAAAGGTAAAAGATGCGGTCTCGGTTGGAACCATGTGGAGAGGTATAGAGATAATTTTAAAAGGCAGGGATCCCAGGGACGCTTGGGCCTTTACTCAGAGAATTTGCGGTGTGTGTACATCCATACACGCCCTTGCATCTGTTCGGTGCGTGGAGGATGCTTTGGAGATAAAGATCCCCAAAAATGCGAATTACATCAGAAACATAATGTACGGTTCCCTTCAAGCCCATGACCACACGGTCCACTTTTATCATCTTCACGCACTCGATTGGGTTTCTCCTATAGAAGCCCTAAAAGCTGATCCAGTCGCAACCGCAGACCTTCAGAGAAGACTCTTCGAAAAGTACGGGATCATCGATGAACTGATGCCAGATTACCTTAGCAGGCGGGCCTATCCCAGGAAGTTTCCCAAGTCAACTCCTGGATACTTCAGAACTTTTCAGGAGAAGATAAAGAAGACCGTTGAAAGCGGACAGCTGGGTATATTCGCAGCCCACTGGTGGGACCATCCTGACTACAAACTTCTTCCCCCTGAGGTTCATCTTATCGCGGTTGCCCATTACCTTAACATGTTGGACGTTCAGAGGGAGATGTTCATACCCCAAGTTGTCTTTGGTGGCAAAAACCCCCATCCCCACTACGTAGTGGGAGGGATGATGTGTTCCATATCCATGGATGACATGAACGCTCCTGTGAACCCGGAACGTCTTGCGGTCGTGGAGGAGGCTATCTATACACAAGCGGAGGCTGTAAACCTGTTTTACCTTATAGATCTCCTCGCTATAGGTCATGCATACTTGCAAAAAGGCTGGAGATACGGAGGTGGTCTCGCCAAAAAGAGGGTCCTCGGTTATGGAGAGTTTCCAGAGGAGCCCTATGAGAGCATAAAGGGAGGTGATTACCACAGTAAGATTCTGTATCACTGCAACGGTGTAGTGGAGAACTTCAGGGAGGGAGTCGATAGAGCCAAGTACTATCCGCTCACGGGAAAGGATCTAACAGATCCGGAAGTTATACAGGAATTCGTATCCCACTCTTGGTACAGCTATGGAGATGACGCGGAGGGGCTCCACCCGTGGGATGGAAGGACCGAACCCAACTACACAGGTCCCAAAGAGGGAACGAGGACGCACTGGAAGTATGTCGATGAAAACGGGAAGTACTCCTGGATAAAGGCTCCCAGATGGAGGGGTAAACCTTGTGAGGTAGGGCCACTGGCGAGATACATAATAACCTATACTGCGGTCAAGCAGGGGCATGTGAAACCCTCATGGATAGACGATATGGTAGTAAAGCAAATAGAGCTTGTGTCTGAGATTTTCGGTCTGCCACCTCACGTCTGGATGCCTACAACGGTTGGCAGAACTGTGGCGAGAGGTCTTGAGGCTCAGATGGCTGTTGCCTCCAACATGTATTTTATGAAAAAGCTTTACGACAACATAAAGGCTGGAGATACCACAGTTGCTAACATGGACAGATGGGATCCTTCCACGTGGCCCAGGACCGTAAAGGGTGTGGGCGTAACCGAAGCTCCAAGGGGAGCCTTGGGACATTGGATTGTGATAGAGGAGGGGAAGATAAAGAACTATCAGTGTGTGGTTCCTACCACCTGGAACGGTTCACCGCGGGATCACAGAGGTCAGCAAGGTGCTTTTGAGGAGTGTATGAAGGATACGGTCGTCAGCATACCTGAAAAGCCTGTGGAAATACTCAAAGGTATACGTTCCTTTGATCCATGCCTTGCCTGTTCAACCCATATCTACGATACGGAAGGTAAAGAGCTGATTTCCATCAGAGTACTTGGAGGGTGAACATGAGGGTCTATGTTTTCAGTCCTGGTCTTAGGGTTTGGCACTGGGTGAACTTCGCTGCGGTGATAGTTCTCTTTATCACGGGCCTTTACATAGGTGATCCCTTCTTCTCAGGACCTTACGGGATAGAGGCTACGTACGCATACGGTGAAGGCATCACGATGGGGCTGATTAGAAAAGTCCACTTTATAGCGGGTTATGTGCTTCTGGCGGGCTTTCTGTTCAGGGTTATTATAGCGGTCTTCAGCAGGAGGGACAGGATGGTTGTTCCGAAGTTCTGGAAAAGGTATTACTGGGAAAGCCTAAGAGAAGTCACCTTAAAGTACCTTCTTTTGAAGAGAGATTCGGAAGGGCGGGAATACATAAGGAACGCCTGTGCAAGAACAGCATATCCGCTTATATACATTGCTCTTTTTTTCATGATCATAACAGGTTTTTCCATGTACGGTCTTTCAAACCCGGATGGTTTCTGGAACTCATTACTCGGATGGGTAGTGGTATTGCTCGGCGGTGAGTTTAACGTCCACCTCTGGCATCACTGGATAGCCTGGCTGATAATTGTTGTCGCTGTCCTGCATGTGTATTTCGTAATCAGAGAGGATATTATCAAGAAAAACGGGGAGCTTTCCTCTATGATAAACGGTTACAAACGCTTTACGGAAAAGCCTGTGGATATGGAGGACCTCAGGTGAGCAAAGTGGTCATCTTGGGTGTGGGGAATATCCTGCTTTCAGATGAAGGTGTGGGTGTGAAGGTTCTGGAGAAGCTCAAGGAGGAGTTCCTGTTTCCTGAAAATGTAGCGTTAATAGACGGCGGAACCCTTGGTATAGGACTGGTCCCATATCTGGAGGATGTTGATAGGCTTGTGATCGTTGACGCGGTTTCAGGAGGTGGACATCCAGGTGAAGTTTACAAACTTGAGGGAGAACTTGCCAGGACTGTGTTCAACAGCAGGGTCTCCGCACACGATATCAACCTGCAGGAGGTCTTGGGTGTACTGGACTTTATAGGTAAGTCCCCCAGGGATGTAGTCCTTATAGGTGTTGAACCTAAGGTTCTCGAACCGGGATGTGACCTCTCGCCCGAAGTAGAATCCGGCTTGCGCCTGGTCATTGATGAGATTATTGACCTTCTGGAGACCTGGGGGATAAAACCTGTTAGGAGGTGTGAAATATGTTCGGAAGGCTTATCTGGGTGAAGCTACTTTCGGGAGTGCTTTTTGTTTTTGCTCACGTAAAACCTTTTCCCCATTCTCACATAGGTTTTATTCATCCTGAGGACTTGGTAATGGTGCTCGGTATTATCCTTGTGGTGTTTACAGTAGGTGTGTTTGCTTACGGTTTCCTTAAGGGATCCACCCGGGGGTAGACGGTATGCTTATGAACGCTCCCGCCATTCTCCAGGAGATACTTCTTGCTTTAAAAGACCTGTACAGAAAAGGGGAGAACCATTTGATTTACATAAACAAGATGCCCCTGTCCCCGGAGGACAGGAACCTGATACTTGACACCCTCGGAGATGGTAAGGTGAGAATAACCTACAGCTCGGGAGGTCATACCATAGAGTGGCGGGAAACAGGTATATCGGGAGTGTGGATAGGTGTGTTTCTCGGGAGAGATGGTAAACCGCTGTTGGAAACCATAGAGATAACCGATTTCCCGAAAATAGCCGCGTCCCAAAAGGAGGACATAGAAGAGTCTATAAAGGTGCTGGAGGTAAGGCTCAAGTCTATCCTATAGAATACATATCTTATGAAAGATATCCTCCTTCTTAAGGATATAAGAAAGTCCTTTGGGGGAGTGGAGGTTCTCAAGGGTGTGTCCTTTTCGGTAAGGGCAGGTGAGGTCTTCGGCTTTGTGGGTCCTAACGGAGCTGGCAAGTCGACCACGATGAAGATAATCATGGACTTCATAAGGCCGGACTCGGGGGAGGTTTACATATTCGGGAGAACGAACAGGGACCCCTCCGTCAGGAGAAGGGTTGGTTTTCTTCCCGAACATCCCTACTTCTACACGAACGTGACGGGCTACGAGTTCCTGAGGTTCCTGAAGATGACCCTGTCCATACCGGGCGAGGAGTTCAGGCGGAGGGTGGAGACTTACTCGAGGAAGCTCCAGATAGACTGGGCCCTCGGGAAGAAGCTTTCCGAGTACTCGAAGGGCATGCTCCAGAGGTTTGGTCTCCTTCAGGCGGTTCTGAGCGATCCGGACCTGCTTATCTTGGATGAACCCATGTCAGGGCTAGACCCTATAGGGAGACGTCTGGTCGCGGACCTTATCCTCGAGCTTAAAGACAGGGGTAAAACTGTCTTCTTCAGCACCCACATACTCCCCGATGTGGAGAGGATCTGCGACAGGTCGTGTCTGATAATAGAGGGCAGGATAACGGACATCATAGAGGGTGAGGATCTTCACCGGATAGAGGACATATTCATGGAAAGGGTCAGGGAGATAGGCGTCAGGGAGGTCCTCTGAATGGGGATGTTAATGGGCTTTGCCTACATAACCCTGAAGGAGAATGTTAGAAGGAGGAGCTTCTACGGGGTTGTTCTCGCGTACCTGCTTACACTGGTCTTTTCCAGGATACTTACCGAGTTCTCCCTGCAGGACCCTTCCAAGGTTCTGCTGGACTTCACCCACACCTTTTTGACCTTTCTTGTCTTCCTCTCGGTCCTGTTCATAACCACGGACACGTTTTCGAAGGACATAGAGAAGAAAGGCGTTTACCTGATCCTCGCAAAAGGAGTTTCAAGGGAGTCGTACGTTCTCGGCAGGTCTTTCGGACTTGTGGTTTTCTCACTGGTCCTTGTCCTCATACTCGGCACCATATTCCTCTTCGGTAGCTGGCTTCTGAACCTGCTCTCGCTGGGGGTGTTCAGGAAGGAGATCCACATAGGTGCTGGTCTTCTGGTCCTTCTGTCCCTCTGGGTGAAGGCATCGCTGATCTCACTTGTCGTGGTCTTCTTCTCCACCTTCATGTCCAACTTCTTCCTGGTTTTCCTCGCGAGCGTCGTTGTCCTGATGGCGGGGTCTTCCATAGAGAACCTTTACTACTTCGTCCACCTCGAGGAGGACAGGATCTCCCCCGTCATAAGGTATCTGATAACCTTCATGTTCTACACCCTTCCAAGCTTCTCATCTCACGGACCTGACGTCGTTCTCGGCATTGAGGGTGTGGACCTTGACCACTTTGCCCTTGACCTCCTGAAGGCTGTCCTCTACGGGGGATTTTTGGTGACCATCGGGTCCCTGATCTTCAGAAGGAGGGAAATAGCTTGAGGGTTCTTCTGCTCCTTACCCTCTCCTCTGTGTTCTTCCTTTCGAACCTGTGGGTCTCCCATGTGATCTCCAGGGAGGTCAGGAAGGGAATAACCGAAAGGTACATACTGCCCACGAAGATGTATCTTCTGTTCGTCCCGAGAGACCTGACCTACGGCCTTTCGGATCTCGGCTTCATAAACACCCTCGCATTCATAGGCTACTCTGTGGAGAAGGGAAGCGGGGAGATCAGCAGACCCACAGCATTCAGGATATACGACGCCCTGTCCGCGGTAACCTTTTATAACCCGAGCTACTTTGACCCTTACTACGTCGGAAACGCCTTCCTGACATGGGGAGCGGGGCTTTACGAGGAGGCCATAAAGCTCCTGAAAAGGGGCATGGAGCATGTGAGGGACTGGAGGATACCCTTCTACATAGGCTTTAACTACTTTTACTTCCTGAACAACAACCTGAAGGGTGCTGAGTACATGAGTATAGCCTCAAGATACCCGGAGGCGAGGGAGTACAACCTCATACCCTTGCTCGCATCAAGGTTATACTACGAAGAGGGGAGGATCGAGGTGGCCTTAACCCTTCTCAAGGAACAGCTTAAGGTTATGAGGGACGAGAGAATGAAAAAGGCGATAAGGTCCAGGATAGTGACCCTCGAGAGGGCTAAGATGATCTATGAGGCGATGAGGGTCTTCAGGAAAAGGTACGGAAGGAACCCAAAGAGCCTGGAGGAGCTGGAGGCAGAGGGCCTTATACCTCCGGGTCTGAGGGACAGTGCGGGGGGTAAGTTCTACATAACCCCCGAGGGTAAAGTGAGGAGCGAGAAGGTCCTTTTCCCGATAAAGAAGAAGGCTATTGAGGAAAGATGAAGCACTACATAGTCCTTGAGAGGTCCGAGTTCAGACTTGACCCCCCTTCGGGCAGGGTCCTCTACAAGACACCCTCCGGAAAGCCCGTGGAGGAGGCGCTCGTCAGGGGTGAAGAGGTGGACTCCAGGGTCCCGTATCCCCTTTTGAACCCGATCCAGACGGTCTTTTTCAGGAAGTACAGGGGAGGAAACGCGCTTGTCACCGCACCCACATCAGCGGGCAAGAGCCTCATAGCCTACATGTTCATAAAAGATAGAGAGGGCAGGAAGATCTACACCGCACCCACCAAGTCCCTGGTCTACGAGAAGGTCGTTGAGCTGAGGAGACTTCTCGGCAGGAAGGTTGACGTGAGGACGGGAGACATAATAGAGGCCTACAGGCCCGTTACCTCGGATGTGGTCGTTTCCACCTACGAAAACCTGGCCCTCGCCCTCAGGAACAGGCTCCCCTGGACTCAGGAGCTCTCCTGTGTGGTCATAGACGAGATACACCACCTGATAGGTTCGAGGGGCTGGATCCTGGAGGAGATGATAACCTATCTTCTCGAGACGGGGGTAGAAGTCCTTGGGCTTTCCGCTACCCTTCCCGGCAGTATAAAGCTCGCCAAATGGATAAGGGCGGACCTCTTTCTGGAGTCCTTCTGGAGGCCCGTTCCCCTTGAGAGGCGGATAATACCCCTGACCGAGTTCGGGGAGTTCACCAGGCCCGAAACCCAGGACGACAGGATGGCGGTTAGACTCCTCTCCGCTCTCTACGAGCTCAGGAAGCGGGGTGACCAGGTTATACTCTTCGTCCACAAGAAGGGTATAGGCTGGAGGATCCTGGAGCTGGCGGACAGGGAGAGGATACCCGTGATGAACGAGACCCTGCCCTTCGAGAGGAGAACGGAGGGGGATCCCGAGATAGCCTTTCACAACGCGGACGTCCCGAGGGAGGAGAGGGAGGAGATAGAGAAGGCCTTCAGAGAGGGCAGGCTCCCTGTCCTCGTTGCCACGAGCACCCTCGCCTACGGAGTAAACCTGCCCGCGGACACTGTGATCATAGGGGTGAGGGCCTTCTACGACAGAAGGGAGAGAAGGTGGAAGGTCTTCCCGTCCCAGCTTGACATACTCCAGATGGAAGGGAGGGCGGGAAGGCTCGGCATAAAGGATAAGGGCTTTTCCTACATACTCCCCTACGGGGCAAAGCCGGGAACCGTTGAAGAGGAGATAAGGAGGAAGATAGAGGGTGATCTGAGGCCTTACATAAGGGAGACCCTTGAGGAGAGACAGGTGAGTGAGGAAACGGAAAAGGTCCTGAGCCTGTTCCTGCTTATCGGGTACCTTTACGAGGGGGAGAACTTCAGAAGGTTCCTGAGCAGGACTTACTCCCTCAGGGACCTTGCGGACGACCCGATCATAGAGGATGTCTTCGAGTGGTTGAGGGAAACAGGTTACATAGAAAGGGGCAGGCTTTCGGAAAAGGCCCTCTTCTGCATAAGGTCGGGCATGTCTCCCCTGAGCTACGAGGAGTTTCTGAGGAGAAAGACCCTCGGTCTTGACAGGATGACGGTCGTGAGACCCCTTCTTTTTATGAAGAGCTTTGAAGGCCTTTACGACTTCGTGAGGGGCGGAGAGACCTTCCCTGAGGACGACCTCTACGTCAGGTCCAGGGTGGCTCCCTGCGGACACGAGTGCATAAAGGACAACACCCACCAGTTCATATTCTACATAGAGGGGCTCACCTTCAAATACAGAAACCTCCAGCACCCGCCAGGAGAGTTCTCTTATCTGGGGACGGACGTCCTGCACCTCCTCAGGGTCCTTCTGGACATAAGGAGCTTCGGGGACATAGACTGGACCAACAGGGAGATCCTGGAGGTCGCCCACTCCATAAAGTACGGGATATCGCCCGAGCACTCCTCCCTCGGTGGCATAAAAGGTATAGGACATGTGAGGGCGAACCTCCTGAAGAGGCTTCTCAAGGAGGAAGGCATGGAACCTCCCCCGCTGGGGACACCTGCGGACCTTTTTGCGGACCTCCTCAGATCCCACTTTGAGGGGACCCTTGAGGAGAGGATGGTTGAGGTCCTCATAAGGGAGAGGCTGGGTGAAGAGAACGTGGACAGGGCGAGAAAGGAGGCGGTTCAGGTGATCAGGAGGATCGAGAACAGCAGGGGAGGCTTCCTTGTGGACGACAGGATACTCAGGACCTTCGGTCTCTTCCTCATAGGTCCCGAGGCGATAAGGATGAGGAAGGCGGATCTTATAAAGAAGTGTCTGGATTAAAATTAAAAGTCATGGTTGTAACCAGATTCGCCCCGAGCCCTACGGGACTTCTGCACCTGGGAAACGCAAGGACCGCCATCTTCAGCTACCTTTTTGCCAGGCACAGCGGGGGTAAGTTCATCCTCAGGGTGGAGGACACGGACAGGGAGAGGTCTAAGAAGGAGTTTGAGGAGGTTATTCTGGAGGACCTTAAGTGGATCGGTCTTGACTGGGACGAGTTTTACAGGCAGTCGGAGAGGTTCGACATATACGGGAAGTATATAGAACAGCTCCTCGAAAAGGGGTACGCCTACCCCTGCTTCTGCACAGAGGAAGAGCTTGAGAGGGAGAGGAGGATAGCGGAGCTGAGGAGGGTCCCCTACAGGTATTCGGGTAAGTGCAGGAACCTGTCGGAAAGGGAGGTGGAACGTCTCAAGGCGGAGGGAAGACCTTACACCATAAGGTTCAGGGTTCCGGACGGAAGGACCGTCGTTTTTGAGGACCTCATAAAAGGGAAGATAGCGATAAGCGTGGATGACTTCGGGGACTTCATAATAGTGAGAAGCGACGGGTCACCCACCTACAACTTGGCTGTCGTTATAGACGACGCCCTGATGGGCGTGACACACGTCCTGAGGGGTGAGGACCACATCTCTAACACGCCAAAGCAGATCCTGATCTACGAAGCCCTCGGTTTTGAACCGCCCAAATTCGCCCACCTTCCCGTTATACTCGGACCTGACAGGAGCAAACTCTCCAAAAGACACGGGGCGGTATCCGTTTCGAGCTACAGAGAGGAGGGATTCCTTCCCGAAGCCCTGTTTAACTATCTTTGCCTCCTCGGCTGGTCACCCCCCGACGGGGAAAGGGAGATATTCTCCAAGGAGGAGCTCATAGAGATCTTTGACCTTAAGGACGTTAACAGGTCTCCCGCTGTCTTTAACCTCGAAAAGCTCAGGTGGATGAACGGCGTTTACATAAGGGAGGTGGTGTCCCTGGAGAGGCTGTACGAGGTCGCCCTCCCCTTCCTGAGGGAGGCGGGTTACAGGGTAGATAACGAAGCCTACGTCAAAAGGGTCCTCCAGCTCACGAGGGACTCTTACGAGACCCTCAGGGACATGGTGGACAGGCTGAGACCCTTCTTCGTAGACAGGGTCGATGTACCCGACAGGCTCACCCAACTTCTCAGGGAGATGGAGGCCACACGTGTCTTTGAGAAAGTGGTCGAGAACCTGGACGGTGCGGACCTCTCCTCTCCCGAAAAGGTCAGGGAGTTCGTCAGAAGTGTCGTGAAGGACACGGGTCTGAAGCCCAGACAGGTCTGGCACTCCCTCAGGATAGCCCTCACAGGGGAAGAGGAGGGGATAGGTGTGGACATACTCCTTTCGGTTCTCCCGAAGGACAGGATCAGGCTGAGGCTGGAGGAAGCCATATCATGCTTAAGGTGATGTACTTCTCGGTTCTCAGGGAGAGGATAGGAAAAAGTGAGGAGGAGATAGAGTTCAGGGGAACGGTAGGCGACCTTAAAAAGCTCCTCAAGGAAAAGCACCCCGAGGTTTCGGACCTGATAGACAGGGTCAGGTTCGCGGTTAACGAGGAGTATGTGGAGGAGGGTTATAAACTCAAAGGGGACGAGAGGGTGGCCCTCATACCTCCCGTCAGCGGTGGCTGAATGAAAAAGGCCCTGATAGTCAGGTTCTCGTCCCTCGGAGACGTTGCCCTTGTCTCTGTGCTCATAGACCCCCTGATAGAGGCGGGATACAGACCTTACCTTCTTACCTTTGAACCCTACAACACCCTCTTTGAGGACGACCGCAGGGTCCGGGTAATACCCGCAAAAAGGGAAGGCTTCCCCCGAAGGGATCTGATCGGGAGGCTGAAGGAGGAGAGGTTCGACCTGATCATAGACGCCCACAGGAACCTGAGGAGCACGATCCTCAGGGTCTTCCTGAGAGGAAGGTGGGTCTCCTACAGGAAGGACACTCTGAGGAGAAGGATCGCGGTTATGTTCGGGTGGTTTAAGAGGCCCTTTTACGTCACGGAGGGCTACCTGGAGGCACTGAGAAAGGCGGGTGTAGATGGCAGGCCCGTACCCAGGATCCTTGTTTCCGAGGAGAGGATCAGGAAGGTGTCTTCCTTTCTCCCGAGAGGGGATTTTGTGGCAATAGCTCCGGGTGCCAGGTACAGGAAAAAGGTGTATCCGAGGTTCGGTGATGTCGCGGACCTCCTGAGGGGGGAAGGTCTCGAGGTCGTCTGGGTCGGGGACGGAAGGGACTCGGAGCTGGTCCACGGGCTTCCGGGTGTGAACCTCTGCGGGAGGCTGTCTCTACCCGACCTTCTTGCTGTTCTGAAGACTGCCAGGCTGTTTGTAGGCAATGACTCAGGTCCGCTCCACTGTGCGAGGGCGGTCGGAACCAAAGCGGTCCAGATATACGGCGGAACCCATCCGACCCTCGGTTTTTCCCTCCACCCGTGGGAAGGCTCAGTCATACTGAAGGACCTCCCCTGCCAGCCCTGTGACCTCCACGGGAAGGGTGACTGCAGGTTCGGTGACTACAGGTGTCTTGACATAGACCCCAGGGCGGTCTTCGAAGTGTGTATGAAGATCCTCAGAGAAAACGCTTCCTGAAGGCGGATATTTAAAAACAAGGGAGGGTGGAAAGATGAGTCTACTTGAGGCACTTCTTTTAAAGGAGCATCTTTCACCGAAGGAAAAGGTGGTGGTTCTCAGGGACCTCCTGAGAAGGGAGATGGAGGTCCTTAACGAGTACTGCAAGATGAACGACAGGATACCCAGGAGCTACGCGATAGAGCTCTGCCATCTTCACAACGTGAAAAAGGTAAACATAGCCAGGCTCCTTTCGATGATAAGACACTACGATCCCAAGTTCATGGAGGCCCTGATCAACACGGACCCCAGGGTCAGGAAGTTTATTTCTTACTACTTCGACTTCATGAAAAAACATCCCTACTACGAAGAGGTCCTCGAGCCCCAGAACCTCTTCGGAAACTGGGACTACATAAGATACAAGCTCAAGATCCTTTTTCCCGAACTGACCTTTGAGGAGATAGACAGGTTCAGGTTCAGAAGGAGGGAGTTCATAGAGTATGTGAGGGTAAAAACGGGAGAGTCCGAAGACCTGATAGAGGAGAAGCTTCTTAAGGCCACCTGGTACGAGAGCGTCCCCTATCTTGAGCTTGAAGAGGAGATGGACCCCAGATGGCATCCGGAACCTGTTATGACAGACAGCGACTGGGAGTTCATAAAGAGGAACATAAACGGAAGAAAGAACATAGTAATAAGGGGTGATAACGGTAAGGATAAACTCGTGTACGTTGAGGTAGACCTGCCC
>JAUZRJ010000154.1 GCA_030950545.1 Aquificota bacterium | reverse complement strand
CAGCTACCAGTTCTTCAGAGAAGAGATGAATGCCAGAATAGCGGAGCTTCTCCTTATGGAGAGACATCTGGCGAAAGCTTTTGAAAAGGAAGAGTTTGTCCTCTACCTTCAGCCCTGGTTCGACCTGAGGGATATGAAGGTCTTCGGTATGGAAGCGTTACTGAGGTGGCGGAGCGAGGATATGGGTATAGTTCCCCCTTCCAGGTTCGTTCCCGTTCTAGAAGAGACGGGACTCATCCTTAAGGTGGGTGAGTGGGTGCTCTCAAAGGCCTGCAGGACCGCCAGAAGCTGGGGAGTTCCCGTTTCGGTAAACATATCGCCCTCCCAGTTCAAGGACGAGGACTTCCCCCTGAGGGTGGAGAGGGTGCTGAAGAGACACAAGGTCAGCGGTGAGCTGATCATACTGGAGATCACGGAGAACACGCTGATGGAGAACGTGGAGCTGGCGGGTCAGGCACTCAGGTTCTTGAAAGAGCTGGGGGTGAGGGTAGCCCTTGATGACTTCGGAACGGGCTACTCATCCCTGGCGTACCTCAGAAAGCTACCCGTTGACTTCCTGAAGATAGACGTCACCTTCGTCACCGACCTGGAGCACGACCCCGAAGACAGGGCGATAGTCGAGGCGATAGTGCAACTCGCCAAGACTCTCGGTCTTAAAACCGTTGCGGAAGGTATAGAGAACGAAAAACAGCTCGGTATGCTCAGGGATATGGGCTGTGATCTCGGGCAGGGTTATCATCTGTGCAGGCCCCGAGAGGAGAAGGAACTCAGAAAGGTCCTGAAGGTATAATCTATTAGCATGAGACCCTACGAACCCAGAAAGGTAGAGGAAAAGTGGCAGAAGGTCTGGGAGGAGAGGGGAGCTTTCAGGCCCAGGGGAAGAGGGAAGAAGGTCTACGTGCTCGAGATGTTTCCCTACCCCTCCGGAAGGATACACATGGGGCATGTGAGGAACTACACAATAGGGGACGCGGTGGCGAGATACCTGAGGATGAAGGGCTACGACGTGCTCCACCCTATGGGGTGGGACGCCTTCGGCCTTCCCGCGGAGAACGCGGCGGTAAAACGCGGGATACACCCCGCCAAATGGACACGGGAGAACATAGACCAGATGAAAAGACAGCTGAAGCTCCTGGGCTTTTCCTACGACTGGGAGAGGGAGATAGCCACCTGCGACCCTGAGTACTACAGGTGGAACCAGTGGATATTCCTGAAGATGCTTCAAAAGGGTGTGGCCTACAGAAAAGAAGCGACGGTAAACTGGTGTCCCCACGACGAGACGGTCCTCGCCAACGAACAGGTCATAGAAGGCAAGTGCTGGAGGTGCGGGACTCCCGTCGTGCAGAAGAGGGTCCCCTCCTGGTTCTTGAAGATAACCGATTACGCGGAAAGACTCCTTAAAGACCTTGAAAAGCTCGAAGGAAGATGGCCCGAGAGGGTTATCCTCCAGCAGAGAAACTGGATAGGGAGGTCAGAGGGTGCCCTGATCAGGTTCCCCGTGGAAGACACAGAGGTGGAGGTTTTCACAACAAGACCTGACACGGTGTTCGGTGCCACCTTCCTGGTCCTCGCCCCCGAACACCCGCTAACCCTGGAGCTGGCAAGGAAGGGGGGTAAGGAGGCGGAGGTCAGGGAGTTCCTGGAGAGGGTGAGGAGAAGGTCCACAAGGGAGAGGGCCCTTACGGAGGAAAAGGAAGGGGTCTTTCTCGGCGTTTACGGAGAGAATCCAGTAAACGGTAGGAGGATACCCGTATGGACCGCGGACTACGTCCTGTACGAGTACGGAACGGGGGCGATAATGGCGGTACCAGCCCACGACCGGAGGGACTGGGAGTTCGCCAAGAAATACGGTCTCGACATAGTCCCCGTGGTCCTGCCCGAAGGAGGCTGGGACTTCGAAAAGGGTGCCTACGAGGGAAGGGGGAAGCTCACCAACTCGGGAAGGTTCACGGGCATGGATTCGGAGGACGCGAAGAGGGAAATAACCAGGTGGCTCGAAGAAGAAGGTCTGGGCGAGTTCAGGGTGTCTTACAGGTTAAGAGACTGGAACATATCCCGCCAGAGGTACTGGGGCACACCTATACCTGTAGTTTACTGTGAGAGGTGCGGTACTGTCCCCGTCCCGGAAGACCAGCTTCCGGTGGTTCTTCCGAGGGACGCGGAGTTCACGGGAAGGGGAAACCCGCTGTCCGCTTCCGATCAGTTCGTGAAAACCTCCTGTCCCAGGTGTAAAGGCCCAGCGAGGAGAGAGACCGATACGATGGACACCTTCTTCGACTCCTCCTGGTACTTCCTAAGGTTCTGCGACCCGAGGAACGACAGGGAACCCTTCTCCAAGGATGCGGTGAAGAGGTGGATGCCCGTGGACATATACATAGGCGGGATAGAACACGCGGTTCTCCATCTGCTCTACGCCAGATTCTTCCAGAAGTTCCTCAAAGACTTAGGGCTGGTGGATGAGGAGGAGCCATTCGTGAGGCTCATAACACAGGGTATGGTGTTAAAGAGGTGGGTGAGCGTGGGCAGGCTCCTCGAGTTTCTTGGCCTTTCCGAGGAGGACCGGGTGGAGGATCTTATCAAGAAACTCAGGGAGGTTAAGCTATGACGGTAAGTCAGGAGTATAAGATAGCTATGAACCTGATAAGGAAGTTCTGGGACACGCTCAGGCGGATAGCGGACTGCCCGGACACCGAGTGCGCAAAGCCCCTCATAGAGTCGATAAAACACCCCATGATGAACGCCCTGGTCCAGATGAAGACGGGTGAGGGTCCCTTGAGGGAGGAGATGATAGAACCTCTCACCGTCATAGTCTCCCAGATGAGAGAGCTGACAAACCTAGAAGCGCTAAAAGGTGCGGTGAACCACCTCCTCTCCCTGGCGGACCAGGCCCAGAAGCTCGAGGCGGAGGCTCAGAAGGAAAGTAGCTGATGCTCAAGCTCCTCATAAAACGGGGCACCCTGGTGGACCCTTCCCAGGACCTCGAGGGTGTTTACGACCTCCTCGTTGAAGGGAACAGGGTAAAGAAGATAGACAGGGAGATCTTCGAGCCCGAGGCGGAGATAATAGACGCGGAGGGGCTTGTGGTCGCACCCGGTTTTGTGGACCTTCACGTCCACTTCAGGGACCCGGGTCAGACCTACAAGGAGGACATAGAGACAGGGAGCAGGTGCGCGGTCGCGGGAGGGTACACGACCGTCGTCTGCATGCCGAACACAGACCCTCCCATAGACTCACCCTGGGTCGTTGAGTACGTGATCCTGAAGGCAAGACACGTCAACCTCTGCAACGTCCTCCCCGCGGGGGCTGTTACGAAGGGCAGAAAGGGGAAGGAGCTGACGGACATGTATTCCCTCAAAGATGCAGGGTGCGTTGCCTTTACCGACGACGGCTCCCCCGTTATGGACTCGGAGATAATGAGGAGGGCACTCGAGATCTCCTCCCAGATAGGCGTTCCCGTGTTCGACCACTGCGAGGACGACAGGATAGCCACAGGTTCCCTGAGCTCGGGTGAGGTGGCGACCCTGCTCGGCTACTCCTCAAGACCCCCTGAAGCGGAGGATGTTCTGAACGCGAGGGACTGCATACTTGCGTACCACACGGGAGGACATGTACACATCCAGCACCTGACAACCGCCCTCGGCGTTGAAATAGTGAGGTACTTCAAGGAAAAAGGTGCGAAGGTGACCTGCGAGGTGAACCCCCACCACCTCGTCCTGTCGGAGAGGGAGGTCCTCAGGTACGGGTCCCTGGCGAGGGTGAACCCTCCCTTGAGGAGCGGAGAGGACCTGAAGGCCCTCAGGTCCGCCCTCGCGGACGGAACGATTGACTGCGTTGCCACGGACCACGCCCCTCACGCGGAGTTCGAAAAGGACCTCCTCGGGGTCTCCATGCCCGGGATGATAGGTCTCCAGACCGCCCTTCCCATAATGCTCTCCCTCGTCGAGGAAGGTGTGATAACGCTGAGGAAAATGGTGGAGCTTATGTCAACGAATCCCGCAAGGATAATAGGCCTGGACAGGGGGACCCTGAAGGAGGGAGCGGTTGCGGACATAGTGGTCTTCGACCCCAAAAAGGAGTGGGTGCTGGACGAGGAGACCAACCTCTCAAAGAGCAAAAACACACCCCTGTGGGGCGGAAGGCTCAGGGGAAAGGTGATATACACCATAAAGGACGGGAGGGTGGTGCATAAAGATAATTAGCATGGGCATATTCAAGGAGGACCTTTTAAACCTCGGGAACCTCATAGACACTGAGGTGGAGGTAAAGCTGGGCGGTAGAGAGTTCGGTGAGGTGTACCCCGGTCTTGGCTTTGTGTTCGAGAACGGTCTCCTGAGGATTAGGGGAAGCAGGAAGGTGCTCTTCTTCAGAAGACCCTTCGAGCTCAGGGCGAGGGAGGATCCGGGAAACGTTTACACGGTTAAGGACCACGAGACGAAGGACTTCGGCATAAGGCTGTTGATAGTTTCCAGGGAAGGTATAGACGAGGTCCTGAAAAGGGACGGTTTCCGTCTGGAAGGGGAGCACCTGTGTGTGAGCCTGTTTCCTGTCTTCAGGAGGACAGACATCTACAGGGACATACCTGACACCTTCAGGGACAGGATAAAGATAACCAGGTACAGGATAAGGGATGGGTATCTTTCCGTGTTCCTGACCGTCACCAAGTGATATACTTGAAAGGCGATGGAAAAGAGGATAAGGACACCCCTCACCGAAGAGGTGGTGGAGAGCCTCAGGGCGGGCGACAGGGTCCTCATAACGGGCTACCTGTACACCGCAAGGGACGCAGCCCACAAGAGGATGGTCGAAGCTATAAACAGGGGCGAGCCTTTGCCCTTTGACCTGAAGGGTCAGGTGGTCTATTACGTGGGACCCACACCACCGAAGGAGGGCCAGGTCATAGGTTCCGCAGGGCCTACCACAGCGATCCGCATGGACAAGTACGTGGAACCCCTCCTGAAGCTCGGTCTGAAGGGGATGATAGGAAAAGGCTACAGGTCTCCTCAGGTGAGGGAACTGCTTAGAAAGTACAGGGCGGTTTACTTCGCCGCTGTCGGCGGTGTGGCTGTGCTACTGAAAAGACACATAAAGTCCTCCGAGCTCATAGCCTACGAGGACCTGGAGACCGAAGCGGTGAGGAGGCTGTACGTGGAGGACTTCCCCGTCATAGTAGCAAACGACGTGCACGGAGGGGACGTTTTTGAGGAGGGGAGAAAACGCTACGCCAGGATCGAGATCTAGTCCTCAAGACGCTCCGCAAGGTAGTCCGCCAGGTGTTTTATCTTTTGCGTTCCACCGAACTTCCTCACACCGTCCCTCAGCTGGAGGACACACCCGGGACACGTCGTTAAGACAAAGTCCGCTCCAGTCGCTCTGAAGTCCTCCACCTTCTCCCTCTGGACCCTCTCCGAGAGCTTCGGGTTCTTTATGCTCCAAAGACCCGCAAAACCGCAACAGGACTGGGCTTTCTCCGCCCTGACCACCTCCGCACCTTCCACCCTCTCCATAACGGAGTAGAAGACCTCGGGGTCCACCCTCATGGCGGAGTAGGAGTGGCAGGGGACGTGGAAGGTGAGCCTCTCGTTGGCACCTCTGAACTTAACGTTTTCCGTTTCCCTGAAGATCAGCTCCGCGAAGTCGTAAACCTTCCAGTCCCTGCCGTAGTCTTCTGTAAGGGCTCCACCGCAGGTAGGACAGGCGACTACTATAGCGTCAAACTCGTAACGGTCTATCTCCTTGAGGTTGTGGTCCCTCAGCTTCTCGAAGGCCTCGGTGTTCCCGTGGTACAGGTGCGGTGCCCCACAGCACTTTATGTCCTCCGGTACAACAACCGTGTAGCCCAGCCTGTTCATGAGCTTGACCACGCTCTCCCCTGTCTTACCGTAAAAGACGTCTATCATGCAACCCGTGAAGAAGAGGAGTCTCCCCTTCTCCTTTTCCGCCCTGAAGGTCTTTCCCCTTATGCTGAAGGGTTCTCCCTCAGGTGTCGGCATGAACTTCACCCCGCCAGTGGGCAGAGGAACCTTGACCTCGGAGGGAAGGAAACGGGTAACTCTGGAGAGCGCCTTTATAGCCTTTCTCCCCAGACCGGACTGCATCAGCTCAAGGCTTTTGAGGCCCGCCTTTGAGACCAGGTCCCTTCCCCTTTCCTTTTCCTGAAGCTCCCTCGCCTTTACGAAGATCTCCTTGTAGTGGACGTCGTTGGGACATATCCACTCACACCTCCTGCACATGGCACACTCGTTCCACTGCCTCACGACGTCCTCGTTCAGAGGGACCTCACCCCTCGCCACCATCTCCGCCAGGGCGAGCCTTCCCCTCGCGAAGCTCCCCTCCTCACCGTGGTAGGATGGGCAGACCGATTTACAGAGACCGCACTTGACGCACTTAAGAACGAGGTCTTCCGGTATCAGCGCCTTGAGGTCTCCCGCCATTAGGTTTAATAATGTAGCTGGGTGGACACACCCGAAGGGTGATTAAGTTCACAAAGTTATAATAAAAAGAGATATGGGTGAGTTTTACACAGTAAGGGAGCCTCTGAAGGGTTATGAGGTAAGGTTCGGTGTGGTCCCGATATCCCAGATAAGGATACCTTCCATACAGAGGGAGCTATCCGAGAGCCTGGTCAAGAGGCTGATGATGTCCATAGAGAAGATCGGCTTCGTCGATCCCGTCCTGCTGATAGAAACCGAAAACGGCCTTGAAGTGATAAACGGCCAGCACAGGGTCGAGGCGGCGAAGCTCGCGGGTCTTAAGGAGGTCCTCGCCATAATCCTGCCTCCCGAGATAAAGGACTACATCATAAGCCTTAACGTTGAGAAGGCTCCGAATCTGAAGGACAAATCCCACCAGGCATACGAGATATTCATGGAGTACCTGAAGAAGAACCCCGACATGGAGGAGGCGGAGCTGGAGCTTATGGTGGAGGAGCCCTACTACCTCACGGTTGGTTTCATAACAGACAGGTTCCAGGACAGGAGGTTCCCCGGATACGCCTTTGAGAAGGTGCTGAAGAAGGCGGACACCTTCCTCAGTCTTCCCCTCACGGAGGCGGAGAAGGAGAGGGAGAGAAGGGCAAGACTCCTAATGGAGGTCAAGGAGGTCCTGAACGCCAGATACGAGGAGCTCCAGCTCCAGAACGCCCTCCAGAAGGAGGCCATAGTCACGAAGGCCTTCCAGAACGTGTACGGTAAGAGGGTGAGGACCATAGAGGATGACTTTTACACTGTTTTTGAGAAGCTGAAGGAGGAGATACCGAGGGTCACCTTCACTGAGGAGGAGATCACCGAGTTTTAGACACCAACCATCTCCTCAATGGTTACAACAACACACTCTCCCAGGGCTCTCAGGTTGTACCCACCCTCGAGAGCGAACAGCACAGGGATACCCAGGTCCTTTGCGGTTCTCAGTATGCTCCTGACTATCTTCCTGACGCCTTCCGTGGACACGTTAAGGTAGGTGAGAGGGTCGTCCGAGTGGAGGTCATAGCCCGCGGATACAAGTATAATGTCCGGGGAGAAGTCCCTCACGGTCTTCGGGAGTAACTTTGTGTAAACAGGTTCATAATCCTCATCTCCCGCACCCGCCCGCATGGGAACGTTGAGGGTGTATCCCTCGCCCTTTCCCGCGCCCCTCTCCTGAGGGCTTCCCGTTCCGGGGTAGAAGGGATACTGGTGTGTCGAGAAGTAGAAGACAGAGTCGTCCTCGTAAAAGCTCTTCTGGGTCCCGTTCCCGTGGTGGGCGTCAAAGTCTACTATGAAGACCTTATTTAAACCCTTTTTCCTGGCGTATCTCGCACCGACAGCTATGTTGTTGAAAAGGCAGAAACCCATAGCCTTGGCGTACTCCGCATGATGGCCTGGAGGTCTCACAGCGCAGAAAACAGCGTCAACCTCCCCACTGACGATCCTGTCTATACCCTCAAGGACCGCACCGACCGCCGTGAGGGCGACCTCGTAGCTTTCCTCACCCGCATAGGTGTCAGGGTCAAGAAAACCTCCCCCCGATGCACAGAAGTCGTGGATCTCCTGTATGTAGCTCGTGTCGTGGTTCAGGGCTACCTCCTCGGGCGTTGCCCTTCTGGGTTTTATGCTCACGGTCTCCTTAAGGAGACCCTCCCTTTCAAGGTGGTTGACTACGGACACAAGCCTCTCCTTCCTCTCCGGGTGGTCGGGGTAGTCGTGTCTGAGGTATACATCGTCGTATATGAAACCCGTCCTCATGCGGGGTTATTATACTAAGAAGCGGGAGGGATCCGCCATGAGGGTTGTCGCCTTCGACATAGAGACGGTTCCCGATTACATGGGTGTGAACATGAAGGACTACCTGTATCTCAAGAACAGAGGACAAAGAGAGAGAACAGAAGAGGAGGTGGAGAGGGACATATCCTTTAATCCTTTCACCCTCTACGTTATCTCGGTGGCCCTCGTGGAGATCGTGGGTGACAGGATAGAGAGGTGCTCCGTGATCTACGCCTCCGACGGGAGTGACCGGGAGCAGACGCCTCCCTGGTGTGCTGAGTATGACGTCAGGTGGGAGCCGGTGGTCATGGGGGTGGTTGAGAACGAGATCTACGATATAGAGGAAAAGATCCTGAGTTCATTCTGGGAGTTCGTTGAGGGAGCGGACAGGCTGGTGAGCTTCAACGGCCACGACTTTGACGGCTACGTGATAAGGGTAAGGTCCATGCTACACGACCTCAAGCCTTCCTCCAGCCTGCTGAGGGGTGGTAGGGACGACACCCACATTGACCTCCTTAAGTTTCTTTCCAACTACGACAGGTCGAAGAGGCTCACCTTAGAGTTCATATGCAGGAAGTTCGGCATACCCACCACAAAGGACAGGATAGACGGTAGCAGGGTTGCGGAGGAGTTCTTCAAGGGAAACTACAGGCTTATAGCGGAGTACAACCTGAAAGACGCCCTCGCACTCGCCCAGCTGTATCTGAAGGTGAAGGACTTCCTGGAACATCCGGTTCACAGACACCCCTCGGAACAGCAGGCAAAGAAGCTGACAGTGCTTCTTCAGAAGATAGGAAGGATAAGCTTTGACAAGGTAAAAGACGCTGTCCTCAGTGGTGACGTATCCTCGGAGGAGGTAAGTAAAGTCATAGACGTTCTCGAGAGACTCGAGAAGACCCTGTGAGAATCCTATCTGTATAAACCCCTTTCCTTTATGTACCTCTCCACGGGTTCGGGAACGAGGCAGTATATACTCTTTCCCTCCTTGACCCTCCTTCTTATCTCCGTGGCGGAGACGTCTATCCTCCTCGTGCTGACAAAGAACACGTTCTTTCCCTCCTTTAGCATGGGAAACCTGGTCCTCACGTACTCCCTGACCTTCTCCATAAGCCCTTCCCTCTCCACCACCATCAGGTCCGCCATATCGATGATCCTTTCCGGATCGCGCCAGAGGTGGAACCTGAGCATGCTGTCCGCTCCGAGCAGGAGGACGGGCTTTCCGGGAAGCTTATCAGCCAGGTATTTCAGGGTCTCCACCGTGTAGGATATCCCTCCCCTCCTCACCTCGTAGTCCTCAACCTCAAAGCCCTCCTCTCCCTCCACCGCGAGGCGGACCATGTTCAGCCTGTCCTCGGGAGGGGCGGAGTGGGACTCCTTGAGGGGCGTCCTGTGGGTGGGTATGAAGACCACCTTGTCCGCTCCGGTCTTTTCCTTCACATCCCTTGCGATTATCAGGTGTCCTATGTGGACGGGGTCGAAACTGCCCCCGAACAGAAGGATCATGCAGAATATTATATGGGCATGTCCCTCCGTAAACGCCTGATACTTAGTGCTTTCTCCCTGTCCTTTCTCCTCTCGGTTCTCACGATTCTCGTCTTTAGCTTCATAGCCCTCAGGGAGTTCAGATCCGAGGTGGAAAGGGCCTACCAGAACATAATAAGGTCCTTCACCTACTCCCAGAGACTTCTCGGAGAGGGAGTCCAGGAGGTCAGATTTACCCTCGAGGACTGCGGGGTGAGGGAGAGGAAGGGGTACACGGTCCTGACGGAGGATGGTCTGTTCGTCGGGAGGGTTGATAACTGCGTGTTCTACGGGTCTCACCTCAGGAAGGCAATAGAGTTCACGGCGGAGGTCAACGGTCTTTCCTGGATGGTCGTTTACGACAGGGACGTGGTCCAGAGGATCGCGGAGGGGAAGGGAGACTTCATGGACAGGTTCGTCAGGGACAAGGTTCTGGAGAAGGAGTACATAGTGGAGGGGTTCTACGATCCCGCGATCGTGAAGGAGATAAAGGATCTGGCGGGGTACAAGCTGATCTCAGGCTACAGGACGCTGGTGGTGGAGTACCCTGTTCTCGTGGAAGGGTCCGTGCCCGTGGGGAGGGTTGTCTTCGTAAAGGACTTCTCAGCCAAACTCAAGGAGATCTTCATAACTCCCGCCTTCCTGATAACCTACAGCGTTGCTGTGGTGGTCCTGCTCTCGACGGTCCTGCTCTTAATATTCAACAGGATAGTCGGGGACATACTCATGCTCAGGGACATGACCATGAAGTTCAAGGACCTGGACTTCTCGGAGGCGGACAGGCTCGCAAGCGTACTGAGGAAGACAAAGTCAAGGGACGAGCTCTACTACCTGAAGAGGGCTGTTCTCACCATGGCACAGGAGCTTGAGACCTTCATAAACAGACTCCAGGACGAGAAGAACAGGTTCGAGGAGCTTGCCTACAAGGACCCTCTTACGGATCTTGACAACAGGAGGTCCTTCACCGAAAAGGCGAAGGCTATGGCGGAGTACGCGAAAAGATACGGAGAACCCCTTTCGGTCCTCATGATAGACATAGACAACTTCAAGAAGGTTAACGACACCTACGGACACGATGTGGGAGACAGGCTTCTGAAGGCTCTGGCGGACGTTATAAGGAGAAGCATAAGGTCCTCCGACACAGCGGCCAGGTTCGGCGGGGAGGAGTTCGTGGTCCTGCTCCCCAGGACCGACGAGGAGGGCGCGAGACTGGTCGCGGACAGGATCAGGAAGGGCTTCAAGGAGGTGAGGGTGGACGCGGACGGGGAGAGGATAGGGTCCACCGTGAGCATAGGGGTTGCCACGATGAGGGGTGAGGACGGTGTGGAGGAGGTGATAAAGAGGGCGGACGAGGCCCTTTACGAGGCGAAGAGGTCGGGAAAGGACAGGGTCGTTGTGTTCAGAGGTACAGGGGAAGATCAAGGGAAGGGTTAGCGAGGGCCCTCAGGATCATATCCTCCAGGGACCTCCTTGTGAGGCCGGACACGGACCTCCCGAGCTTCAGGAAGAAGTGGTACAGAACCCCGGAAGCTTCAAGACCGAGACCTCTGTCCGAGAGGACCTTCTCCTCCCACGTCTTTATCTTGCCGTTCATGTCCATGAGGAGCCTGTTTGCGGGGTTCAAGGCCTTACCCTTCGGCACGCCGACGAACTGGTATCCCCTCACCTTACCCTCCTTCAGGAAGACCTTTATAAGGTAAGGTCCCTTCTCCAAGGTCATCTCCTCCTCCGCGTCCTCAAAAAGACCCCCGCTACCCGCGGTTACGGTTCTTGTCTTGACCGCGTTGTAGTCGACAAGGCCCGTGTTTCTGACCCTCTTTCCCGCGAGGTTAAAGCCCGCCACGTAGCCAGACTGCTGTGCGGGTGGGAAGAGGGCTATCCACCTGTGGTTTCCCCAGGCGTCTATGCCAGAGGCTATGTCCCCCGCCGCGAAGACGTCTGGGTCCGAGGTCTGCTGGAACTCGTTCACCAGTATACCGCCCACCGGTTTCCCCAGCTTCCTGTCCACGTGTATCTCTATGTCGGTTCCTTCGACCAGGTAGGTCCTCGGCCTTACCCCTGTGGAGATTATAACCATGTCAGTTCTTATGAACTCGCTCCTGTCGGAGCCCCTCCTTCTCACCTCAACCGTCTCCACCCTTCCTTTCCCGTGGAAGGCTACCACCTGATGTTCCAGGAGTATCCTGATGCCCGCTTCCCTGGACAGGGTCTCTCCGTATACCCTGCCCATGTGCGGATCCAGCATACGGGGAAGGACCCTGTCGGAGATCTCAACGACGGTGACCTCAACGCCGAGGTGCCTGAGCGTCTCCGCGTCCTCCACACCTATCGGTCCCGCTCCGACTATAACCGCCCTCCTCACCTCGCCCGTTCTCACCCACTCCCTTATCCTCTTCGCATCGTCCAAAGTCTTGGCAGTAGTTATCATCCCGAGGTCAACACCCTGAATGGGCGGTACGAAAGCTGAAGCCCCGGCAGCGAGCAAACACCTGTCGTATCTTATCTCCTCACCGTCCTTCGTCACTACCACCTTCCTCCTGTTGTCAACCTTCACGACCTCTTTCCTGGGCCTGAAGTCTACCCTGTACCTCTCGTAAAACCGCCACCCTCCCTTGTAGAAGAGAGCCTCCTCCGAGATGTCGTCCCTTATAACGTTCTCCATGCAGTTGGGGGCGTAGGTCGGGTACTCCTCATCGGAAAGCACGATGAGATCACTATCCCTGTCCACCTTCCTGAAGGCTTCTATAGCACAGGCTGCCGCAGGTCCGTTGCCGACGATCACAACCCTCATCTTCCGCCGTCCAGACTGAGTATATACTCCGCGCAGGTCCTGACACCGAAGCCGGTTCCCCCCTTGTGGTGGTAGCCGTAGTCCTCCCTGGCCCAGGCGGGGCCCGCTATGTCCAGATGAACCCACTTTATACCGTCCTCAACGAACTCTTCAAGGAACATGGCAGCGGTTATCGCCCCCCCGTATCTTCCGCCCGAGTTGACCACGTCCGCTGGTCCTTTCTTTATCTTCTTCCTGAGCTGTTCGTCGTCCATGGGAAGCTCCCACACCCTCTCGCCCGTCCTTCTGGCTATCTTTTTTATCTCCTCACCGAACTCAGGGTCGTTGGTGAACAGGCCCGCGGTGTACTCTCCGAGGGCGACCATACAGGCACCTGTGAGGGTCGCCAGGTCTATTATCCTGGAAGGTTTCAGCTCACAGGCGTAAGAGAGGGCGTCCGCAAGGGTGACCCTCCCCTCCGCGTCCGTGTTGTCTATCTCTATGTACTTCCCGTTCTTTGCCCTTATTATGTCGTCAGGTCTGTAGGCGGAACCGGAGGGCATGTTCTCCGCAGCACCTATGATACCGTGGACCTCAACGTTGGGCTTCAGGGTGGCGACCACACGCATGATCCCGAGCACAGCACATGCACCCGACTTGTCCATCTTCATGGTCCTCATGTAGGAGTCTGGCTTTATGTTAAGACCTCCGCTGTCGAAGGTGAGACCCTTTCCGACCACCGCTATCCTGTCCCCGGGTCTTCCCCCGGGCTTGTAGGTCAGGTGTATGAATCTGGGAGGTGTTGCGGACCCTTTCCCGACACTCCACAGGGCGAGCATACCCATTTCCTGGATCTCCTTCTCGTCGTAGATCCTACACTCAAGACCCAGCTCCCCAGCGAGCCTTTGGGCCTCCTCCGCGAGGGTTACAGGATTTATGACGTTTCCGGGTTCGTTCACGAGATCTCTCACGTAGTTCTGGGCCTCCGCCAGGATGGTACCCTTACGGACCGCCTCCTCAACACCTCCGAGAACCTCAACCTCCTTAACCTCAAAACTCTCCTCCTTCCTGGACCTGTACCTGTCGAAGGAGTAAGAACCTAAGATCAGACCTTCCGCCAGAGCCTGGGATACGAGCGGGTTTTCAACCCGTGGTGAGACGAGCACCGCCCTTTCCACTTTATCCTTCTTCAGCCTCTTAACTAGGAGTCCCGCGGACCTCCTGAATGTGTCCGGGTCCGCCTTCTTTCTGTCCCCGAGGCCGACAAGGTAGACGACTTCAAACCTCTGGCCCGGAAGGGTGATCCTCTCGATCTGGCCCTCCTTTCCCTTAAAGTCAAGGGTCTCCAAGATTCTTCTCACCCTGGAGGCGACACCCCTCCCGAGACGGGAAACCGTTTTTGTGTCCCCTTCGAACACCATGACCGCGGACACCCTTGTATCGGAACTCCTGATGTCTCCTTCAAACGCCCTAACCTTCATGAGACCGACCTCCTTAATGTAGTGATATAGTTTAACTTAGGGAGGCATGGGGACTATGGAGAAGGAGCAGGAAAAACCCCGTGTGGTGGAGGAAGGTATATGGATAGCGGGGGAAGCTGTCAAAAAGGCTCCCCGGCTGAGGGGTGTTCCGACGGGTGTTAAGGGTCTCGACGACCTGTTCTTCCACACGGAGATAGCGGACGGCAAGGTTGTGAAGAAAACGCTCGGCGGGATACCTGAGTACGCGGTGGTGAACCTGACGGGCGTCTCGGACACGGGAAAGTCTCTCATGGCGGAGCAGTACACGGTCAGACAGGCTCAGAGGGGGGATGTTGTTGCCTTTATAACCGTTGAGAGTCCGGCACCCTTCGTCACCATGGGGCTTAAGGAGAGGGCTACCGCCATGGGTGTGGACTTCGATGAGATCCAGGATAGGATAGTTCTGATAGACGCGGCGAGCCACACAGCTTTGAGGGAGAACATACCTAATCTACTCGCCACCCTCGCCCACGCTATAAAGACTTACAAGGTCAGGCACACCGTTATAGACTCGATCACAGGCCTGTTCGAAGCCAGGGAGATGATGGCAAGGACCGTTGTGAGACAGCTGTTTAACTTCATGAAGAAGTGGTACCAGACCGCCATATTTGTTTCCCAAAAAAGAAGCGGACACGAAGAGCTGTCCGCTGAAGCGGCGGGAGGGTACGCGGTGAGCCATATAGTAGACTGCACCATGGTGCTCGCCAAAGAGCTTGTGATGACGAAGGCCCAGTCAAACCTTTACAGAAAAGCCATAGGGGACGTTGTGAGGCTGTTCAGGATAGACGGGTGCAGGCTGTGCGGTCACGACACGAGGACCCGTTTCCTCGAGATAACCGAAACAGGTCTCGTAACCATAGGTGAACCTTTGGGCTCATGAGACGATAAAATATTAAATAAAACAGGAGGTCAGGAGATGGGCATAGGAGATAGGATCAGGAAGATAAGGGAGGAAAAGGGGCTTTCCCTTGAGGAGTTCGCCAGAAAGGTGGGCCTGCCCGTTTCAAGGCTTGAGGAGATAGAACGGGGTAAGGTCCCGCCCTGCGATGCGGTCCTTGTGTACATATCCAAGATCTTCGACGTAGACTTCTGGTGGCTCAAGGAGGGTGAGAGGAGAGTCGCGGAGGTAGCCTGACCTACTTCATCCTGCGTGACAGCTCCTCCAGGACCTCCTCCACCTTCACACCCTTCAGGGTGAGGGCCACCGTCAGTGTGTATATAAGGTCCGCTGTCTCATGTACTATGTCCTTTCTGCTTTCGTTCTTGAGGGCTATTATGGTCTCAACAGCCTCTTCTCCGAACTTCTGGATCACCCTGTCCGTACCCTGATCCGCCAGCCTGACCGTGTAGGACCCTTCAGGTCTTTCCCTCAGTCTCTTCTCGATTATCTCCTGGAGCCTCTGAAGGGTTTCGAAGGGGAGGGGTTTCTCGACACGCGATCCGTCTATCCTTCTGAAGAAACAGTTCCTCTCACCCAGGTGGCAGGCTCTGTTCTTCTCCTGATCCACAACGTATATCAACGTGTCCCCGTCGCAGTCTACCCTTATCTCCCTTACCCTCTGAAGCTCCCCTGAGGTCTCGCCCTTCTTCCAGATCCTGCCCCTGCTCCTTGAGAAGTAGTGAGCGTACCCGGTCTCCAGTGTCTTCCTGACCGCCTCCTCGTTCGCCCAGGCGACCATCCTGACCTCTCCCGTCCTGTAGTCCTGAGCGACCACCGTTATAAGACCCCTCTCGTCGAACTTCAGGCTCTCCATAGGGTATAGAGTATAATTCAGCGGGAAGATCTGAAGAACTCCCCGTATTTCTTGTCAACCTTAAGGATATGCGAGTAGAGCCACCCCCACACCCGGGCAAGGGCGGACCCGAACTCCCTGTCGTCGCCCTCTTCCATCTTAGCTATCATGTTGAGCATTAGCCTTCTGAACTGGTCGTGGGCTTTCTTGTGGCTTTCGTAATCGG
>JAUZRJ010000153.1 GCA_030950545.1 Aquificota bacterium | reverse complement strand
AGAAGAGGAACGCCTTCGACGGGAGGAGGAAGAAAAACGCCGAGAGGAGGCTCGACGCAAGGCCTGGGAGGAGTTGAATAGCCAGTTGGAAGACCTAACCAAGGTGGTGCTTAAGGACGCATCCATTGACATTGAGGGCATCAAACATCAGGTAAAGGAACTGTGGGAAAGCCTTCCTGAAGACCTGAAGCAGTACCCGCCCACCAAGACCCTGTTCAGTTCTTGCATCTATGACTTGAACCGTGAACAAGAACGGCGAATCCGAGAGCGCCAGAAAGAGACCTACGCCCGCCAGCTGGCCCAATGGTTTCGGGAAAAGGTGCTCCCCATGAAGGCCGCCCTCGAAAAGGAGAAGGAGCGCTTGGAAGGACGGCCCGTGACCCTGTACAAAGTGAGATACATCTATGAAGTAGCGTTTGATGGAGACGAGGGGCATCATTTCTTAGAGACCGAAACCTTCTATACGTGGTCCCCATATCCCTGCCAGGATGGTTTTTGGATGACCGTAGAGGGCCGCCAAATACGCCCCAAGCATATCGTCATGGTGGAAAAGATCCAGACCACAGTGGGGAAGTTGCCTCGTTTTCTGCCCAGAGAAGGATACTTGATGTTCGAGTGGTACGCCGGTCGGCTTGCCTGGCCGTCGAACAAAGGCTTATATGCTCAGGTCTCCATCGTCCTCCTGTCCACCGAGACGGAAGAACTGGAGCGCCTCCATCGGGAGTATCCAAGGCCGATCATGCCACAGACGCCCTTGAGCCTGGACTCCCTGGACTCCTTGGAGGTCGAAGAGGTTCTGGAATTGGCCGAACGTTTGTTCACCGAGCAACCCGGTTGATGACGTAGCGGATTCCGGTCTTCCAGGAGGTCTTCGGAGAGGTCCTCAATAGGGGAGGTGAAAGGCTCATGAAGGGCTGGCCACCCATCTCTCATCCCGACATCTGGAGGAACGGCATGCAAAACCGCAAACGAATGCCCCGATGTATCTGGGTCCTCCATCCGAAAACCGGTCTGCGAATCCGAATCATCATTCATCGTCCTTCTCAAACCCTCATGCAGGAGACCCTCGA
>JAUZRJ010000152.1 GCA_030950545.1 Aquificota bacterium | reverse complement strand
GAAGGATTGGGAGGTCTACGACTTTGCCCAGATCCTGCAGAGGGAAGGCTTTCCCCTAAAGTTTAAGGCTCCCAATGAGAAGATCACCTTTCACGTACCCTGCCACTCCTACACCGCAATGAAGGTTGACCCCGAGACCTTTTACGACACCCTTGAAGAGGTGGAGGGAGCTAAGGTGGTTAGGGCAGAGAAGGCCCAGTCCTGCTGCGGATTTGCAGGATTATGGAGCATCAAAAACCCGGGTCTGTCCAAAAAGGTCCAGAAGGAGAAGATGGAGGACTTTGAGCAAACGGGCGCGAGTAGGATTCTGACCACCTGTCCCGGATGTGTCCTCCAGCTGAGGGACGGAGTTAAAAAGTTCAATGTCCCCCAAGAAGTTGAACACCTTGCGGACTACCTCGCCCGCTCCCTCAGCGAGGCTGAAAAAGAAAAGGCAAAAAGGGAGGAGGCAACGGCAGGACCCGGCGGGCAAAGATAGAAGGAGCGGACCTTTAAATCCTCCTCCATATCCCCATCATTCCGATGTCTTCATGACCCAGAATGTGGCAGTGGAAGACGGTGTCTCCCCTGTAGTCAAGAACGGGAACGAGCATGGTAACGGAACCCATCGCGGGAACGTTGATGGTATCTTTCAAGCCGTTGACCGTGGTGTAAAGGTTTGCATAGCTGGGGTCTCCCCCGTTGATGTTGAGGATAACCGCACCGTCGGTGTGCTGGTGCCAGGGGTGGTCCATTCCCGTCTGGTTAACTATTGTCCACACCTCGTAGTAGGGGTCCGTTTCCGTTCCCACGGGGGACTCAAGGATATAGGGATTTTCGTCAAAGACCTGTCTGTTGATGGCACCCTTTCCCCTAAGGAAGTTGAGGGTCATCCTAACCTGCCTCAGTCCGCCGGTGTCCACGGCTCTGAGTCTCCCAACCCAGTCCGCTATGGGTGAGGTTATGGAGGAGGGTATGGAGTCGTTCGCCTGTGATCCGGAGTACTCAAGGGTTAGGAGGGTGACCGATTGGGCACCGTTTATGGCCTGAGAGATCAATCTGTAGGTTCCCGGATTCTGATCCGCCTTCACCAGAATGTCAACCCTCTCTCCCGGGGTGAGAATTATCTCACTCAGGGGAACGGGTCTTTCAAGGAGATTGTCATCGGTCCCGACAAGGTACATGATGTGGTTTTCAAGGGTTAGTCTGTAATATCTGAAGACGCTTGCGTTTAGGATCCTCCACCTCTGGACCTGCCCCGGCCTTATTGTAAGAAGAGGGTTTACCTGACCGTTGACCATTACTATATCTCCGAGGATCCTCATGTAGTCCATCCTCGTCCACCAGGTAGGTTCATTTCCTGAGAGACTCACGTCGGTGAGGATCATAATGTGCTCTTCAAAGTCCTGAAGTTCAGGGGTGTCGTCTTCAACGATCAGGGCTCCCCCCGCAAGCCCCCTCCAAAACTGCTCTCCCACCGTTCCGTGGTAGTGGGGGTGGTAAAAGCCCATCATCCCACCCCACTGCTTTGAAAGGTCAAACTCAAAGGTGAGGGAATCTCCCGAGTTGAAACTCAAAAATATGTTGTCCGCATTTCCCGCAGGAGACACGTGCCATCCGTGGGTGTGAAGATTGGTTATGCTCATGTCCTTGCCCAGCACATTCGTTCCGATGTCAGCGGGGATTTGGTTGGTGAAGTTCACCCTCAAGACATCTCCCGACTTTACCCTTATTGTGGGAGCGGGATAGGAGCCGTTGTAGGCAATCATGTTAACGGTTGTTCCGCTTATGTTAACCTGTGCACTCTGGGGGACGATGGTTGTCTCAACCAGATTCCCGCTTCTCACGAGGTCTGCAAGGGGAGGATCGGCAAAGGAAGCACCCGGGGAGGAAGTAACGGTACCTCCGCCATCACCTGTGCCCCCACC
>JAUZRJ010000151.1 GCA_030950545.1 Aquificota bacterium | reverse complement strand
GTGTTCGTCCCTGACCCGATATGCTGGACCCAGGTACCTTCCGACCTGAACTCTCTCCTGAAGCAGAGGAACAGGTGGCACAGGGGTTTAATAGACAGCCTGCTTTTCAGCGGAAAGATGTTTATGAACCCAAGATACGGGTGGGCGGGTGTGTTCGGTTATCCGTACTTTGTGTTCATAGAGGCCCTCGGTCCGCTGGTGGAGTTTCTGGGATACCTGGGAGTTGTGCTGTTTTACGTGTTCGGTCTTCTCAGCAAGGAGTTCGCGATCCTGTTCTTCATGGTGGCTTTCTTGTGGGGTGTTCTGATCAGCATAGGCTCTGTACTGCTTGACAACCTTCTGTACAAGAGATACGGGTCCTTGAAGGACATAGTGAAGCTCTGTGCCTTTTCCGTTCTTGAGATGCTGGGCTACAGGCAGATCATAGTCATGGAAAGGTTCGTGGCGACGTTCCAGTTCTGGTACAGGGCGTGGGGGAAACCGAGGAGGAAGAGTATTGATGAGAAAGTTCCTGTTTAACCTGTTCACGAACACCCTAAGGGTCGTTTTCGGTGCGGTTGTTGTGGCGTCGCTTATCATACTCTTCCTCGTTTTCTTGGACTTCTCCAGGGTAGAACCTCACCTGTACCCGCTCCAGCTCATCAAGAGGGAGCCCTACAGGGTCGGCGAGGGTGTCTGGCTGGGCGGTTACTTCCTGAACGAAGAGTTCGTGCGGTTTCTGAAAAGGCACAGAATAAGGACAGTTGTTACCCTCCTCGATCCCGACATGTATCACGAGCGGTCCCTCATATCCGAGGAAAAGAAGGTCCTGAGAAGGCACGGGATACGTGTCGTGGTTGTACCTTTAAAGCCCTTTTACAGGGATCCGAAAAGGATAAGCAGGATAAGGTCCATTATAAGGAGAGGCAGGGCGGTTTACATACACAGTTATCTTGGCAGGGTAAGGGTAAAATACGTGGAGGAGGCCATAAGAGGTGAGTAATCTGATAAGGTTAATTTTCCTCTGCGTTGTAGGGTTTTACGGTTTTGTGCTTCTCTCTTCCTATTTCAGCTATATAGAACCCTACCTGTTCCCGCTCAGGATGATGCAGGGGAACGCAAGGTATGTAACCGAGAACATAATAATCGGACCTTACCCTCACGAAAGTGATATTAAGAAACTCATCAAAGTGGAGAAGGTAAGGGTTTTCATATCCATACTGAACCCTGACCTGCCCTTTGAGGGCAGTCTGGTGGAGAAGGAGAAAGAGGTCGTGAGCAGGTACGGTGCGGTATTTTACAACGTCCCCATGGGTTATATAAGGCTGGAGTCTCCTGAGAACTACAGACAGATCAGGAAGATCCGGGAGATAGTGAGAAAGCATGCGGGGGAGAAGATTTACATCCACTGTTATCTGGGCAGGCACAGGGTTGGTTTTGTCGCTGAGAACCTCATCGGTCTGGTCAAGTAAGGCTCAAACCCTGTAAGCGTAAACCGTAATTTATAATATGGGCCACATGAGAAAAGTTATAATCCACGAGCTTGCGGGTAAAATCGGTTTTTTGAAGGCTTACGTTGAGGAAAACGTGAACAAGTTCGACGAAGAGTTCATAAGTATGGTGGCCAACATTGACCTGCTCACCAGATACCTCTCCGACACCCACCTCGGGGAGGAGTACAGACCCAGAAAGCGTAAAGTCAACCTGAAGGAGCTCCTCGAGGAGTCCGTACTCGAGCTGGACCTGTTTGCAAGGATAAAGGGTGTGAAGTTCCTGTTCAGCGGGTGTGATGATGTGAACCTTTACACAGATCCCTTTATCCTCAGCAGGGTGTTTTTCAACCTCCTGCACAACTCGGTTAAGTTTTCCCCGCACGGTGGTAAAGTGATGCTGGTCTGCAGGAGGGAGGACAGCCGTACCGCTGTGACCATCGAAAACGAGGTCTCCGATGAGGAGCCCCACAGGGGTACCGGAATGGGTATGGAGATATCCTCCGATCTTCTGAACCTCATAGGCGGTAAGCTGGAGGCAAGAAGATCCACCAGCAGGTTCAGGGTGACCGTGTACGTCCAGGACGGTTGACCTTGCCCGGAGAGGTCCCCCGCACCAAAATAATATCTATGGGCAGGAAGTACTTCATAAAGACCTTCGGGTGCCAGATGAACTTCAACGATTCGGAGAGGATAAGGGGTATCCTGAAAACCCTCGGCTACGAACCGACGGACGACTGGAAGGAGGCGGACCTTATACTCATAAACACCTGCACCATAAGGGAAAAGCCTGACCAGAAGGTCCTGTCCCACCTCGGTGAGTACAGGAAGATAAAGGAGAAGAACCCGAAGGCCCTCATAGCTGTTGCCGGGTGTCTTGCCCAGAGGGCGGGCTGGGAGCTTGTCAAGAAGGCGCCCGTTATAGACATAATGTTCTCATCCTTCAACATGCACCAGCTTCCAGAACTCATAAACCAGGCCCAGGCGGGCTACAAGGCGGTAGCTATCCTCGACGAACCGCCCGGGGACGAGGACAAGGTCTGGGAGTTCCCCACGGAAAGGGACAACAAATACTGCGCATACGTTACGGTGATAAAGGGTTGTGATAAGAGGTGTACCTACTGTGTTGTCCCGAGGACCAGGGGAAGGGAGAGGTCAAGACCTCTTGAGAGCATAATAGATGAGGTAAAGAGGCTGGTAGACGACGGAGTCAGGGAGATTCACCTCCTCGGCCAGAACGTCACCGCCTGGGGGAAGGACCTCGAAAAGCCCTTGCCCTTCTCGGAGCTTCTCTACCAGGTCTCAAAGGTCGCGGGCGTTGAGAGGATAAGGTTCACGACCGGCCACCCGAGGGATCTCACCGACGACATAATAGACGCTATGGCGGACATACCCCAGGTCTGCAACGCCCTTCACCTTCCTGTCCAGTCGGGTTCGGACAGGATCCTCGCCCTCATGGACAGAGGCTACACAAAAGAGTTTTACCTCGGGAGGATATACAGGCTTAGGGAAAAGGTAAAGGATATAGCCCTCTCCACCGACATAATAGTCGGCTTCCCGACGGAGACGGAGGAGGACTTCGGGGAGACCCTGGACGTAGTGAGGAAGGTCCGCTACGACCAGATCTTCTCCTTCAAGTTCTCCCCGAGGCCCGGCACACCCGCTGCGGAGATGGACGGTCAGGTTCCCGATGAGGTGAAGACGGAGAGGATGGCGAGGCTTCTGGAACTGCAGAAGGGAATAATGTCGGAGATAGCAAGATCTTACGAGGGGACGGTCCAGGAGGTTCTTATCGAAGAGGCCAAGGACGACGGAACCTTCGTCGGGAGGACGACGACCAACAGGTGGGTCACCGTCAGGGGGGGTGGTAATATCCTCGGTAAGATAGTAAAGGTCAGGATAACGAAGGCTTCACCCTTTAACCTGGATGGGGATCTTCTGGAGGTGGTGAGATGATCGAGATGGTGGTTCACGGCGTAACCCTTGACCCCGTTTCCCAGATGCCCATAGTCGTCTTAAAGGCAAAGGACGACGAGGAGACTATACTTCCCATATGGATAGGGGCCTTTGAGGCTAACGGTATAGCCATGAAGCTCCAGGACGTGGAGCCTCCGAGACCCATGACCTACGAGCTTCTTAAAACTGTGATAACCGAGATGGGCGGGACCGTTGAGAGGATAGTTATAAACGACCTCAAGGACAGCACCTACTACGCGGAGATCCACATAGTCCAGGGCAACAACACCCTGATAATAGACTCAAGGCCCAGCGACGCCATAAACCTCGCCCTGAGGTTCGGAGCGCCCATATACGTTGCGGAGGAGGTCCTCGAAAAGTCCAGGGTCCCCGAGCCTGAAGAGGACGAGGAGAAGAAGAGGCTGAGGGAGTGGCTCGAGAACATAAAGCCGGAAGATTTTGAGTTCGGGGGAGGTGAGAAGAGCTAAAGGCCCACCTTCCCGCAGAACCTCTCCACGGGACACACATCACACTTCGGGTTCCTGGGTGTGCAGATCTTCTGGCCCAGGGCGACGAGCAGTCTGTTGACGGGTATCCACAGGTCCCGGGGAACCTTTTTCATGAGCTCCCTCTCTGTCTCTTCAGGAGTTCTGGTCTTCACGAGCCCCCATCTGTTAGTGATCCTGTGTACGTGGGTGTCAACGCAGATGGCGGGCTTGCGGTAGCCGTCCGCGAGGACAAGATTGGCCACCTTCCTGCCCACACCTTTGAGGGAGAGCAGATCCTCAAGGTTGTCGGGTACCTTCCCGCGGAACCTCTCCTTCAGGTCTTTCGCGATCTCCTTGAGCTGTCTCGCCTTGTTCCTGTAAAAGCCCACAGGGTATATGAGCCTCTCCAGCTCCTCTACGGGTATCCTGAGAAGGTCTTCGGGACCTCTCACCTTCTCCAGGAACCTCCTGCAGACCCTGGCGGTGGTCTCGTCCCTCGTTCTCGTCGAGAGAAGGGCGCAGACCAGAACCTGGAAGGGGTCCCTTGAGTGCTGGGCGATAAGGGTGACCACAGGAGCGTTCCAGCTCCTGTAGTTTTCCGCAAGTATCCTGAAGACCTCCCTTATCTCCCTCTCGGTCATGGGTGAGATCTTAAAATACACCATCATGAGGACACCCCTTTATGAGATCCACAGGAAAAGGAAGGCAAGGTTCACAGACTTCCACGGCTGGGACCTGCCCCTCCAGTTCAGGGGTATAGTGGAGGAGGTGAGGGCGGTAAGGGAGAGGGCGGGAGTCTTCGACATATCCCACATGGGAAGGATCCTGGTGAGGGGAAAGAAAGCCCTCGACATACTCAACGGGCTTCTTACCAACAACCTCAGGAAGCTGGAGCCGGGCAGGGTCCAGTACAACCTCTTCACCAACGAAAAGGGAGGGGTCATGGACGACGTTACGGTATACATGCTCTCCGAGGAGGAGTTCCTGATCTGCACCAACGCGGTGAACAGGGAGAAGATAAAAAGACACCTCGCGGAACACCTGCGGGTTGAGGACATCTCTCCCTCAACGGTCCAGATAGCCCTTCAGGGAAGAGAGAGCGAGGGGATCCTGTGCGGGCTCTTCGATGTCAGAGACATAAGGTATTACCGGTTCAGGACCTTCGGAGATGTCCTTATCTCCAGGACGGGCTACACGGGAGAGGACGGCTTTGAGATATACGCACCTGTGAAGGAGGGCGTGGAGATATACGAGGAGCTCCTGAGGTTCGCTGAGCCGTGCGGTCTGGGGGCGAGGGACGTTCTCAGGATAGAGGCGGGCTTTCCCCTGTACGGCAACGAGATCTCCGAGGATATAACGCCCCTTGAGGCTAACCTGGACAGGTTCGTGGACCTATCAAAGGAGTTCCCCGGAAAGGAGGAGATGCTGAAGAGACCCTTAAGGAGGAAGCTCTTCGGTCTTGAACTCGAGGAGAAAGGTGTACCGAGGAGAGGCTACAGGATCCTCACGGGTGGAAGGGAGATAGGCGTTGTGTCGAGCGGGACCTACTCACCCACACTCCGCAAAGGTGTAGCCCTCTGCTTCGTGGACAAAACCTTAAGGAAAGAGGGCCTTCTGGTGGACCTTGAGGTCAGGGGAAGGCTCCTGAAGGCTCAGCTGAGGTCCTACCCCTTTGTGAGGGTAAGGAGATGAGGGTGGCTGCGGTGGACATAGGGTCTTACTCGGTCAGGTTAACCGTCGCGGAGGTGAAGGATGGAAGCATAAGAATAATCAGGGAGATGGGAAGGATAACCGCTCTCGCAAAGGACCTGAAGGAGACGGGAAGGCTGAGGCGGGACAGGATGGAGGAGACGCTGGGGGTTCTTGAGGAGTACAGGAGGGAGGCGGAGAGGCTCCGTGTGGATAAGGTCCTGGCGGTTGGGACCGAAGCCCTCAGGAGGGCGGAGAACGCGGACGAGTTTTTAAAGGCGGTCAGGGAGAGGACGGGCATACAGGTTGAGATCATAACGCCCGAGGAGGAGGGAAGACTCGCCTTCCTCGCTGTCGCCTACTCCTTAAGACCTGGGGGCTACTTCCTGGTAGTTGACCAGGGGGGAGGGTCAACGGAGTTCGTCTTCGGTGAAGGGTTAAAGCCGGACAGGGTGATCTCCCTGCCCGCAGGCATAGTTAACCTGACCGAAAGGTTCTTGAGACACGACCCTCCCCTCGAGGAGGAGGTCCTCAAGCTGAGGGACTTCGTGAGGGAGAGTGTCGGACCTTTGAAGCGGGGTGTGGACGAGATCGTGGGGCTCGGCGGAACAATAACAACCCTGTCCGCTCTGGTTCACGGGGTCTACCCTTACGACCCCTCAAAGGTCCACGGTTCCACCCTCACCCTCGGTGAGATCTCCCGCTGGACCCGTGTCCTCGCCTCCCTCCCCTCCCGGGAGAGGGCGAGAAGGTACCCGCAGATAGAGGACAGGAGGGCGGAGGTTATCCTGGCGGGCGCGGTGATGTTCGAAGAGGTCCTCAGGGTGTTCGGGAAAGACAGGATCAGGGTGAGCGACTGGGGAGTTAAGCAGGGTCTTATAGTCCGTATAATATTAGACCGATGAGAAACACCACCTACAACCTCCTTATCCTCCTCGTCATAGTCGCTGTTTCCGTTGCGGTCGTGGTAGTGAGGCCCGTGAACCTGGGTCTTGACCTCAAGGGCGGTATATCCATGGTCCTGGAGCCTGACTACGGGAGGGCCATAAGACACGAGTACGAAAGGCTGGCGAGGACCCTCGAAAAGGAGCTGAGGGACAGAGGCCTCAGGATACTGGACATCACCGCCTATCCGGACAGGATAGAGGTCGAGTATCTGGAGGAGGAGGAAAGGCCCCGCATAGTGGACACCGTCAAGGACGTGCTTCCGGAGTTCGAGATAGAGGAGACCCAGAAGGGTATCCTCGTCCTCACCTTCTCCGAAAGGTACCTCTCACAGCTCAGGAAGGACATACTGGACCAGACCATAGAGGTCCTGAGGAACAGGATAGACAAGCTCGGTGTAGCCCAGCCCGTTGTGACCAGGATAGGTGGGGACAGGGTTCTGGTTGAGCTTCCGGGCTTTCTGGACATAGACAGGGCCAAGAGGATAATAGGGAGTACCGCCTCCCTTGAGCTCAGGCTCGTTGTTGACTCCTCCTTCTCCAGGGAAGAGCTCGAAAAGAGGCTCACCAAGGATACCGAGATACTCCCATCAAGGGAGGGAGACGAGTGGTTTCTCCTGGACAGGGTGCCCGTGATCACGGGATCAGACCTCAAGACCGCCTACATATCCCAGGACGAGTTCGGGAGGCCAGCGGTCGGCTTCGAGCTCAAGAGCGAGTCCGCGGGGAAGTTCGGGGACTTCACCATGAGGAACATAGGAAAGAGGCTGGCCATAGTCCTGGAGGGGAAGGTGGTCTCCGCCCCCGTCATAAGGAGCAGGATCTCGGACAGGGGTCAGATAACGGGGAACTTCACACCCGAGGAGGTAAGAGACCTGGCCCTCATACTCAGAACGGGATCCTTGCCGACGAGCCTTTCCTTCCTTCAGGAGAAGGTGGTGGGTCCTTCCCTCGGGAAGGACGCGATAGACCAGGGGATAAAGGCGGGTATCCTGGGCTTCATACTCCTGCTCGCCATAGTCATAGCCAGGTACAAGACCGCGGGTGTTTCCGCTACCATCTCCATACTGCTGAACGCCCTCCTCCTCTGGGCTGGCCTTGCGGGACTCGGCGGGACCCTCACCCTTCCCGGCATAGCGGGGATAATCCTCAACATGGGCATAGCGGTGGACTCCAACGTACTGATCTTTGAGAGGGTAAAAGAGGAGCTGAGGCTCGGGAACACACTCAGAAAGGCTGTGGAGCTCGGCTACAGGAGAACGATGAGTGCGGTCTGGGACACACACGTTACGCTCCTGGTCGCATCACTCATCCTGTTTCAGTTCGGGAGCGGACCTGTGAAGGGCTTCGCGACCACCCTTGCCATAGGGACCATAGCCAGCTTCGTATCAAACGTTTACTACGCAAAGGTCTTCCTCGACATACTCGCCAGGAGAAGGTGGCTCAGGATCTAAAACCTCTGCCCTACCTGACTGATGAGGTCGTAGATGGGAAGGAGGAGGCTCACCATTATCAGGGCCATGAAACCGCCCACGGTTATGATGATAACGGGTTCAAGTATCTTGGCTATGTTCTGGGTTATGTAGTCGAGCCTGTTGTAGTAGTACTGGGCAAGATAGTCCAGCTGCTGGTCCAGTCCTCCCGTCTCCTCACCGACCGCGACCATCCTGACCATGAGGGAGGGGAACAGGCCGGTCCTCCTCATGCCTTCACTTATGGACCCTCCGCCCGAGACGAACTCCTTTATGTAGCGGACCGCCCTTTTGAACACCCTGTTCCTGAAGGAGTCCTCCAGCGTCTGGAAGGTGTCATACAGGGAAACACCCGCGGTTATCATAAGCCTCATGTACTCGGAGAAGAAGGCGTAGTTGAAGCTGTAAAGGATCATGCTGATTATGGGTGTCTTCAGAAAGGCCTTGTCGGTTAAGTATCTGAACCTCTCGCTCCTCGACCTTGCGGTCAGGAACAGGACCAGGACAGCGGAGATGACCACGATTATGCCCATTATGTTCCTCTGGAGGAACTCGGACATACCGAGGACGAAGAGGGTTATCCCGGGAAGCTGGACGTTGAGTCCCTTAAAGAGTTCCGCAAGCCTCGGTAGAACAAAGACCAGCCAGAAGACGAGAGCGGACGTTATGGCGGTCAGGGCGAAGGCGGGGTATATGAGGGCCTGCTTCACCTTGCTCATGAAGTCTTCGATACGCCTGTAGTGGTCGCTTATGTCCTTGAAGACCTTGTCCAGGTTTCCCGTCTCCTCCCCTATCTTTATCAGGTTAACCGCTATGGCCCCGAGGACGTTCTCATACCTGGCCACAGCGGTGGATACGGAAAGGCCCGACTGGACCCTGAAGGCTACGTCCTGAAGCATGTCCCTTATGGCCGGGTTATCGGTGTCCTCCGCAAGGTCCCAGAGGCCGGTCCCGAGGGGTATCCCCGACCGGGCGAGCAGGTGGAGGTTCTCAAAAAGGTCTATAAGCTCTTTCCTCTTTATCCTCCTGAAGTGAAGCAGTTTCTGGAGCTTTCCCAGAAACTCCGGTCTTCTTGATATCCTCACAGGCGTGAGCCTGAGGAAGTCAAGGAATGAGATGAGCTGGAGGTCGTTATCCGCCTCTATGGTCTTTCTCACCTCCCTTCCGTAGTCGTCCACCGCCTTGACGCTGTAGTAAGGCATCAGCCGACCACCCTCCTCACCTCTTCGGGTGTAGTTATCCCTTTTATAACTTTTATAAGACCGTCCTCCTTTATGCTCCTCATACCCTTCTCCCTCGCCCTCTGGGCTATGGCCAGGGGAGGGTAGCCCCTGACTATCATGTCCCCTATCTCCTCGTCCAGCCTGAGAACCTCCGCGACAGCGGTTCTGCCCAGATACCCGGTTCCCCTGCAGTGGTCACACCCTTTACCGGCCTTTATCCTCACCTCGGGTGAAGGGAGGAACCTGTCCAGGCTCTCTTCGGAGAAGCCGAAAAGCCTGAGCTCCTCCCTGCTCACCACCTTCTCCTCCGCACAGAAGGGGCAGACCTTCCTTATGAGCCTCTGGGATGTGACCGCCAGAAGTCCGGAGGCTATCATGTACTCTTTTACCCTCAGGTCTATGAGCCTCGGTATGGTACTTACAGCGTCGTTGGTGTGCACCGTGGAGAGGACCAGATGGCCCGTTATCGCAGCTCTCACCGCCATCTCTGCGGTTTCCTCGTCCCTTATCTCACCCACGAGGATCACGTCGGGGTCCTGCCTGAGGAAATGCCTGATAGCTACCGCGAAGGTGTAGCCAGCCTTTTCGTTCACTTGGGTCTGCTTTATGAAGGGAAACCTGTACTCTATAGGGTCTTCCACTGTCAGGATGTTCCTTCTGAGGGCGTTTAGCCTCCTCAGGACAGCGTACAGGGTCGTCGTCTTACCCGAACCGGTGGGTCCCGTGACGAGGACCATACCGTAAGGCTTTGAGATCACCTCCTCGAGGTCCCTGAGTATGTCCTCTTCGAAGCCGAGACTCCTCAGGTTAAACAGGGACAGGTTCTTGGGGAGTATCCTCATGACAACGTTCTCACCGTAAGCTGTTGGTACGGTGGAAACCCTCACGTCGTAGCTCTCACCGAGGAAGGTGTAGGTAAAACCCCCGTCCTGAGGAAGTCTCTGCTCCGATATGTCCATACCGCTGATTATCTTTATCCTGGAGACTATGGAGGGATGTATCTCCTTGGGAAATGTGTAGTAGTGGTGAAGGACTCCGTCTATCCTGAAAAAGACGTGGGACGCGGTGTTTTCGGGAGATATGTGTATATCGGTAGCCCTGTCCATGACCGCGTGGTTCAGGAAGAGGTCCACAAGTCTGGGAACGTCCGCCTCTCCCCCCGTCGCCTTTTTTATTATCTCCTCAACCCTTTCCTGTATAGGTTTCGTGAGCTGTTCGTAGTAGATCTCTATGCCCCTCAGTATGCTCTCCCTGTCGGAGACCAGGATCTCCGGCTCCAGGCCCGTCCTCCTTCTGAGTATGTCCGCGATGTTCACGTTAAAGGGGTCGGACACCGCAACCAGGAGCCTGTTTCCCGTCACCTCAAGGGGCAGGACCTCAAGCTGGACCGCGGTCGCTTTGTCCACAAGCCTGAGCGCCTCAAAGGAGGGTGTGTACAGCGTAAGGTCCACAAACTCCTTCCCCGCCTGCTTTGCTATAGCCTGGGCGAGTTCCTGGTGCGACACGAATGAAAGATCCACGAGAAGCTCCCCGAGACTCTTACCGTTTAGCTTCTGAACCTCGAGGGCGACCTCCAGCTGTTCCCTCGAGAGAAACCCGAGCTCCTCAAGAAGCTCTCCGAGCTTTTTACGTGCCATCTTTACACTCACTTGAACTTGAAGTAAAGGGTGTTGTCTCCTGTGGTGGTCGTGTAGTCGTTCTCCGCCCTTATCCAGCCCGAGTTGAAGAGGCCGTCGTCGTACTTGAGGTCCACATCCCTCGCTATGTCGTTGGGAACACCCCTGAAGGCTATCCAGTGGAGGGTTATGCCCTGAAAGGTCACGTACCCGACCGCCACGGGCCCGCCGAATATGTTGGTAGGGTTCTCCCTTCCCGTCCCCGCTATAAGCTCCGCGAGTCTGAGATGTTCCCAGACCTTGCACTCTTCCGAGTTCGTGACGTCGGTACACTCAAAATCAAGGACTCCCGGGTTAAGGATCTCTATCCTCCCGTTCCCGTTCCCGTCCACCGCTCCCGTGAGGCCCCACCTCTGAGACACCTGGTCATCGTCACCCGGAAGCTTGCCGTACCTGTCGTAGTAGGAGTAAAGGGTGGCAACCAGCTCAAGGTACAGCCTGTACGTCCTCTTTATCTGGGCGTTCTTTATAAGCTCCTGCCCTTTGAGTATAAAACCTATGAGTATACCTATGATTATCAGAACTATGGCGAGCTCGATAAGGGTGAAGCCTTTTACCCTATACTCACGCTCGCCCATAGCTATATTCTACGGTCTTTTCTGGGACCGCTCAACGAACCTGCTGAAGCTTTCAGCCAGAACTTCCATAGCCTCTTTAAAGATCATACCCTTTAAACTCCTTAACTTCTCCGAATTGGGATAAAGCTTCAATCCTTCCTCCGTTACCTTCATAGATTCGTCTAATAGGGCAAGATTTTTATACTCTCTGCCGAGAACCATAAGGGCTAGAGCTTCCGCTTGGTAAACCTCCTCAAGGGGTAGCTTTCTCCTGTAGACTTCACTCCATAAAACAAACTCCTTAAGAAACTCAGTGTCCTTACTTTCCACAGCGGTCTTCAGCTTACCGACCATGTACATCTTCTCAGCCCACAGGTTAAGATACGGATTTTTTCTTGCTCCTTCTAAGAGTTCGGGCTTGAAGTTTCCCTTTTCAAACTCGACCGCAAAGAGTGTCATGCGCATATAGTCTTGGAAGGTCTTCAGGGTAAATCCCGCGGACACAAGGAACAAGAACACGGCGATCGCAAAGCCAAGATACCTTTGGGTTTTCGAAAGGTTAAGGGTCAGCTTCCTTCGTGTGTGAGATGTTATGAAAGAGAGGAGAAGCACAAAAGTGAAGAAGTGAATAACCGAAAGCTCAAGGGGATACTCGAGGAGAGAGTGAATCAACAGAGGTGTAAGCAAGCCCAAGTACAGACCGCTTTTCTGGAGACCGATCTTGTAAAGTATTCGCATAAAGGTAACGACAACAACCGATAAACCTATAAGCCCCAAGATACCACTCTGGACCGCTATGTTTGCGATCTCGTTGTGAGGGTGGCTCACAAACCCGCCCGCGAACCTTTTAAAGTTCTCATTTTCTTCCACAACTTCCGCCTGATAGTGCATGTAAAGACTCGGGAAGTTTGAAAAGCCAAAACCCGTTAAAGGCTGTTCCAAAAACATCTTCATGGAAGTCTTCAGCATCAAGATCCTCTGGACATTTGAAGATTCTCTTTCAAGGACCGCGACCCTGTAACTCTCTGAACCGCCGTAAAGGTGAACCCCAACAAATGTACCGATCATTGCAAAGAGCAACCACATAAGGACGCGTCTTTTTATCGTACTGTACAATCTGAACCTTGAAGCCAGAATTACTGTGGACCCGATAAGAAAACCCAACCAAGCTGTCCTCGAGTTTGAGAACACAAGGGCAACTGACAGCGGAAGAGGGACAGCAAAGAGAAAGAAGTTCAAAAGCTTTTTAAATCTCGTGAGAGGTGATGAGATCATGTGGAGTGAGATAATAAGACCCAGAGCTATGAAAGACCCGAAGAGGTTTTTCTGCTGGAAGGCTCCCCATACGAAACCTCCACCCTCAAGAGGTGTTACAGGGATAAACCTGTAGAGACCAGCAAACTGAACGATCCCTATCAAGGCTTCTATAAGGGCGGACCCCAGGATCACAGCCAGAATACGGTCTTTTACGTGTCTTGTTAGCCTGAACTGGTTCAGGGAAAGCCAGATGAGAAAAATGGAGAAAAGGTGAAAGGATTGGATCAGAAAGAGCTCTTTGCTCCGGGGCGGGTTAAACAAAGAAGAAGAAACGGACAGAAGAATAAACACAAGGAGCGCCATCCTGCCTTCGGGTGCTGTGATCTCGCCCCTTTTAAGGACCTTTACCGCTGAAAGGAACAATAAGCAGAGTATACATGTCAATATAAAGTACTCTCTTGGTTGCAGGAGAACCCCACCCAGATTGGGGAAGAAAAGATGAGCAAGAAGAAGATATATGAGTGAGAGGAGAGGGAGCATAAATCAGGGCTTGCGGTCGAAGAAGTAAAGGAGACCTTTAGTTGAGGATGTCCATGAGTCTGGATATGTAGCACCACTTACCACGTTACCGCTAATAGTTATTGCACTTGCAGCTCTTACCACTCCTGCGGTTGCACTTACAACACCATCTATGGAAGCATCAAAGTTTCTCAGAAAGTCAGCATATACTTCATCTCCTAACCCAGAACTACAGTCCGACTTCCCACATACAGCGATCACATTCTTGTTATTGTTATCATGTCCTACATATATGTAGAAGGTGTAGGAACCAAGCTGAATCGAGTGAGAGCTGGGAGACTGTGCTAAATTTTGGAAACAGCTATCTGTCAGAGGATCACTTTCAATTACTCCATCCCCGTCAGTATCACCAGGGAACTTCCCCGTTCTGTCAAAGCAGGTCCATAGTCCCACTTCCCACTTCCTTGCTTCATTCACCAACTTCTTCATCCTTGCGTTCTGTATCAGGTCCTGACCCTTGAGGACCATCCCTATGATTATCCCGATTATCACAAGCACTATAGCCAGCTCGATCAGGGTGAAACCTCTGTTCCCCTTCATGGCTAACCTCCTCAGGGGCTTCTGTGTATTATATCGGCAGGTGGAAAAAATTTTCAAGTTAAAAGGGGAGAGTTTATCCGTTATATAGTAGGTGTATGGGACAGCTTGTTAGCGTTGAGGTTGCAGAGGGCGGAGGGAAGGCGGTCTTCCTGAGGAGGACGGGCAAGACTTACGTGTTCGAGGGTGCGTCCGATGCGTTACCCGATCGGGGCTCCCTTCCGGGAGATGTGTTGATATCACATCACCACCCGGACCTCATAATTGAAGAGGTTGAGGTCCCTCCCGTTAAAGACCCCGAAACGCTCGAGGTTCTCATAAAGAAACGGCTCTCCGAATCCGCGGGTCTTCAGGGTGACCATCTTCTTGTCTACAGGCTTCTGGAGACCCGCAGGGACAGAAAGGTCTACAGAGTTTTCGGTATACCCAGGTCTGTTTACGAGGAGAACCCCCTCGTCTCCGGGGATACGGAGCTTAAGATCTCCCTGTTTACCTCTTCCCACCTCTCCCTCGCGGGTATATCCCGGGCGGTCTCGGAGGACCTCACCGTCTTCCACGTTTACGCGGACAGGGAGAAGGTGATAATAACCGTGAGCAGGGGTGAAGAGGTCCTTTACACGAGGAGTGTGGTCTTCGGCGGTGCGGACCCGGACAGCTTCCTCTTTGAGCACGTTAACATGACCTACATATTCGTAGCCCAGAGGCGGAACATACCCGTAGACCTTATACTCCTGAGCGGTTCCGCCAAGGATATGGATAACTTTATAAAGGACCTTGTGGACGCTGTTCCCGTCGGGATCGCAACACCCCTCGTTCCCGAAAACCTGAGAAACATAACCCCTGATCAGATGCACACCTACCTTATACCCCTGGGCGGTCTGTTCCTCTCCCCCGACTACGACTTCTCACCGAGGGAGACCAAAGAGAAAAGATGGTTCTTCAGGGCTCTAACCAGGTCGCTCATGATCATCTATCCTGTTCTCCTGCCGCTCTTTGCGTTTCTCGCGATGAACGTATACGAGTTCTGGATAAACCTGAGGGACTACACGGATCAGAGGGAGTTTCTGGAGACAAGATCGAGGGCCTTTTTCGCGGAAAGCCTCGTGAGGGAAGGAAAACTGGATTACTTCCTCGCCTACGCGGACCTGATATACAGGTCGAGGGCGGAAAATCCCCTGAACATCCTGGAGGACACCGGACCCCTGCTAAGGGTCATCAAGGCCAGGAGCTACCTTTTCGAAGCGGACAGGGGACGGATCTCCCTTGTTCTGGACATAGACAGAACATTCAGATCCCTTGCGGAGATGATGACCTTCAGGGAGAACCTTTTCGGACTGCTCGAAGACTTAAAGGCCAAAAGGGGTGTAGTTTACACCGTGGTCCGGGAAACGAGAAACGTGGAGGATAACAGGATCCTGTTGAGGATAAGGCTGGAGAGGAAGATATGAAGCTGAGATACGGACTTTACCTTGCAGGGCTGTTTCTCCTGTTTCTGACCCTGTTTGAGATCTGGAAGTTCAGGGAGATGAACAGGGAGATCGTGTCAAGGCAGAGGGAGCTCCTCAGGATCAGGTCCGAGATAGTCAGGAAGACGGAGAACCTCGACAGACTGAAAGGTCTGATAAAGAGAGAGAACATACCCGTCCTCTCGAAGGAGGAAGCCTTGAGGACTTTGATGTCCGAGGTCGAGAGGATAAGGGCGGAGTTCGGAAATGTGAGGATATTAAAAGATCTAAGGGTGGAGGGCAAGGTCTGGAAGATGGACATAGAGGTGACCTTCAGACCCGACAGCGGTGAGGACCTTGTGAACAGGATAAAGTCCCTTACCGGAAAGAAGGCACCCGTTGTGAGCGTGTCAAGGCTCGAGGTGAACCAGAGGGCTGACGGTACTGAAGTGAAGGTTTTCCTTAAGATCTACCAGCCTTTCCTGGAGGGCGGTAGGTGAGGGTGAGCAGATACGCCCTGGCTCTTGTGGTTCCTGTACCCCTGATGCTGATCACCGCCTACTACACTTCCTCCCTGATTCACAGCTACCTCGCCCCTCCTCCCGTCGCAGGTAAAGAAAGAGTATCTCTGCCCGATCTTCAGGTTAAGGAGGCAAGAGTGAAGAAGGATGTGATCGAAAGCCTCTCTTACCTTGAGATCAGGAAGCCCGGAAGGTTAGAAGCTGTCAGCCCGCGGGAAGAAGGTGTCCCCGAGAGGCCCCCTTCCTACAGGGTGACCTTTACCTATGTGGGTGTGAGGAGAAACTACGCCATAATAAACGGTCTTTTATTCAGGGAGGGTGATCACATCTCTCCCCACGAGAGGATCGTTAAAATTACCAGAGAGGGGGTTCTCCTTTCGGGAAGGTGGGGTGAGAGATGGTTAAAGGTGCTGGAGTGATCCTCGCGGTCGGGCTTTTGCTCCTGAGCTCCTGCTCCCACAAGACTGTTAGCGGTCCCGTATCAGAAAACGACCCCCCGCTTCAAAATAAACCGTTTCCCGGGGTTCAGCGTGCGGACCCCTTACCGCCACCTCCACCACCGGTTATCGCCCCCACCTACAGAGAGATCGACCCCTTTGAGGGAAAGACCTTCACCATGTCCGCGGTGGAGGCTTCCCTCACAAAGGTCCTCTACGCTATAGCGGACGGTGCGGGTCTCAATCTCATACTCTCTCCCGAAGTCGACCCGAACATCAGGATCACAGCCACATTCACAAGGGTCCCCATGCGTGAGGCCCTCGAGATAATCATGGATATGACGGGTCTCTACTACGAGATAGTGGGGAACGTACTCTACGTTAAGGCTATTATGACCAGGACCTTCAGGCTACCATACGTTCACACAGTAACGGAGTACTCCAGCTCCCTGGGAGGTGACGTTCTCGGCGGAGCTCTGGCCTTCGGCGGAGGGTTTGCGGGAGGTTTTGCGGGAGGTCTCGGGGGCACCTTGGGCACCGCGGGTATAGGGTCTACCGGCCTCAGGGGTAACTTCACCGTGGACTACAGAAACGTCGAGGGTTCAACCGATTTCTACGCCCAGGTGGAGGAGAACATAAAACAGCTACTCTCAGAAAAGGGAAAGTACGTCCTGAACAGGTTCACAGGCACGCTGGTGGTCACAGACTACAGAAAAAACGTGGAAAAGGTTGAGGAGTTCATAGAAAGGCTAAAAGCCCAGGTAGGTAAGCAGGTTCTCATAGAGGCGAAGATAGTGGAGATAGCCCTCTCGGACGAGTTCCAGTACGGCGTGGACTGGCAGGCCTTTTTCAGGGACCTGTTCGGAACCGGTGCAACCCTTACCCTCTCCCAGAACCTGTCTATACCTGAAGGGGGTGTGTTCAGCCTGAGGGTTGTTTCCGCGGACTTCAGCACCCTGATCAACGCCCTTTCAAGGTACGGGAAGGTCTACACGCTGTCAAACCCGAGGATAATGGTCGCAAACGGCCAGACCGCCCTCATAGCGACGGGGCTCGTCACTCCCTTCTTTGAAAGGCAGGCGCTAACCTTAATACCCGGAGCCACCCAGGCACCCCAGGTTACCGAGAACATAGTCAGGACAACGGTACTTGAGGGGGTCCTGCTGGGTGTTACACCTTTCATAGATGAGGAAGGGAACGTGATCCTGAACATAGTTCCCGTATCGACCAGACTTGAAGGTACGAGGACCTTTGAAAGGGAAGGGGAGGTCCTCGCGGAGGCTCCCGTACTGAACGTAAAAGAAGCGGGAACGGTCGTTAAGGTCAGGGACGGCGACCTCATAGTCATAGGTGGCCTTATAGGTGATGTGAAGGGTGTTGAGGAGAGAAAGGTTCCGGGTTTGGGGGATATACCCGTTATCGGGTACGTCTTCAAGCACAGGAGGGAGTTCAAGGAGAAGAGGGAGCTGATAATATTCTTAAGACCCAGGATCGTGAACAGGAGCCTCTGACATGAGCCTCCTCATGGACGTCCTGAGAAGGTTCCAGTTCCAGAAAAGGCGTTCGCCCGTTCATCCTTCCCTTCTGAAGAAGAAGGAGGTAAGAGGGAGGAGAACCGCGGCTGTCATGGTGGGAGGCCTATTCCTGGTCAGCGCGGTAACCGCCTACTTTATAACCGACCTCCTGGCCTCCAGGATGGAGCCCGCTTACCCGGAGGCAAGGGTTTCGGTACGGAAGGTCACGACCCCGGCACCTGAGAGGAAGGAACCCGAAACACCGCCCCGGCCGGAACCCTCAACCGAGAAGGTCCAGGAGGAGGAACCCCGGTCTGAGGAAAGGGTGGAAAAGCCCAGGACCGCAAGGTTAAAGCCCGCGGAGGAGATCCGTAAGATAACCGAGGACATCCCCCGGAGAGCTGAGGAGAAGCCACCAGCCAGACCTCCGGTCCTGACAGTTCCGCCTCCGGAAGACACGACCACCTACCTTATACTGGCGGACAGACACTTCAGGGAGGGAAACCTTCAAAAGAGCAGGGAATACTACGAGAAGGCTAATTCGGTCCTCAGGACGGAGGAGATAGCCAACAACCTGCTCGTCGTGTGCGTAAGGACGGGCGATCAGGACTGTGTCAGGAAGATACTTGCGGAGACCCCCTCCGAGATGGTAGTTTATACATACCTTATGGAGCTTTTAAAGGCTGGCTTGCGTGAAAGGGCGGTTGAGGAGGCGGAGGGATACATCCACCTGGACAGGAGGGGCTATATACTTTTTGCCCTCGGCTACGCCTACGAAACCCTCGGGGACTACGGAAGGGCCCTTGAGAATTACGGGAAGGCTTACCGTAAAAACCCCCACGACCCTTACCTTGCTTACAACTACGCCAGACTCCTCGACCACATGCGGAGGTACAGGGATGCCTACAGCGTATACAACCGCCTCAAAGACTTCGTTAAGGATCCGAAGATAAAGAAGCTGGTGGAAGAAAGGGTCAGGGTCCTCAGGATTATGGGGTTCGGCGGATGAGAAGAGAAAGGGGCCTCACCCTCATAGAGCTTGCGGTTGTTCTGATAGTCCTGGGGATACTCCTCGGAATAGGTGCAGGGATTCTCGGTGTTCTGATAAAGAGGATAAAGTTCAACGAGTCCAGGGAGATAGTGAACGCAAACGTGGAGGCTGTGATAGGGTTTGCGGGTCAGAAGGGAGACCTTCCTTCAGACAGTTCTGAGATAGCTCAGGCTTTTAAAACTTTCTCGGATGCCTACGGAAAACAGCTGATATATCTGTTCAGTGATAATCTGGGTAATGATATATGTAAGGAGTTTGGAACAAAAATAACCTTACGCATAAACTGTCCGGATCAAACCTGTTCTTCTTATCAGGAGATTAATAATGTAGCCTTTTTGATAATCAGCGGAAACGGAAACTACAATCTTCAAACTGTAGATTCCAGCCTTATAGGTACGGGTATTAACCAAATACCGGCGGACCTTATAGCCTTGGAAGCCACAGGAAACATCACGGTCAAGGTCTACAGTTACGGCGTTCAGGTGGATGATTACACAGACGATATAAACAGAACAGAACCTTATGACGATATAGTTAAATGGGTTACCCTGTATGAGCTAAAAGAAGCTATCAACTGCCCGACGGTTTCTGTATCCATAACGTCACCGACCTATCTTCCTGATGCGGAAGAAGATTCTCCTTACAGCTACAGACTCCGGGCGGAGGGCGGTTATAACAACAAATGGGGAGTTATG
>JAUZRJ010000150.1 GCA_030950545.1 Aquificota bacterium | reverse complement strand
GTCCGTGGTGGAGCCTGTGTCCAGCACCCTTATGGGTCTGTTGTGGGGAAGGTTGAGGGCTTCGTTGAGGGTCGGTCTCTTTATGTAGAACTGCCTGACGTTAAAGGCGACCCTGAAACCGAGCCCGAGAGCGAGAAACAGAAATGTGAGGAACAGAAAGACACCCGTGTAGGGAAGCTTGTAAAGGTGGAAAGCGTACGCCATAAGCGAGGATCCGAGCATGAGATACATGAGAAGGTAGTAGATCACCGTGATAGAGGTGTTCCACTCTAGGACAAACCTGTTAGTCGCGTATATCATCGCTGTTGAAAAACCGCTCAGTACACCGAGTACAAAGGTCAGAATACCGAAGGTGTGTTCGAGAAGGGGACCTGTCCCCAGGAGTTTTACCAGCAGGTAAAGGACGAGGGTAAAGCCGTAAAGACCGCTGAAGACCGCCTCTCTTGAAAGCCAGGACGTTCTGAACCTCCTTATCGCCTTCCAGGCCCTCAGCTTGTGACCGAGGTGAAAAGAAGCTCCGAAAGCACCCAGACCTATCAGGAAGACCTGAAGCACGCCAAGCCTCAGCACGACATCGTCCGGGAGTCCTTGACCCTTTCCGAAAAGGGTGAGAAACTCGAGAAAGTACATGAATATAAAAGACCCTATGGACGTTCCCGCGGTAAGGAAGAAGAATATCAGGGATAGGGGAGGATGCATCAGCCTACCTCCTCGGTTTTATGGGACACGTGGTGTCGCTTCATAACCTCAAGGAAGAGGGGGTTATCGGGCCTGAGGATGTGCTTCTCGAACTCCTCTATGTTGACCTTGGTCTCGGTCCTGGGAAGGTAGTGGTTGGCTGGGTTGGTTCCCATGTCCGGGAAGAGGACGAAGCCGTTCCTCTCCTTTATTGCCTTGTAGACCTCACTGTTCGGGTCCTCTATATCTCCGAAGAACCTGGCTTTCGCGGGGCATGTAAGGACGCAGGCGGGCTTCCTCTGCTCGGGCGGGAGTGTCTCATCGTAGATCCTGTCTATGCACAGGGTACACTTCTTCATCACCTTGTCCGCCTCGTCGAACTCCCTGCAACCGTAAGGACAGCTCCATGCACAGAGCTTACACCCTATGCAGTCGTCGTAGTTTACGAGGACTATCCCGTCCTGTTCCCTTTTGTAGGTTGCTCCTGTAGGACACACGGGAACGCAGGGGGCGTCCTGACAGTGGAGGCAGGACTTGGGAAGATGGAAGACCTGAACGTCGGGAAACTCTCCCGTTTCGTAGGTGAATATCCGGTTGTACCAGACCCCGGAGGGTTCCGCCCCGTAGGGGTCGAAGTCGGACAGGGGCCCGAAGGCCGCCTGAGTGTTCCACTCCTTGCAGTTTGTCGCGCAGGCATGACAGCCCACGCAGGTGTTCAGATCTATTACAAGTGCGTACTGAGGCATAGCTCACACCTCCTTTTTAAGGCTTGTACCTCAGGACCTCCGTCCACCTCTCCTTTATGTACGGGAGCGGTTCCACCCTGAACTCGGGGTAAGTTTCAGGTGTCTGGTCCTCCGCCTTATAGACCTTCACCTTCGTGTCGAACCAGGCCAGGTGTCCCGTTATCGGGTCTCCGTAGTAAACCTCTCTGCCGTTGATCTTTATGGAGTGAGGGACTACGTGGTTGAGGAGGAATCCCTCGTGGGCCTCCTCCGCCTCGGGCTTCAGACCCCATGCACCCGCCATCTTACCTATGGCGTTCCATGTCCAGACCGAGTTCGGCTCGGTGGTCTCCGTCAGGAACACCTGACACTTGACCCTCCCGACCCTGGACTCGACCCACACCCAGTCAAGGTGCTTTATGCCGAGCTTCTCCGCGGTTTTGGGGTTCATGTACAGGTAGTTCCTCGTGGAGATCTGCCTGAGCCACACGTTCTGGGAGTCCCAGGAGTGATACATCCACTGGGGTCTCTGGGTAAAGGCGTAAAGTGGGTACTCGTCCCCGCTCACCTCCTCCTCGAAGGGCGGATACCAGAAAGGTAGAGGGTCGAAGTACTTCACGAGCCTCTCTCTGAGGACCGGGTCGTTGGGGGGCTGGTTCTCACCCTCCCATAGTCCCTGGCCCGCAAGCCTGAAGGTCTGGAGGGACTCCAGGTAAAAGTTCATAATTATGGGGTCCGTCTTCGTGACAAACCCGACGCTCTTGGCCCACTCCAGGTAGTCCTTGTTTATGTGTCTGTAATACCTCATGTGTTCGGGAAGCCTGTAGTAGAAGAACCCTTTGTTCTTCATGTACATCTCGAGCTGTTTCGGGTTCGGCTCTCCGACGAAGTGCTTGTCCCCGTTCTTACCCCTCCAGCCCGCTAGGGCACCGACTCCGGGCTTTATCTCCCAGTTTATCAGGAAGTCTTTGAAGTCCTTGTATTTGGGAGACCCGTCCTCGTTGACAAAACCGGGGAGCTTCAGCTTCGTCCCCAGCTCCACCATGACGTCGCCCCAACCCCTCACGTCGTAGCCTTCCTTTTTGGGGTCGACAACGGGAACCCTGAGGGCGTCCACGGGTCCCGAGGCAACGGAGGGAGGTCTGTCAAGCAGAGAGAGGGCGAAGTACTGCTCGAGGTAAGTCGCGTCTGGAAGGACGAGGTCCGAGTAGGCGACCTGCTCGCTGTAGAAGGCGTCTATGGTTATTATCTTCGGTATAAGGTAGTTGCCCGCGGAGTCCTTGGCTGTAAGAGCTTCGAGTATGTAAGGTATGTTCTGGGAGGAGTTCCAGGCCATGTTCGCCATGTAGATTATCAGGACGTCTATCTCATAGGGGTCCTTTTTGTAGGCGGAGGGTATCACGTTCTGGATACAGCCGTGGGCAGCTATCGGAAACTCCCAGCTGTATGCCCTGTCTATCCTGAGGGGTCTTCCCTCCTTGTCCACGAGAAGATCGTCAGGGTTCTGGGGGAATCCCAGATGCGGTCCGTAGAACTTGCCGTATTCGAGCTCGTCGAGGGACCTTATCTTCTTGGGTTTCGGCAGTGTGTCTATGTGCTTCGGGTAGGGCGGTTTTGCCAGGTGTCCGCCGGGGGCGTCAACACAGCCGAGAAGCATTTTGAGGACAAAGACCGCCCTCGCGGTCTGGAACCCGTTGGAGTGGGAGGCTATACCCCTCATTATGTGGAAGGAAACAGGTCTCCCCTTCATGGTTTTGTGCTTCCTGCCCCAGACATCCGTCCACTCTATGGGAAGCTCCAGTGGGTCGTAAAGGGCGGTTATACCTATCTCCTTGGCTATCCTCTCTATTGTCGGTGCGGGTATACCCGTTATCTTCTCCACCTTCTCGGGGGAGTAGTCCCTGACTAATCTCTCCGCGAATATGTCGAAGGTGGGCCTCACCCTGTAACCCTCGGGTGTCTCGAACTCACCTATGAATGCCGGGTCGAGGTCGTCGGGAACTATCCTGTCCGCGGGTTTGAAAGACCTGGACCTTTTATCGAAGACCATGGGCTTTCCTTCCTCGTTCCTGTAAAAGAGACCGTCTTTGGGCGTTCCTGGAGCCTGTATGACGAGCCAGGGAGCGTTCGTCTGCTCTTTCAGGAACTTCCAGTCTATCAGGTTGTACCTGAACAGGACATGACAAAGGCCCAGGATAAAGGCACCGTCCGTCCCGGGCTTTATGGGAACCCAGTCGTCCGCTATGGCACCGTAAGCCCACCTGACCGGGTTCACGAAGACGAACTTTCCTCCCCTCCTCTTCATCTCCTGTATGCCGAGCTTGAAGGGGTTGGAGGAGTGGTCCTCCGCAACACCTATCATCATGAAGTACTTAGTGTGTTCAAAGTCGGGGTCCCCGAACTCCCAGAAGGAGTATCCCGTTGATAGAAGACCCGCAGCTGCCACGTTTACCGAGCAGAAGCCCCCGTGAGCCGCCCAGTTTATGGTACCCATCTGGCCAGCAAACCAGCTGTTTATCGCCTGCATCTGGTCCCTTCCCGTGAAGAAGGCGACCCTGTGGGGACCTTTCTGAAGGGCTTCCTTTATCCACTTTACCGCTATGTCTATAGCCTCGTCCCACTCTATCTCCTTGAACTGGCCCGAACCTCTCGGACCTACCCTGAGCAGGGGCTTCCTGAGCCTTGCGGGTGAGTACTCCTTCATTATTCCGGAAGAGCCTTTAGCACAGAGAACACCTCTATTTAAAGGATGGTCATCGTTTCCCTTTATGTAGGTAACCTTGTTGTTCCTCACGTAAACCTCTATACCGCACCTGCATGCACACATGTAGCAGGTGCTGTAATACTTCCTCTCGTAAAAGCTTCCTCCTATCTCCATGGGACAGCCTCCTTGGGGCTATCTTTAACTTTAAGGATAATACCCAGCCCTGAGCTTTGCGTAGCAGTTTTACTTAAGGAATCATAAGACAGGCTTATGGCTTTTATAAGAAGAACTTGAGTTAGATCACCTCCGCCCAGACACCTTTCAGGTAAAGGGTGTTCGGCATCTGGAGTATCCAGGGGTGGTCCTTGTCCTGGAAGGTGGTCGCTATGACCCTCACCTGCCTCCTCACGTCGTAGGATGCCTCGGTGAGGACCTGGAGGAGGTGGTCTAGGGTTATGTGGAATGAGCAGGAGAACACAACGAGGTATCCCCCCGGTTTTGTGATCCTGAGACCCCTGACGCACAGCTCTTTGTAGCCTCTCAAGGCGTTTGGAACGGAGTGTTTGTTCTTTGCGAAAGAGGGAGGGTCTATGACGACCACATCGAACTCCTCTCCAGCCCTGTCGAGCTTCCTGAGGAAGTCAAAGGCGTTAGCCTCGACCCACTCTATACCGGAAAGGCCGTTGAGCTTTTCGTTCTTTTTGCCCATCTCGAGGGCGAGATCCGATATGTCAACCGCCATAACCTCTCCCGCTCCCATCTTTTTCATGTTCAGGGCAAAGCCACCCGTGTGGCAGAAGACGTCTAAGCACCTGTCCCCTGGCTCGACGAGAGACCTTATGAACTTCCTCGAGTTCCTCTGGTCCAGGAAAAAGCCCGTCTTCTGGCCTTCGGGGATGTTTATGTAGAACTTGAGGTCGTGCTCCCAGATAACCAATTCCTCCGGGACGTCACCGTAGACCACACCCTCTTCCGTTCCTATACCCTCGACCTTTGACGCGGTCAGGTTCGCCTTCTCATATATGCCCCTGGGGTTCAGTATTTCGATAAGGGCTTCTATGACCGCATCCCTGAAAGTGTTCATACCGTAGGTGGTGAACTCTATGACCGCGTACTCACCGTAAACGTCCACTATGAGGCCCGGGAGCAGGTCCCCCTCGGAGTGAACGAGCCTGTAAGCGTTGCTGTTTATGTAGAGCCTCTTCCTGTACTCGTAGGCTTCCCTTATCCGCCTCTTTATCAGGTCTGGGCTCACCTTCTCGTTTTTGTCAAAGGACAGGATCCTTATGGCTATGCTGACCTCGGGATTTATGTACCCGTATCCCAGGAACTTGCCCGCAAAGTCCCTGACCACAACTATCTCGCCCTTCTTAGGCTTTCTGGAGAAGGAGGCTATCTCCGGCCTGTAGATCCAGGGAAAGAAACCCCTTATCCTGTCCTCTATGCCCGGTTTTACCCTGACCTGGAGCATTCTATTTTAGTTTATACTTCTTGCGTATGGGTTTGATAAGCAGGATCTTCCGAAGGAGAAAGGAAGAGGAGAACCTCTGGACCAAGTGTCCTGAGTGCAAGACCCTTCTCTACGTCCCCGACCTTAAAAGAAACCTGAAGGTCTGTCCCAAGTGCGACCACCACATGTCCCTCTCCGCGGTTGAGAGGGTGGAGCAGATCCTGGACGAGGAAGGAGCGGAAAGGCTCTTTGAGGAGGTACTCCCGTCAGACCCTCTCAGCTTCAAGGACACGAAAAACTACAGGGACAGACTGAAGAAGGCTTCCAAGGAAACGGGTCTCTCGGAGGCGATGGTGGTCGTTAAGGGAAGTGTTGAGGGCAGGAAGGTGATCCTGGCGGTCATGGACTTCGGGTTCAGAGGGGGGAGCATGGGCTCGGTTGTGGGGGAGAGGTTCTTCAGGTCCTGTGAGACAGCGGTGAAGGAGAGGATACCTCTCATAGCGGTCACCTGCTCAGGCGGTGCGAGGATGCAGGAGGGGGTTATCTCCCTCATGCAGATGGCAAAGACCGTTCTCGGTGTCGGTCTGCTCAGGGACGCAGGAGTTCCCTACATAACGGTACTCACGAACCCCACAACGGGAGGTGTCGCGGCGAGCTTTGCGTTCCTCGGGGACGTGATAATCGCGGAACCAAAGGCTCTGATAGGCTTTGCGGGTCCCAGGGTCATAGAGCAGACCATAAAGCAGAAGCTACCTGAGGGTTTTCAGAGGTCGGAGTTCCTGCTGGAGAAGGGCATGATAGACATGGTGGTCCACAGGAGGGACCTGAAGAGAACCCTGGTAAACCTGCTGGATCTCCTCTTCTACGCGGAAAGATACGTCAGATGAGGTCTCTTCTGTTGCAGAACTCCATGGCGTCCTCGGGTGATAGCTCTATGCTCCTCACAACGCACTCGGACGCCTTCCTGAGAACCTGTTTCAGGACAGGTATCTCCTCCCTGTTGAAGGGGGACAGAACATAACGGACGACCTCTTCCTTCCTCTTAGGCCTCCCTATGCCTATCCTGAGCCTCGGGAACCTGCTCGTCTTTATGGTGTTTATTATAGACTCCATACCCTTGTGGCCTCCTGAGCTTCCCTCGAGGCGTAGCCTGGTCATACCCAGGGGGAGGTCAAGGTCGTCGTAAACCACGATCATCTCCTCGGGATCTATACGGAGGTCTTCGAGCAGGTTCTCGACCGCGAGGCCCGAGTTGTTCATGTAGGTCTGGGGTTTTGCAAGGACCACCTCTCTTCCCCCTATCCTCACCCTGTAGACCAGGGAAAGGGACTCCTCGGAGCGGTTTCTTGGTCTGAATCTCCTCAGGACCTCGTCCACGACCATGAAACCGACATTATGACGCGTGTTCTCGTACTCCTTGCCCGGATTACCGAGACCGACTACGAGCCTGATCATTCAGAGGTCTGAACTTCCCCTTCCGCCTGCTCTGTTCCCTCCTCCTCAGCCTCAGCCTCAGGCTCTATCACGAGAGCGACAGTCTCCTCAGGGTTATCCAGTATAAGGCAACCCTCCGGGGGTTTTATGTCCCTCACATGGAGGACGTCTCCTAGACCTAGGTTGCTGACGTCCACAGTTATCTTGTCGGGGAGGTCCGAAGGCTTTGCCTTCACAGTCAGGGTGTGCATGACCGCCTCGAAGGTTCCTCCCATCTCGACACCCGCAGGAGTCCCGACGAACTCTATGGGGACCTCAACCTCGATCTCCTGAACGTTCGCGAGGTCATAGAGGTCGACATGTATGGGGTTGTCGCCGAGCCACCCGTACTGGATATCCTTCAGGATGCACATCCTCTTCTCCCCGTTTAGCTCCACCTCCATCATGAAGGTCTCCCCGTGGGGCAGGGAGAGGAAGTCCCTGACGCTTATCCAGGCGTGGGCGTTCTTGACACCCTTACCGTAGATCTCCACGGGTATGTAGCCCTCTCTTCTCCTCCTCTTGAGCTCGCTTTTCTTTCCGGGTGTTCTCGGTTCGAGCTTCACCTTGACACGCTTCATGGGTATCCTCCGGTGTGTGCCAAAGTAGGAATTATACCACTATAATAAAGACCTGTGGTAAAGATCTTCATAGCCAGACAACCGATCATAGAGGTCCTCGAGATCCAGTCTCAGGCTATCAGAGACTACGCCTCTCTGGAGTTTTAGGTGAACAGGGAACTCACCGACTCCTCTTCGTGGATCCTCCTTATGGCCTCTCCGAGGAGGGGAGCGACGGACACAACCTTCAGCTTGTTGAACATCTTGCCCTCGACGGGAATTGTGTTGGTTATTATCACCTGCTCTATGGGCGAGTCGGTCAGCCTGTCAACCGCAGGCCCCGACAGTACACCGTGGGTCGCACAGGCTATCACCCTCTTCGCCCCTTTGTTTATGAGCATGTTGGCAGCTGCCACCATGGTTCCCGCGGTGTCTATAAGGTCGTCAACTATTATCGCGTCCTTACCCTCTATCTCACCGACCACGTCCAGGACCTCAGCCTTGTTGGGTTCAGGCCTTCTCTTGTATATGATCGCTATACCGCAACCCAGCCTGTTAGCGAGCTGTCTGGCCCTCTCAACTCCTCCCGCGTCAGGGGAAACTACGACCGGGTTCTCAAGGATTATGTTCCTCCTGATGTAGTCGTAGAGGACAGGAAGGGCGGAGAGGTGGTCGACGGGTATGTCGAAAAACCCCTGGATCTGGGGTGAGTGGAGGTCTATAGTCACAACCCTCTGGGTACCGACGACAGTGATCAGGTCCGCGAGAACCCTCGCGCTTATGGGCGTCCTCGGCTTGTCCTGCCTGTCCTGTCTCGCGTAGGCGAAATACGGGACCACCGCGGTTATCCTCCCCGCGGAGGACCTCTTCAGGGCGTCTATTATGAGCAAAAGCTCCATTATGTGCTGGTTGGCGGGCTGGCAGAGGGGCTGGATGACGTAAACGTCCGCACCCCTTATGGACTCATTTATCTGAACCCTCACCTCCCCGTCGCTGAATCTCGTGACCAGCATGTCCGCCAGCGGTACACCGAGATAACCCGCAACCTCCTCCGCAAGGGGTCTGTTTGCAGTTCCCGTAAGTATCTTAAGGGGTTTCCCCATGACCTTCTTTCTGGCTGGGGCGCCAGGACTCGAACCTGGAACCCCCGGATCCAAAGTCCGGTGCTCTGCCAGTTGAGCTACGCCCCAGGCCAGCTTCTGATCTCAAAGACCTTCCAGCCTCTCAGCTGTGACCCCCTCTTTACCTCGGGAGTCACACTACCTATATAGAATACTCCAGAACCGGTTCCAGTGACAAGGGGTCTGAGGCCTAAGCTCTCGAGGAACCTTTTAACCTCACCTATCTGGGGGTATACCTCCGACGCTATGTCCCCGAGAACGTTTTCTAGCAGGTCCGCACTCCCATCCCTTAGGTTTGCTATCAGGTCTTCTATGTCTGGCGGTTCTCTGAAGTGCCTCTCCTGAAGGAGAGAGTAGACCTTTCCCGTTGAGGAGGAAACGTCCGGAACTATCAGCGTGAAGGTGAGGTCAAGAGGCTCGATGGGCTCTAAGATCTCTCCCCTTCCCCTTCCTATGGCGGTCCCCCCCCTTAGGAAGAAGGGGGCGTCCGAGGATATAGAGGAAGCTATGTCCAGGAGCTCCTCCTCCGTTAAAGGTCCTCCCAGGATCTCGTTGACCACCCTCAGGACAACCGCAACGTTCGAGCTACCACCCCCCAGGCCTGCACCCTGAGGGATCCTCTTGTTTATGTAAACGGTGACCTCCGGGCACACACCCGTCCTCCTCCAGAACTCGAGGAGGGCTTTGTAAACGAGGTTTTCCTCCATGGGTATGCCCGTGTTTGTCTCGACCCTCAAGGGCCCTTCCTTTATGTAAACCTCGTCAAAGAGGTCCACCGTCTGGAAGAGGGTGAATATCTCGTGGTAGCGGTCTGGCCTTCTCCCAAGAACCCATAGCCCGAGGTTGATCTTGGCCGGGGAGAGCAGTCTCATCGGGAACTTATAATATAAAAACCATGGATTACGAAGCGGTCATAGGCCTCGAGATCCATGTCCAGATGGACACAAAGACCAAGATGTTCTGCTCCTGCAGGGTTGAGTTCGGAGCGGAGCCCAACACCAACGTATGCCCCGTGTGTCTCGGTATGCCCGGGTCCCTTCCCGTGATAAACAGGAGGGCTGTGGAGTACGCCATAAGGGCTGCCCTCGCCCTCAACTGCCAGGTCCACACCGAGTCCCTTTTTGCGAGAAAGAACTACTTCTATCCCGACCTCCCGAAGGGCTACCAGATATCCCAGTACGAGAGGCCTCTCGCGACCAACGGATACCTTGATGTGGAGCTTCCCGACGGTACGGTCAGGCGGATCAGGATCAGGAGACTCCACATAGAGGAGGACGCGGGAAAAACCATACACGAAGGAGACAGAAGCTACGTTGACCTGAACAGGGCGGGGACACCGCTTATGGAGATAGTCACAGAACCCGACATCAGGACCCCGGAGGAGGCGAGGGTGTTTCTGGAAACCCTCAGAAACCTGATGAGGTACACGGGCGTCTCGAGGGCGGACATGGAAAAGGGACAGCTGAGGTGTGACATAAACGTTTCGATAAGACCGAAAGGATCAGACAGACTCGGAACCAGAACGGAGATAAAGAACGTAAACTCCTTCAGGTTCGTCCAGAAGGCTCTTGAGTACGAGATTAGGAGGCAGATAGACACGGTGGAGAGGGGAGAAGAGGTCGTTCAGGAAACGAGGACCTTCGACCCTGCGACGGGAAAGACGTACCCGATGAGAACGAAGGAGGAGGCTGAAGACTACAGGTACTTTCCCGATCCCGACCTCATACCCCTGAGGGTGCCTGAGGAGTGGGTGGAGGAGATCAGGAGGACCATGCCCGAGCTACCTCATCAGAGGTTCGAGAGGATAAAGAGGGAGTTTGGCCTCTCGGACTACGAGGTAAAGATACTAGTCCAGCACAAGGAGGTGGGTGATTTCTTTGAGGAGGCGGTCCGCTTTTACAGGGAACCCAAGATGATAGCCAACTGGCTCCTTAACGACCTCCTCGGTCTTCTCAACGAGAGACAGGTCCCCGTTGAGGAGTCGCCCGTGTCACCCGAGGGCCTTGCGGAGCTTGTGAAGCTCATAAAGGAGGGTGTGATATCCACCAAGATAGGAAAGGAAGTTATAAAGGAGATGGTCCAGACGGGAAAGAAGCCTTCTCAGATCGTTGAGGAGAAAGGTCTCAGGCAGATAACCGACGAGGACCAGATAAGGAAGGTTGTGGAAGAGGTCCTCTCCAGATTTCCCGGGGAGGTGGAAAGGTACAGGAAAGGAGAGACGAAACTCCTCGGCTTCTTCGTCGGTCAGGTTATGAAGGAGACGCGGGGGAAGGCGAACCCCCGCCTCGTCAACGAGATCATAAGAAAAGTCCTCACTTAGAAAACTGGGACACCTTTATACCGGTTATGAAGGCGTAGGAACCCCTCTCTATGTCGCCGGGACCGAGCCTGATCAGTATCTTCCCCTTCAGCCTGGAAAGGGCGACGCTGTCCGCAGGGACCGTTCCCCACCTCTCGCCGTCCAGAAACACATGGATAGTATCTCCCCTCTTCATCAGACCCACTGTGTGCGTCTGACCGTTGGTCCGCACCTTGGGAAGCCTCTTCCCGTTAACGCTGAAGAACCCGTCCGCCCTGTATATCAGTGAGAGGGGAGACCTCCAGTTCCCTATGAACACGTCTATCTCCTGATTAACGGGTTCGTTGCCGTTTTTGACGTGGAGAGTGAACTCCACGGACCAGTCCTTTGAGAGGTCCCACCCGCGAACATCTTTCTCTCCCTTCATCCATCCCTTTATCGAGGCTAGCCACTTTTTCCCTTCAAACTCAACACACTCACCTGTACCCTCCACAAGCTTCACCGTTCTCGGTATCACCTTGCAGGCGGAAAAGTTCTCCTCCCAGAGGACCAGATCACCGTGCTGGAAGGCTGTCCTGGGCCTTCTCGGACCTCCAGCGGGAGCTGTGGCGACAGGCTCGGGTGCGGGTCTTTCAACCGCGGGCGGTTGGCTCACGGGTGTTGCTGGCACAGGTGCTACCGGTCCGTATCTTCTCAGCTCGTTCACGATGAGCTTAACCGCGTGGTAGATCAGGTCCCTTGTGGCCTCCTCCATGGGTGTGTTTTTGAAGACCTCGAACCATCCTCCCGCTATGACCGTTCCGAATATACCGCCACCTCCTACACCGAACCTCCACCTTTCGGATTTACCCTCAACAGCCTTAGCTAGGAGTATCTCCGCGTCTCTCACCCTGACGACCCTGAGGTCCAGGGCTATGTGGGCCTTCTGCTTACCTACCTTTACACCACCCAGTACGGGAACCGGAATTATGAGCCCCCCACCACCTCCGCCTACACCACCAGCGCTCATCTCAAGGGCTGTTATAGATCCGGTCAGCAGGAAATCAGATCGGAAGAG
>JAUZRJ010000015.1 GCA_030950545.1 Aquificota bacterium | reverse complement strand
TAGCTACACAATCTTCAAGAAGTACGTCGAGGAGCCCATAAACACCCTTATAGAGCACACTGAAAGGATAAGCATGGGGGAGGTGGACCAGAGGATACCCATAACCTCAAAGGACGAGATAGGCAGGCTGGCGGAGGCCTTCGAGAGGATGAGGGTGAGCATAAAGAAGGTTATGGATCTGCTCAAGTGAGGGTGTATTATTTTAATAACCTGAGGGGGGAGATATGGAACTCGACGTAATCCAGTACGAGATAGACGAGGAAACGGAAAAACAGCTCATAAATGCGCTCAAGAATTTCGTCGTGAGGACTGATGCTGATCTCGTTATACTCTCCGACGACGCGGGGAGGATCATCTCCTTCTACGGAAAGAGCCTCAACGAGACAAAGGCTGAGTTTCTCGCCAGCATAATAAGCGGTATATTCGGGGCAGCCTTCGAGATGGCCAAGATGGTCTCAGGAGACGATCTTCTCGACGCGATCCAGTACGAGAGCAAGAAGCAGAACGTGGTGGTCAAGGCTGTCGGGAACAGGTTCCTTGTAGGGGTCCTCTGCCCTAAGAGCGTGGCTCTGGGAACGGTGAGGCTCTTTCTAAAAGAGCTTGCGGAGGACCTGAACAGAATCTTCTCCTCGGTTAAGCCGAAGCCCTCTAAACTTCTGAAGCTATCGCCCGAAGCTATAGAGGAGAAGCTGAACAGGATACTGGGGTCGTCATGAAGCTGAAGGTTGTATACTTCGGGGCTTCCTTAGCGGGAAAGAGCACAAACGTCAAGATCCTCTACGAGAAGCTCAGGGAGAAGGGCATAACCAAAGGAGACTACATATCCATGGAGACGGACGAAAACAGAACCCTTTTCGTGGAGATGTTTCTCAGCTCCATCAACATAGAGGGCCAGGACATAGACATAAAGGTCCTCACAACACCCGGCCAGTTCAGGCTCCACCCCCTCAGGAAGGTCATCATGAAGGGGGTTGACGGGCTTGTGTTCGTGGTTGACAGCGCGAGGGACAGGGAGAACATAAACTTTCTGGTCCTGAGGGAAACCGCTGCGGTTCTGAAAGAACAGGGTTTTGACCTTTACTCCCTCCCTGTGGTGGTCCAGTACAACAAGAGGGACCTTCCCGATGCGGTTCCCATAGAGGAGCTCCAGCCGGTCTGCAACCCCTGGGACACCGAATACGTTGAGGCTGTAGCTGTGGAAGGGAGAGGAGTTATGGAGACCTTCCACGCCATCGTCAGGAAGATACTCTTAGAGAAGGTCTCAGCGGGAGACCTCCAGAGGAAGTGAACCGCCCTTGACAGGGGGCTAATTGAGAATAATTTTCAATTACCAGGAGGTCCGTTATGGCGGAAAAGGTTTACATCTTTGACACCACCCTGAGGGACGGCGAACAGGCACCCGGCTTTTCCATGACCACCGAGGAAAAGGTAAAGATGGCCCACCAGCTTGCGAGGCTCGGTGTGGACATAATAGAGGCGGGCTTTGCAGCAGCCTCAAAGGGGGACTTTGAGGCGGTTAAGAGGATCTCCGAGGAGGTGAAGGGTCCGGTCATATGCTCCCTGGCAAGGGCGATAGAGAAGGACATAGAGCTTGCAGCGGAGGCCCTCTCATCCGCGGAGAGGAAACGGATCCACACCTTCATAGCTACCTCCGAGATACACATGAGGTACAAGCTGAGGAAAACACCTGAAGAGGTACTCGAGGCGACGAAAAGGGCGGTGTCCTTTGCGAGAAGATTCACCGACGATGTTGAGTTCTCCTGCGAGGACGCAACGAGAAGCGACAGGGAGTTTCTCTACAGGGTCATAGAGACCGCCATAAGGTCCGGGGCCACGGTCATAAACATACCCGATACGGTCGGCTACGCTATACCGGAGGAGTTCGGGAGGCTCATAGAGGATATCATCAACAACGTACCCAACATAGACAAGGTGATCCTGAGCGTTCACTGCCACGACGACCTCGGGCTTGCGGTCGCCAACTCCCTGACCGCTGTGAAGCACGGAGCAAGGCAGGTAGAGTGTACGATAAACGGCATAGGCGAGAGGGCAGGAAACGCTGCCCTTGAGGAGATAGTCATGGCCCTGAAGGTGAGGAAGGACTTCTTCGGAGACCTGTACACGGAGGTGAACACAAGGGAGATCTATAAAACGTCGAGGCTCCTCTGCATGATAACGGGGTCCTTCGTCCCGAGGAACAAGGCTATAGTCGGGGACAACGCCTTCGCCCACGAGTCCGGGATCCACCAGCACGGGGTTCTCAGCAACAGACTCACCTACGAGATAATGAATCCCCAGGACGTGGGCTTTCCCACGAGCAGGATAGTCCTGGGTAAACACTCGGGCAGGCACGCCCTTAAGAAAAAGCTGGAAGAGTACGGTGTGAGCTACACCGAGGAGGACCTGAACAGGATATTTGAGAAGCTGAAGGACCTGGCGGACAAGAAGAAGGAGATCTACGACGAGGACGTGGAGGCTCTCATATACCAGGAGTTCATGAAGGTCGGGGATCAGGAGCCCGTGGTCGTGGACCACTTCCAGGTACAGACGGGGGACAACATGCTCCCGACCGCAACGGTCAGGCTCACCTTCAGGGGTGAGAGGAGGACCGCCACAGAGACGGGTAACGGACCCGTCGACGCCACCATCAAGGCGATCCAGAAGGCCCTCGGTATAGGGGCAAGACTACTCGACTACTCGATAAAGGCCCTAACGCCCAACACTGACGCCCAGGCGGAGGCGAGGGTCGTTCTGAGCCTAGGCGGGGTAGAAGCCTCGGGCAGGGGCGTTGACACTGACATAATCAAGGCGAGCGTGAAGGCGTACGTTGACGCCCTGAACAGGGCGATCCTGAGAAAGGAGTACATACTCCAGAGGTCGGAGATAAGGGAGGAGGGAACGGTATAATTTAGAGGGAGGTTTTTATCATGAAACCTGTGAAACTGCTCTTCGTACTTCCGCTGTTCGCTCTTCCTTTCTTTTACTCCTGCAAAGCCCAGGCCAAATGCCCTTCTGAGCAGGCCGTAAAGACCAGCCTAAGCAAACTGATCAACAGGGAGTTCTCAGTCGAGAGCCTGAAACCCGCCCAGGGTATGCCCGAGATCTGTGAGGTCGTGGTGAAGGTGGGCTTGAGGCCTATAGTTATCTACACAAACTCCGAGGGTAAGAACATAATAGTGGGGAACATGTTCAACATAGACACAAAGGAAAACCTGACCGAGAAGACCGCAAAGGCTCACATGACCGTGTCGGAGGAGATCCTGACCAGACTGGAGAGGCACGTGAACATGACCTACGGTGATGGGGAAAAGTTCATATCCTACATATCCGACCCGGACTGTCCTTTCTGCAGGAGGCTGTCTCCAGCATTAAAGGACTGGGCCAAGAAGAACAACGTAAAGATAAAGGTTATCCTCTACCCGCTACCCATACATCCGGAAGCCAAGAACAAGTCCATAGCTATGGTCTGCGATAAGAGAGGCTACGACGACATGCACACGTACAAAAACACCAAAAACCTGTGCGAGGAAGGAAAAAAGGCCATAGAGTCAAACATGAAACTCATGGAGGAGATAGGTGTAACGGGAACCCCAACACTCATAGGCATGAACGGCAAGTACATAGTGGGCCTCCCGAGGTCCATGGACGACCTCAAAACCCTGATCCAGTGATCACTCCCTTCCCCTTATTACAAGCTTCAGGGGTGCGTTTTTTATGTTGAGATACTCCCTCAGCTTCTTCGTGAAGAACCTCCTGTAGCTCTCCTTCCACCCGTCCGGGTAGTTGGTTATAAGCACCACTGCGGGGGGTTTTGTGCTTTCCTGGAAGGCGTAGAAGACCTTCACCTCCTTTCCCCTGTAGTGGGGAGGAGGTTTTTCCCTCAGGACCTTGGCCACAGCCCTGTTCACGAAGGAGGTCTTGTGCTGTCTCGTGAAGTCCCTGTAAACTATGACCGCCTTCTCCAGAACGGACTCGACCCCCTTCCCTTCCGTAGCAACGGTAAAGGTGATTGGTGCGTAGTCCAGGAAGAAGAGCTCTTTTCTGACTATGCTCTCCGCGTCCTCTTCGGAGTACGGACATAAGTCCATCTTGTTGACCACGATCACACAACCCCTCATACGTCTCTCTATGAGTCCGCCGAGCCTCTTGTCCTGTCTGGTTATCCCCTCCTCCCCGTCTATCACGAGACAGACAACGTCCGAGTCCTCGATCGCCCTTATGGTCCTGCCAACCGAGAAGAACTCAACACCGTACTCCACCCTTGAGGGTCTCCTGACACCCGCGGTGTCCACGAGGACAAAGTCGGTGTTCTTCCACCTGAAGGGTATTTCGACCGCGTCCCTCGTGGTCCCAGCCACGGGCGAGACTATAACCCTTTCCTCCCTGAGGAGTGAGTTTATGAGGGAGGACTTTCCCACATTGGGCCTGCCCACGAAGGAGATCCTTATGCCCTCATATCTGATCCGGGCCTTTTCCTCTTCCAACCTGCTCACGATCTCGTCGAGCAGATCGCCCACACCCCTCCCGTGGACCGCGGACACGGGAAAGACCTTCTCAAAACCGAGGGAGTAAAACTCCGGAACCGAAGCCTCCTCTTTCTTCGTGTCCACCTTATTCACCGCAACCACGACCCTGTCCTTGAAGGGGTAAAGCTCCCTCGCTATCTCCTCATCTAAGGGTGTTATCCCTTCCCTCGCATCCACAACGAGGATCAGGACTCCCGCCCTGTTCATCTCCCTCCTTATGGTCTCCCTTACGGACCTCAGGATCTCGTCCGCGGTCTCGGGGACGAACCCGCCTGTATCAACAACAACAAACTCCTTTCCTTTCCACTCCGCTACCGCCTCTATGGCGTCCCTCGTCACACCCGGTACGTCCTCGACTATGGCCTTTCTCCTCCCCACGATCCTGTTGAAGAGGGAAGACTTTCCCACGTTGGGCCTTCCCACTATGACGACCCTGTTTTCCATGGACCTTATCCGGTCTCCCCGACCTTGTAGGCCTTTATCAGCTTCCTCTGCTCGTCCATTATGTACTTGTCTATTATCCTCTCCTCCTGCCTCGATATCTTGAGGAATCTTATACCCATGCAGGTCTGGGTCTGGAGAACCCTGACGTTGACCACCTGGCCCGTGAGGTTTTCAAACCTGTGCCCCCCTATGTTGAAGCTCATTACAACGTACTGCCCTTCCCTTGGTCTTATGAGGCCCTCGGTGCAGATCCTCACACCCTTTGTGCTTATGTCCTCTATCCTTCCCGTAATGAAGCTGGCGTTTTTGAGGGCATCTTCGGTTACATCTTCTGTGAGAGCGAACTCAACGGGGACGTTCACCTTCCACCTCAAGCTCTCCCTCAGCTGGACCCTGTGAAGCTGTTCGGTGTGCTCAAAGACTAAAACCAGCCTGTCGCCTTCGGTGTACTTGTCCTTAACCACACTCTCGAAGCTGTACCTTCCTTCGTTCTCCCTTATGAAGTGGAACTTGAGCCTCTCCCCCACCCTGACCGCCCTGGGCAGGGGTCCGAGGACCACTATGTGGAGCTCTGTTTCCGTCTTGTCCCAGACCGCCGCGTCAACGTACACACCGTCCACGTCCAGCTTGCCCGTCTGGTAAAGGTCTATGTCCCTCGTGTTGGTTATGGGTATGAACCAGGGTAGTGTGTCAAACCTGAGCTTGGCCCTTATCGTCGGGATCAGCCTGACCCCCGCCAGGTTCTCCTGGACTATCCTCGAGACGACCTTCTCAAACAGGGTCTTGTTTTCGTATATCATCTGGGGATCGTAGGGAAACTTCTTGGCATAACCCCACAGGAGCCTTATCTCCTCATCGGTGAGGCCGAGGGACCTGCCTCTCTGAAAAAAGGCCTTTTCCACCTCCCTTATCCTGGATATCTTCCCCCAGAAGTAGGGTATGGATATTACCGCCAGCGTTATACAGAGGATTATGAAGAACAGGGCTATCTCCCTCCCGGTGGGTCCTCTGAACATGTACCTGGACGCTTCGATCAGAGTATCCCATGCGGTTTGAGTTTCCATAACTATATATTAATATCCGACCTGGGACGGGTCGGTTTTAGGATATGTGGGCCATCACCATCTGCTTCAGGGCGTCCTTTGGCTGGACGCCTATCCTGGTGTCCACAACCTCGCCGTTCTTAAAGAGTATAACGGTGGGGATAGCCCTTATACCGTACTGCATGGCTATGTTGGGGTTTTCGTCCGTGTTGAGCTTCCCCACCTTGAGCTTCCCCTCGAACTCCTCCGCAAGCTCTTCGATTATAGGAGCTATTATCCTGCAAGGCCCGCACCACGGGGCCCAGAAGTCAACGAGGACAGGTTTGTCAGAGCTTATGACCTCATCGTTCCAGTTGCTCTCGGTGAGCGTTATGACCTTACCGCCCATGCTCACTCCTCCTCCTTGATCAGCATGTTGTAAAGCTTCAGTATCCTGTCGTCCTTGATGTAGTAGCAGATCACCGATCCCTCCCTCTTCCAGCCGACTATACCCCTGCTTCTCAGTATGGAAAGGTGCTGGGAAACGCTCGGCTGGGACATGTTGAGAAGCTCACCCAGGTTCTTAACGCACTGCTTTCCCTCGATGAGTATTGAGATTATCTTCAGCCTGACCGGGTGGGAAAGGGCCTTAAAGAACTCCGCCAGTTCCTCCAGCTTCTCTTCGTCCACAACCGTTGTGTTCACCATATCCTCGCCCTCGGTAGAATTTTAACACATTAAGAATATAAGCAATTAATAAATATTCCTCAACACCCTGTAGCCTTCCTCCAGCTCCTTTCTGGACACACCGTAGGGTGAGTACCTGTGCTTCTGGTAGATCCTGACTATGAACTCGATCTCCCTGTAGTGGGGGCTGTCCCTTAGAGCTTTGAGCACATCCTCGGGCAGGAGACCCTTAAGCCTCACCCCCTCGACCTTTTCCGCCTTCCCGATCATCCTTCTGTAAAGGTTCTCCGGACTTTTTCTGAGGAAGTTAGTATACAGGTAAAACCCAGAGAAGGCAACACCCACCAGAAGCAGGAAGGGTAAAGCCCTGCGGAACACACCACCCGCATCCAGCCTTACCATCTCAAGGATGCCCGACCTGAGCGCCTTCGCTATGGACACCTGCTTCTCTGCGGAAAAGTCCACCACGTTCTCGTACCAGAAGGACACGATGGCGTCCTTAAGGAGGTCCCACCTAGATATCCGTCTTACCCCGGGGGAGAGGTAGGGGGGTGTGGTGTCTACCCTGATCCACCTCCCGTTTACATAGGCCTCCACCCAGACGTGGGCCATGGAGTTGGTGACTATGTAATACCCGCCGAACTCGTTTTTAAGATAACCTTTAAACCCGCCGACGAGCCTTGAGGGAACCCCCATGAGCCTTAGCAGTACAGCTGTGGCGGAGGCGAAAAGCTCGCAGTTTCCCTCCTTAGTTCTGAAGAGGAAGCTCTCCAGAGGGTCACCTTCGTACTCGGGCAGTCTGAGGGAGTACCTGAAGCCCTCCTTGAAGAAGTCCGCAACCGCCCTTACCTTTTCCTCCGGGCTGTTTTTCCCTTTCGCAAGGTCCCTGGCGAGATCGACCACCCTCTTCGGGAGCCTCGGGGGGACCTGAAGATGAACCTTATCGGGCGGGTCGGTCGGGTCCCCGATCACGGAGATCGCCCTGTATCTTATCGGCCTGTTTACGGGAACACTGCCTGTCAGGAAGCCCCCCTTTACCCTCTTCACCCTACCCCTGTAGCCTTCCACCTTTACTATCTTGAGGGGATAGTCCATAAGGGGTAAGTAGGTGTCGTAGGTTGGGTTGAGGAGAACGGTATACGACACCCTCCTCCCCTGAGTGGGTTCGAAGGTGTCATCTCCTTCCAGTGTCCTTATCCATTTAGTTCCTATCACGGTGTCAAAGACGGAGACCCTCCAGTAAACGGACCTGGGCAGGTTTCCGTAAACCCTCATAATCACCGTGTTGTCCTGCTGGATCTCTCCCACCTTCCCTATCTCCACACTCTCCGCTATTCCGCTCACCAGACCGCTCTGGTTTCTGGCAAAGGCGTCGAAGATCGGGGTGTGGGTCCTGGGAAGGATCAGGAAGAAGGGAACGCTCAGGACCCCGACGACTAAGGGAAAGAGGAGGGAGAACTTCAGGTACCTGACCGCGACCTCCCTCTCCACGGGTCTATCACCCAGGTTGGCGTACAGGTTGGTGAACAGGAAGGCCACACTACCCAGGAGAAGCTCGTATATGAAGAAGGCTAAAAAGGATATGTCCAGCCTGAAGGTCGTGGAGACCGCAACACCGAAAAGTGAGAGCAGTAGTATCTGGTATATGTCCCTCGGCTTTTTGTCCTCCAGGGCTTTTATAACCAGCAGGACGAGGAGGACATGGGAAAAGGGCTGGATGGCGTTGTCGAGGCTGAGGTCCGTAAGGAACAGGACGGAGGCGGAAAAACCCGCAAGCGTGAGGACCCACCTGCGGATGTAAAACCTGAACTTCAGGTCGTTTATAAGACCCGCCAGGAACAGCGTAAGGAGTACAAAGAGGACAGGATCCAGGGCTATACCCTGAAGGGAGAAGAAGCACCCCAGACCTACGAGGTAGCTCAGAAGCAGGCTCACCCTCTTAGGAGAGACCACGCCTCCTCCCTCACATCCGCGTCAACGTATATCCTGTGGATCTCTATGGGCTTTAACGAGCCTATGAGGTCGGAGACCTCGGTCGCCTTCACCAGCCTGTCCCCGTCCAGGATCTCTATGTCCTCATCGAAAGGCTCCTTGTAGACGCTGTCGAACTTGACCTTATCGGGGGGTATCCTGCTCAGGATAAGGTCCTTTGCCTCTTCGAACTCCTCCCTTGACCTCGTGCTGAAGACCTCCTTGAAGTGCTTTCTGCCGAAGACCCTCTCGGTGAGGTCTCTCAGATCCGGGTTTGAGAAGGCCTCCGCCAGAACAGTAGTGTCGTTCGTCCTCAGGAAGAGACCGAGGTCGGTAAAGTGTTTTTCCGAGAGGACCCTGCCTATGAGGTCTATGAGGTGGAGGTTGAGTATCCTCACAACCTTGTGAAAGTAAACCTGAACGTACATGAAGTACCTTCCTATGAGGAAGTTCTCAAGGGCCCTCAGACCGCTTATGTGGACTACGAGCTTTCCCTCCACCTCCTCAACCGTGCTGAGAAGTCTCTGGTAGTCGAATATCCCGTAGGAGACACCGCAGAAGAAGGCGTCTCTCCTGAGGTAGTCCATCCTGTCGGAACCGAACTGGCCCGTGATCAGGGAGCTCAGGAACTTCTCCTCCTCACCATCGGGGTTTCCTGTGGTTATCCTCACCACGGACTCTACTTCCTCGTGGGAGAACTTGAGGTCTTTTCTCAGGATGTCGTAGATCTCGGTCTCCAGAATTATCCTGCCCGTCAGTTCCTCGTGCCCTCTCTCGTCGGGGATCAGGACCTCGGTTGTGTGGGAGAAGGGTGGGTGTCCGAGGTCGTGCAGGAGGCCCGCCACCCTGACCATATCCCTTATCCTCCGATCGCTTCCCGCCCTGGTTCTTGACAGGAGCAGGTCCGTCAGGTGAAGGACGCCTATGGCGTGTTCGAACCTGCTGTGCTGGGCGGAGGGGAAGACGAGATAGGCTGTTCCGAGCTGTTTTATGTGCCTGAGCCTCTGGAAGATAAGTGTGTCGATCAGCTTCAGCTCACCGCTACTTACCCTGACAAAGCCGTAAAGGGGGTCCGAAAACTCCTTAACCACCTCAGTTAGGAGGTTCTCTCTTTGCTTCAAGCTCCCTCACCCGTTTCATAGCCTGGTCAAACTTATACAGGTGTGAGGCGACGTCCTTAAGGTGCCTCGCCGCGGTCAGATAGGCCTCTTTCAGGGCTGGATCGGAAGCTCTCTCAGCCTTTTCCAGGAGGTTTCTGTGGAACAGCAGGAGGCTGTTTCTGAGCTGATCAAAGTCCATCTCCTTCCTCCGATCCGACGGATCTTGGACACCAGAGCGGATATTAACCTTTTCAGTATCCCCTTTCCATGATCGGACCTCATATGAAACCCGATCTTTACGGGGAAGTAATGTCTGCTTCTGACCACCTCCCGCACGAGGTCTTCCAGGTCCTTCCTGAACCTGACAACGTTCACCCCGTAGTATACATCACCGAGGCTGTTAAGTTTCTTCAAAGCACTGTTGAGGTGGTTAAGGTTGAGGTCTCTTCGCTCGCCAGCTTTAACGTAAAACTCCGCGACCTCCTTTACCGCGGAGAAGAAGGGCTCCTCAACGGGATGGCGGGCGGTTTGCAGGGAACAGAAGTGGATCACCTCTTTGAAGAGCTCCTCGTTGAATATGAGGACCGAAAGGTACACAGCCTCCGCGGGTGTGTTCCTCCTCGAGTAGCTGGAGACCTTGCTCAGT
>JAUZRJ010000149.1 GCA_030950545.1 Aquificota bacterium | reverse complement strand
AGCTTCGGGTAACCTCCTACCGCTCAAGGCTCTATCATGAGGGGGCCATCAAGGAACGGATATTCAAGGCCATAGGAAACCGCGTGGGACGAAAGTTCGACCGGTCCACCGGAAAAGAGGTCCTTGTTGTGGTCCGTTTCGTAAAGGACCGGTGCACCATAAGCCTCGACACCTCCGGCGGAGATCTCTTCCGACGGGGCTACAAAGTGGGCAAAGGATCTGCCACCCTCCGGGAGAACCTGGCCGCGGCCCTTATCCTGGCCTCAAGCTGGGATCTCCGGAGACCCCTCTTTGATCCCTTCTGCGGCACCGGGACCATCCCCGCCGAGGCTGCCCTAATCGCCGCTGGCCGCGCCCCGGGTCTTTTCCGTCGTTTTCCCTTCGAGGACTGGCCGACATTTGACCGGAGCCTTTGGGAGGAGCTCAAGACCGAAGCCCGGGCCCGCGAGAGACCGGCCCCGGCACGTCCCTTTATCTTCGCCAGCGACGCCTCGGAAAAAGCCCTTTCCGCCACCCGGAAAAACCTTCAGGCCGCAGGCCTTGAACCCTGGGTCGAGACCATTGAGGCCAATCTACACGAACTCTCTCCACCAACCTCGAGCCCTGGCTTTATCGTAACTGATCCCCCTTATGGGAAACGCCTTCAATCCCGAGGCCTCGCGGTCTTCTATCGCACTTGGGGGAAGGTATTCAGAGAGAGATTCTCGGGATGGCGTCTCGTACTAATCTTTCCCGAGGCCAGGGTTCGGGAGTTTTTACGCCTCACCGGTATCCGCTTCCAAAAAATACTTTCCACCGAACACGGAGGTTTCCGCTGCGCCTTCCTTTCGAGTTTATAGTTCCCGCAGAACCTTCCACACCAGGAGAAAATCTTTTTCTGGATCGCGACGGAAGGCACTTCGGTAAAGCTCACGTATTTCCGAAATAATAGGAAGGGGTTTTTCCGCCTTTCGAGCCATCTCAGACAGATAGTCGAGATCCTTGAGCATGTTCTTGACCGAAAAATGAGGAGAGAAATCTTCGT
>JAUZRJ010000148.1 GCA_030950545.1 Aquificota bacterium | reverse complement strand
GCCTCGTTTGCCCCCACAGCGTAGGAGGAGATTATGATCCCCTCTATGAGCAGATGGGGGTCCCTCTCTATTAGGATCCTGTCCTTGAAAGTTCCAGGCTCGGACTCGTCCGCGTTGCAGATGAAGTACCTGGGTGGCGGGTTCTGGACCGCAAACTTCCACTTCTTCCCCGTGGGGAACCCAGCTCCGCCCCTTCCTCTGAGGGTGCTCCTGTCAACCCAGTCTATGATCTCCTCGGGAGACATGGAGAGTGCCTTCTCAAGGGCCCGGTAGCCTCCGTCCTTCAGGTAGTCTTCTATGGTGTGGACCCTGGGCTTTTTTGCCCTTCTCAGGAGCATGTTGAGGGTCGTCTCCGCGTATATCTCAGGTATAACGGGATAGGACCTCATGGAGCTTCTCCTCTCCTTCGAATTTGTAGGTGTCTTCGTTGATCATAAACACGGGAGCTTCCGAGCAGGCCCCCAGACACTGGACCGGAACTATCTTGAACTTCCCGTCGGGCGTGACCTCACCCGGCTTTATCTTCAGGGCTTTCTCGAGGGCTTCGAGGAGCCTTTGCTTCCCGAGAAAGTGACACACTATACTGACGCAGACCCTTATCCTGTATTTTGCGGGCGTGTCTCTGTCGAACATATCGTAGAAGGCGACTACCTGCTCAACGTGGTTCAGTGGAACTCCCAGAAGGTCCGCAAGGGGTCTGAGTATCTCCTGAGGTATGTAGCCGTAGTGGTCCTGTATCTCGTGAAGGCAGAGGAGGATGGCCTGTTCCTTCCTCGGAAAGTAGTTTATGTGGCTCTTCAGCCTCTCCAGGAGCCCCTCCTCGAACATGGTTATAAAATTTTAACCCCCACCTTCCAAAATGCAAAGGTGAAACTCAGAGAAGTTCCTGTTATCTTTTATGTCCATCAGAAACTTGAAAAATCTGGACTCGGAACCCGTGTACAGCTCTCAGCTTTTTACGACCCTGCAACCTTTAGGTACACGAGCGGACAGGAGGATGGCGGGACCCTCTGAAGGTTCTCTCCTCAGTATGACCCTGTCCGCGTAGAAGGGAAGGTTTTCGTGGAACTTGCCGATCTCGTAGGTCTTAAGCTCCCTTCGCGGGTCAATCCGTTTTATCTCCTCACCTATATCCCTGTATGGTCTTTTCTCCTCTACGAGGGGAAGGAGAGAGGAAGATATGAATATCAGAAGAGCCACACCACAGTATGCGGGAAACAGCCTGAGCTCTTTAAAGACAAGGGGAACAACCGCAAGTAAGGAAAGCGGAAGAAGTACAGCCACATCGGGTTTGAACAGAAAACCTCCTGCCCACATCGCGGTGATCTGCAGGAACCCGAGGACCAGGAGCGAGAGGGTGATTGCCATGCTTTTTGCCTCGGTGAGGAAGTGTCCTGTCAGCAGTGCCATGGCTGGGTACGCGGGAAGGATATAAACCGGGAGCTTCATCTTCACAAGGGAGAACACAATGAAAAAGGAGAGGAACCAGACCATTGGAAAGACTGAGTTTCTCCTTCCAAGGGACCAGATCAGGGCAGGGTATATGAGAAAGGAGTAAGGGAGAAAGGAAACAGGAACGTCCAGCAGGTAGTAGTACACAGGATCGCTCTCCAGGCCGTAAACCCTCTTTACGTTCTCTTTAAAGAAGACATGGACAAAGACATCACCGTTTTCAAGGAGCTGGTAAAGATACCACCATCCCGAGATCAGGACTGTGACCAGGGTACCGAGATAGTAAACAGGCCTCAAGAGCTCCCTTCTGTCAGTGAGGAGAAGATAGGTAAAGACTATAAGGGCGGGCATAACAAAGCCTACAGGACCCTTTGTGAGTACCCCGAGGGCTGAGGATACGAAGGCTAGAACTATAAGAGTATTGTTCCTTGTAGAGTAACCCTCCAGCCAGAGAAACAGGGTAAGCGTTGTGAAGAAGGTCAGGATCACCTCGGGCGATGTGTACCTGGAGTTCGCCACAAAGAGAAAGGAGCTGAGCAGTATAACAGCGGAAAACAAAGCGGATCTTTTATCGAAGAGCCTCCTTCCTATCAGGTAGGTCAGAACCCCCGTCCCGAGGCCTAAAACAGCCTGAAAGAGCCTGAGGGCAAGCTCGTTTACACCGAAGATCATGAAGCTCAGGGCTGTGATCCAGTAAGTCATGGGAGGTTTATTAAGCCTTATCTCCCCGTTGTACACAGGCGTGATGAAGTCACCCGTCCTAAGCATCTCCCTTGCACCGTATGCGTAGAAGGCTTCGTTCGGTTGCCAGACTTGGTTGAGGCCGAGGTTGTTAAAGTAGACAAAGGCGATCGCCAGAAGGAGAGTGTACCTGACCATCACCCGATCTCTTTTATCGCCTCCTTCAAGGTGTCTATAACGTAGTTGATCTCATCCTCACCTATCACGAGGGGCATCATGAGCACCATAACGTCCCCGAGAGGCCTGAGGAAAACACCCTTCTCCCAGCACCTCCTTGCCACCTTAAAACCCGTTCTCTCCCCGTAAGGGAACGGTTCACCCTTCTCCTTATCCTTCACAAGCTCTATGCCCGCCATGAACCCGAGCTGACGGACGTCCCCTACGTGTGGAAGATCCCAGAACTCTTTCAGCCTCTCCGAAAGAAGCTGTATCTTGGGTCTGAGCCTCTCAAGGGTTTTCTCTTCCTCAAAGACGTCAAGGTTTGCAAGGGCAACCGCGCAGGCGAGGTTGTTCCCTGTGTAGGTGTGCCCGTGGTAGAAGTGCTTTTTCTCACCGAACTCACCGAGGAACGCTTCAAAGACCTCGTCTGTGGTGAGGGTCACCGCGAGGGGAAGATACCCCCCCGTTATGCCCTTACCCAGACACATGAAGTCGGGAGAGACGTTTTCCTGCTGGCAGTAAAACATTGTTCCCGTTCTCCCGAAACCGGTCGCGACCTCGTCAAGTATCATAAGGACGTTGTACTTTCTGGTGATCTCCCTCGCCCCTCTCAGAAAGCCCTTCGGGTAGGGAAGCATGCCCGCCGCTGCCTGGATCCCGCTCTCCAGGACGAGGGCAACTATGTCCTCCCTTGAGCTCAGTACATCCTCAAGCATACCGAGGAGGTCGGAGAGACATCTCTCCGAAAGACCTCCGTAGTTCTCCCTGCAGTAAAGGTAAGGAGAAGGTAGCTTGACCGTTTCAAAGAGCAGGTCTCTGTAAACGCCGTGGAAGAGCTCTATCCCTCCGATGCTCACAGCCCCTATGGTGTCCCCGTGGTAGGCTTCCGAGAGGGTGATGAAGACCTTTCTCTTTTCTCCCCTG
>JAUZRJ010000147.1 GCA_030950545.1 Aquificota bacterium | reverse complement strand
GCGGAAGAGCTCATAGAGGGGGAGCTTTCCCGCATGGGCTACAGGGTGAGGAAGCAGGTTTTCAGGGCGGACGGGCGGGAGTGCGCCAACCTTGAGGTGAGACTGGAGGGAAAGCAGGAAGAGGTCCTCGTTGTAGGAGCTCACTACGACACAGCTCCGGGCACGCCCGGTGCGGACGACAACGCAAGCGGTGTTGCATCACTGCTGGCTATAGCGGAAGCCCTTAAAGGCAAGAAGTTCAGAAGGGAGGTAAGGCTTGTGTTCTTCACAAACGAGGAGCCTCCCTACTTTCAGACGGACCTTATGGGTAGCCTCGTGTACGCAAGATCGCTGAAGGTAAAGGTCCACGGCATGGTCAGCCTGGAGAGCATAGGCTACTATACTCAGGAGCCAGACTCCCAGAGGTATCCCTACTTCTTCTTCAGGTTCCTTTACCCGACCGTCGGTAACTTCATCGGCTTTGTGGGAAACCTGAAGTCAAAGGGTTTTCTTGAAAGGGCCTTCAGGTACTTCAGGGAAGGAACAGACTTCCCAGCGGAAAAGGGTGCGGTTCCCGGCTGGATACCGGGAGCGGGGTGGTCCGACCACTGGTCCTTCTGGCGGATAGGCGCCCCCGCCATAATGGTAACCGACACAGCCCCTTTCAGAAACCCTTACTACCACACGCCCCTGGACACACCGGACAAGCTGGACTTTGAAGCCCTTTCCAGAGTGACCAGAGGGCTTGTCCACATGGTGGTCAGGCTCGCAAATGACTGAAGTCATCGCGGGACCCACCTCTGTGGGTGAAATTTATTCAGATGAAGAAGCCAAACAGACTGATAAAGGAGAAAAGCCCTTATCTCCTACAACACGCCTACAACCCCGTTGACTGGTTTCCCTGGTGTGAGGAGGCCTTCGAGAAGGCCAGGAAGGAAGACAAGCCCGTGTTCCTGTCCATAGGCTACTCTACCTGCCACTGGTGTCATGTGATGGAAAAGGAGTCCTTTGAAGATGAGGAGATAGCGAGGATACTCAACGAGAACTTCGTCTCCATCAAGGTGGACAGGGAGGAGAGGCCAGATATAGACTCGGTTTACATGTCCGTGTGTCAGGCGATGACGGGAACCGGAGGGTGGCCCCTCACGATAATAATGACTCCGGACAGGAGACCCTTCTTCGCAGGGACCTACTTTCCCAAGGAGGGAAGATACGGAAGGCCAGGACTCAAAGAAATTCTCCTCACAGTAGCCAAGGCCTGGAGGGAGAACAGGGAAAAGCTTGAGGAGATAGCAAGCAAGGTGGCCCAGGCGGTTAAGGAGGAGAAAGAACCCTCAAGGGGAGAACTCGATGAAGCTGTTATCCACAGAACCTTCGGTGAGCTGTTCGGTAGTTTCGACTCTGAGTACGGGGGTTTCGGGTCCGCGCCCAAGTTCCCCGTTCCCCACAACCTGATGTTCTTGATGAGATACTACAGGAGAACCAAGAACCAGAAGGCTCTTGATATGGTGAGAACCACCCTAACGAGGATGAGGCTGGGGGGTATATGGGACCACGTGGGCTTTGGTTTCCACAGATACTCCACAGACAGGTACTGGAAGCTACCGCACTTTGAGAAGATGCTCTACGATAACGCCCTCCTTCTCTACACCTATGCGGAAGCGTTCCGGGTAACGGGTGAGAGACTCTTCAGGAAGACAGCGGAGGAGATAGCGGAGTACCTGACCAGGGATATGAGGTCGCCTGAAGGTGTCTTTTTCTCCGCGGAGGATGCGGACAGCGAAGGTGAGGAGGGGAAGTTCTATACCTGGACCTTTGAGGAGCTTAAAGCTGTTCTCTCGGAGGAGGAGTTCAGCCTGGCAAAAAGGGTGTTCTCACTGGAAGAGGACGGCAACTACCTTGAGGAGGCGACCCGTGAGAAGACGGGAAGGAACATCCTTTACATGAGTACGGTCCCTGATGAGGGACTCTGGAGAAGGATAGAGGAGATAAGGGAGAAGCTCTTCAGAGCGAGGGAAAACAGGGTAAGACCCCTGAGGGACGAGAAGGTCCTGACTGACTGGAACGGACTTGCGGTAGCGGGCTTCTCAAGGGCAGGTGTTCTCCTCGGAAGAAGAGACTTCGTGGATACAGCGAGAAAGACCGCGGATTTCATACTCAGGAACACAGTAAAGGGGGACAGGGTCCTCCACAGGTACAAGGACGGTACAGCGGAGATATGGGGTTTCCTGGAGGACTACGCCTACCTCATATGGGGTCTTACGGAGCTTTACTTCGGGACCTTTGAAAAGACCTACCTGGACAGAGCCCTTGAGCTTGTGGACCACGTTCTCAAACACTTCAGGGACAAAGGGGGTGGCTTTTTCAAGACACCGGACTACGGGGAGGAGGTTCTCGTAAGGAAGAGGGAGATATACGACGGCGCGACCCCATCCGGAAACAGCGTGATGGCCTTTAACCTGATAAGGATAGGCAGGTTGACGGGGAAGGAAGACCTTGTAAAGGAGGCGGAAAGGTGTCTCGAGTCCTTCGGTGGAGAGATAAGCCTGATCCCTTCCGCACACACCTTTTCTGTGATTGCCCTTGACCTGCTCGTTAACGGGACCGTTGAGCTGAAGGGTAAGGGGAAGGGTGTCTCCGAGGACCTGCTCAGGGTTCAGAGGGAGGTCTTCGTACCTGAAGGTGTATTTTCCGCGGAGGAGGGAGAGGATAAGGTTTTTTACCTTTGCAGGAACTATGTCTGTGAGAGTCCGTTAAAGGACGTGTCCGAGGTCCTTGACAGGATCAGAACCTGATCAGAACCGCACCCCAGGTTAGACCTCCCCCCATAGCTGTGAACAGGACAAGGTCTCCCCTCTCTACCTTACCTCCTTTCAGAGCTTCGTGGAGGGCTATGGGTATGGACGCTGCGGACGTGTTCCCGTACCTTTCTATGTTCACAAAGAACCTCTCCCTCGGTATCCCGAGCCTTTCCGCAAGAGAGTTTATTATCCTGACGTTGGCCTGATGAGGTATCACCACATCGACCTCCTCAGGACCCACACCGGCGGTCTCCAGGACTTCCCTGCACACCTCTTCCATATTCCTGACCGCAACCTTAAACAGCTCCCTCCCTTTCATCTTTATATATCCGCAGTTATCCGCGTAGAGAAGGTCCCACAGATTTCCGTCCGAGTACATCCTCGATGCGAGGACGTCACTCCCGTCCGAAGACCTCTCCAGGAGAACCGCCCCCGCACCATCACCGAAAAGGACGCAGGTACTCCTGTCCTCCCAGTCAACGATCTCGGAGAGCTTCTCAACACCGACTATCAGCACCCTGTCCGCCTTTTCGGTCTTAAGGAGGGAGTCCGCGATCTCAAGGGCGTATATGAACCCGCTGCAGGCAGCGGAGATGTCAAAGGCGAACCCTTTATCTACGCCGAGTTCCGCCTGGAGGAGGCAACCTGTGGAGGGAAACCTCTTCTCGGGTGTCAGGGTGGCAACTATGACCGCGTCTATCTCCCGGGGCGATACACCCGCTTCCCTTATCGCCTCCGCGGAGGCGTTCAGCGCCATTTCCAGAACGCTTTCCTCCTTTGCTATCCTCCTCTCCTTTATGCCCGTTCTCGTGGTTATCCACTCGTCTGTGGTGTCCACCATGTTCTCAAGGTCCAGGTTTGTGAGAACGGTCCTCGGAAGGTAAACACCCGTTCCCACTATCTTCGTCCCCATCAGACCTTCACTCCCTCGGGGATCAGCCTCTTCATGTTCTCCACCAGCTTTCTGTTAAAGTCGGTGTGGAGGAAATCCGTAGCCACCTTCACCGCATTTTTTATGGCTTTAGCGTTTGCTCTCCCGTGGGTTATTATAACAGGTTTTCTGGCCCCGAGTAGCGGTATGCCTCCGTATTCCGCGAAGTCCGCCTTTTTCTTGAACCGTGCAAGGGCGGGCATGAGCAGAAAAGCTCCGAGCCTTGCGATGACGCTCCTCTTTACCTCCTCCTTGATCATCTGAACCACCGCCATACCAAGACTCTCGCTCGCTTTGAGGATCACGTTCCCTATAAAACCGTCGCAGACTATGACGTCAAAGGTTCCCGCGTATATGTCCCTCCCTTCCGCGTTTCCCGCAAAGTTGAGACCTGTCTGCTTAAGAAGGGGGTAGGTCTCCCTCACGAGTTCGTTTCCCTTTCCCTCCTCCTCGCCTATGCTCAGAAGACCTATCCTCGGGTTCCTTACACCCAGGATCTCCTCCGCGTAGGTGTGGCCTATGACCGCGAACTGAACCAGGTGCTTTGGCTTTGAGTCCACGTTCGCTCCCACGTCTATGAGGACCGTTTTGCCCCGCGGGTTCGGAAGGGCCACCGCTATGGCGGGTCTTTCCACCTCCTCCTCAACACCGACTATGAACTTGCCGACCGCCAAGACCGCCCCCGTGTTACCCGCTGAGATCAAACCCTCCGCACTGCCCTCTCTCACGAGTCTGGCAGCTGTGTACAGAGAAGAGTTTTTCTTTCTCAGAACAGATGAAGGAGGCTCGTCCATGCCTATACTTTCGGGGGCGTGGACTATCTGGAGTAGCGGGTCGTTTAACCTTCCCGCCTTTTTGAGGATTTTCTCTATCTCTTCACCGTCACCAACGAGCAGGATCCTGTGTCCCAGCTGTTCCGCGGCTAAGATACAACCCCTGACTATCTCAAGGGGGGCGTAATCCCCCCCCATGCAGTCAACAGCGAAACTGATCTCTTCCATCAGTCCACGCTTACCACTTCCCTTCCCTTGTAGTACCCGCAGTAAGGACAGACCCTGTGGGGTATTATCTTCTCACCGCAGTTGGGACACTCGGAAAGGGATGGTATCCTGAACTTACCGAAAAAGTTCTGGGCCCTTCTTCTGTCCCTCCTCCACTTGGAAGTCCTCGCCTTAGGTGCTGCCATCCTTCACCTCCGGGTCCCTCAGCAGGTTCTTTAGTATAGCAAATCTCGGATCCTCGCGCCTGTCCTCCAGGTCTCCGAACAGGAGGTGAGGTGAGTCTATTCCGGGGCAGTCGGGCCTGCAGAGGGGCTTCATGGGTATCTCCAGTATAAGCTCCTCCCTCACGAGGTCTTCCAGACTTATGAGATCAGGCTCCTCCATGAAGGAAACATCCAGGTCTTCCGGAGACAGATGAATCGTCTCCTCGACAGGATAGCGCTCTATGTGCTTGTTCTTGGTCTGGGAAAGGTCCTTCTCGAAGACCTCAAGGCATCTGCTACATTCGAGCTCAACCTTACCCTTGATGTCAAGGTGAACGTTGTATCCCCTGTCGTCCCTCGTTATCTCCACATAGACCTCCACGGGTTCCTTTATCTCACCTATGTCCGGAGGGAACTTTATGTCCTGAGGTGAGAGGGAGTACCTGCCCTCAAAACGCGTTTCCCTCTCAAAGATCTCCTTGAGGTTCAGAACTATCATGGCCCTCTTCCTTGGGATTTTTTCTACCTGAAATAAATATAGCTTTCCGCACGGAACTTGCAAATTTAATTAAGTATATTAGAATATTCTAAAGTTCTTAAGGAGGTAAGGGTCATGAGTATGGATAGACTCTTAAGGTTAACCTCCGGGTCCGTGCTCCTTGTCGTTTTCTTCGCTGGCATACTGAAAGCTGATGTGCACTGGTTCTGGAAAGCCTTCATAGTCTTTATGGCCCTGAATCAGATCCAGTCAGCCTTTACCAACTGGTGTCCTGTCGTATCCCTTTACAGACGTCTGGGCGTGAAGGAGTGTCCATGCTGAGGTATATTAATAAGAAGCCCCGCAACGGGACAGGGTGAACCCCCCAGGCCCGAAAGGGAGCAAGGGTAAGCCCGCCGTCCCGGGTGCGGGGTAAAATGTAGTCATGTACATACCTTTCGCGAGAAAGTACAGGCCGAGGTTCTTCAGGGAGGTTGTGGGTCAGGAGGTCCCCGTAAGGGTCCTGAAGAACGCGGTAAAGGAAGACAGGGTGTCCCACGCCTACCTATTTGCGGGTCCGAGAGGTGTGGGCAAAACGACCCTCGCCAGGATCCTCGCCAAAGCCCTGAACTGCCTCAACCCTGCGGACGGTGAGCCCTGCGGTGAGTGTGAGAACTGCAGGGAGATCGAAAGGGGTTCCTTTCCGGACCTCGTTGAGATGGACGCAGCCTCCAACAGAGGTATAGACGACATAAGGGCCCTCAAGGAGGCGGTCAGCTACACACCCATTAAGGGTAAGACCAAGGTTTACATAATCGACGAGGCCCACATGCTCACTAAGGAGGCCTTTAACGCCCTCCTCAAGACCCTCGAAGAACCGCCCCCGAGAACGGTTTTTATACTCTGCACGACCGAGTACGAGAAGATAATCCCCACCATACTCTCCAGATGTCAGAGGATAATGTTCAGCAGGATAAGTGAAGAGAAGATAGTGGAGTACCTTAAGATGATATGCGGTAAGGAAAACATAGAGTTCACGGAAGAGGCTTTAAGGATGATAGCGTCCGCCTCGGAGGGGTGTATGAGGGACGCTGCGTCCCTCCTTGACCAGGCGAGCCTCGCGGGGGGTGACAGGGTTACCGAGGAGGTCGTGGAGGAGTTCCTCGGGATAATAAGCAGGTCAAAGGTGAGGGAGTTCATGAAGCTCCTTCTGGAATCAGAAGTGGACGAGGCGGTCCGCTTCCTGAGAGACCTCTACAACAGAGGCTACAACCTGAACAAGTTCTGGGAGGTCCTTGAGGAGGAGGTCAGAAACGCGGTGCTCTTCAAGAGCCTTAGGGAACCCGGAAGGGTCCTCGATGAACCCGAGGTCTACTCAGAGTTTGAAGGGTACCCCCTGGAAGCTCTCCTGTACATCGAAAACGTCATAACGAGAGGAAAGCTTGAGGCAAGGGCGAGACCGCCTCTTAGGGCTTACGAACTGGCGGTCGTGAAAACCCTGATAGTGAAGGAGATAGTTCCGATCTCCAGAATACTTGAGACAGGTCCAAAGACCGGGGAGGTCCGGGAAGACCCCGAGGAGAGGATAAAAGCTCTTGTCTCACCCATCGCCCGTAAGGCGATAGAGTCCGCCCAGAAGAGGATAGAGAACGGGAAGACCGTTTACGAGATAGAGGAGGACACCTACAGGACCGTCAGGGAAGAGCTTGAAAGGGTGGCAAGGTCCGTTCCCGAGGTAGAGTTCAGGGTGCTTAAAAAAAAACCCCCTCCGGGGAAGGATACGACCAGTCTGTTCTGAAGGTGATGGAGGTCTTTAACGCCAAGCTGGTAAGGTATGAGAGAAAAGGGAGTAAAGGCGAGGATACTGACCGTAAAGGTTCCCGTCAGTGAGGTGGGACTGCTGAACGCCCTTCTGGACGGTGCGGGCAGGATAGCCCTCGCCAGAACGAGGGGAAGAGGTGAAGGCCTTGTGGACCTGATAGCCTCACCTGACAGGTTCGCGGAGCTGATCAGCGTACTTGAGGGGATGAAAAAGCACATCAGGGGTCTCGAGATCATAGGAGAGTCGGATGAGGAGGACCTAAACTTTTAAAAGGAGGTCACAGGTGGAAGCCATGTCAGACGTGAAGGAGATGATAAAGGACAAGGCGGGAGCTATACTGTCCAACCTCATGTCCCAGGGCGGTGAGTACGGAGAGATCTTCTACGAGAGGTCCAGGACGACCAGGATGGAGCTGGAGGACAGGAAGATCGACAGGATCCTCCACGGACACGATGAGGGAGTGGGTATAAGGCTCTTGAAGAACGGCAGGACGTACTACGGGTACACAAACGATCCCACCTTTGAAAACCTCATGCATATAGCGAAGACCCTCGCAAGGGGTGAGGGTTACGGTCCTGTTGCGGTCGGAAAGAGATACCTGGAGGGCTGGACACCTGTGGTTGTGGACCCGGACGCGGTGGACCTCAGGTTCAGGGCGGAGATCCTGAAAAGGGCGGACGAGAAGGCGAGAAGCTACGGTGACAGGATAAAACAGGTCCTCTCCGTCCTCATGGACAGGACGAGGGAGATCCTCATCGTAAACACACTCGGGGAGATGGCGGAGGACGTCCAGAAGAGGATAGTCTTCTACGTCGAGGTGGTTGCGAGCGACGGACACACCCTCCAGAAGGGGTACGAGTCCATAGGGGGAAGGAAGGGGTTCGAGATATTCGATGAGGTCCCTCCTGAAGTCGTCGCCCAGAGGGCTGCGGAGAGGGCTATACTTATGCTCTCCGCCAAACCGGCTCCCGCGGGAACCTTCACGGTTGTCCTCTCCTCTCAAGCGGGAGGGACCATGATCCACGAAGCGGTGGGTCACGGACTCGAGGCTGATCTGGTCCAGAAGGGTCTCTCCGTTTACTCGGGGAAGCTGGGACGTAAGGTGGCAAGTGATCTTGTGACCGTTGTGGACGACGCCACCCTCCCCGACAGGAACGGGTCCTTCACCGTGGACGACGAAGGTGTTCCCGCCCAGAGGAAAGTACTCATAGAGAAAGGTTACCTTGTGGGTTACATGTACGACAGGTTGAGGGCCATGAAGGAGGGGAGGGAGTCAACAGGAAACGGAAGACGCCAGAGCTACGCCCACGTTCCCATAGTCAGGATGACCAACACCTTCATAGAGAAAGGGAAAGACAACCCAGAGGACATAATCAGGGACACGAAGAGGGGTGTCTACGTGGTTAAGATGGGAGGGGGTGAGGTGAACACGGTAACGGGGGACTTCGTCTTCGAGATAATGGAAGGCTACATGATAGAGAACGGGGAGATAACCTATCCAATAAGAGGTGCCACATTGATAGGGAACGGCCCGAAAGCCCTCCAGGACATAGACGCGGTGGGAAACGATCTCGGCTGGGCTATAGGGACCTGCGGTAAGGACGGTCAGGGGGTTCCCGTTACTGACGCCCAGCCGACGGTCAGGATAAGACAGCTCACCCTCGGAGGCTCTCAGGTCCGCTGAAGGATCTCGGTCCCGATCCCCTCTTCGGTGAAGACCTCTACCAGAACCGAGTGGGGGATCCTGCCGTCCACTATGTGAACCTTTCTGACACCGCCTTCGAGGGCCTCCAGGCCCGCCACCACCTTGGGCACCATTCCCTCCCTTATGACACCTTCCTTTATCAGCTCTCTCGCTTTTTCCTCTGTAAGGGTAGGTATCAGCCTTCCCCGAAGGTCCTTCACACCTTCTGTGTCCGTAAGAAAGATGAGCTTTTCCGCCTTCAGGGATGAAGCTATTGAGGATGCGACGAAGTCCGCGTTTATGTTGTAAGCCTCACCCTCTTCACCCACACCCACGGGCGCTATCACGGGTATGTAGCCTCCTTCAAGCAGTGAGACTATAAGGTCCGTGTTCACCTCCTCAACCTCACCCACGAGCCCGACATCCTCCCCCGGCGGAGGCAAACCTATCTTTGAGAAGTAGACCTTCTTATCTATCTTCCTCGCCTTCAGAAGCCTGCCGTCCCTTCCAGAAAGCCCGACCGCGTATATGTTCTCACCGCTGAACCTGTTTATGAGAGCCACTATATCCTTGTTTATGTCTCCCGAAAGGACCATCTCGACCACCTGCATGGTCTCCTCGTCGGTCTTCCTCACACCCGCCAGGAACCTGGGCCTTATCCCGAACCTCTCGAGCACCCTGCTTATCTGAGGCCCACCCCCGTGGACCACCACGACGTTTATCCCGACGTATCTTAGAAGGACCACGTCCTTGGCGAAGGCCTCCCTGAGGTTTTCCTCGATCATCACAGAACCGCCTATCTTTACGACGAAGACCTTTCCGTGGAACTCCCTTATGTAGGGCAGGGCCTCCTGAAGGACCTTCGCCTTGTCGATGGAAGGGTTCATATCACAGACCTCTGTTGAGGGCCCTCCTGTTTGACCCCTGACGGGTTCCCCTCTTTCTCAGCTCCCTCTCGACCGCGGTAAGGACCCTGTTCTTCATCCTGGGCGAGCAGTAATCGGGAGCTATGAGCAGGCTCTCGTCCACTTCACCCGTTACCCTGTGAACCACAACGTTTTCGGGTATTATCTCTATAAAGTCCGCACAGGCCCTCACGTACTCCTCAAATGTCAGAAGGCCAAACTCACCCCTTCTGAACTGCTCCGCCATAGCGGTTCCCCTTATCACGTGAAGGGGGTGGATCTTGACACCGTCAACGGGTAGGGAGGCTATCAGCTTCGCGGTCTCCAGGAAGTCCTCCTCCGTCTCCCCGGGAAGCCCGAGTATCACATGGGCACAGACCTTGAGGGGTCTCCTCTTGGTCCTCAGGACCGCGTCCACGAAGTCCGAAACCCCGTGAGCTCTGTTTATCCTCTTCAGGGTCTCGAAGTTGGCGGACTGGAGGCCGTATTCCACCCAGACTTCAAGACCTCTCTCCGCATAGGAGGCCAGAAGGTCAAGAACCTCTTCCGGAGCACAGTCGGGTCTGGCACCCACGTCTATGCCCACCACACCCTCAAACTCAAGGGCTGTGTCGTAAACCCTCTTCAGGGTTTCAAGGTCCGCGTACGTGTTCGTGTAGGACTGGTAGTATACGAAAAAGTATATGTCCTCACCGTACTTCCTTCTCGCCCTCTCCATCCCCTCCCTTATCTGGTCCCTGAGAGGGACCCTCGGATCGATCAGGGTGGGCTTGGACCCGTCGTAACAGAAGGTGCAACCTCCGACAGCCTTTGTGCCGTCCCTGTTCGGGCAGGTGAAGGGAAGGGCTACGGTGACCTTCTGGACCCTCCTTCCGTACCTCTCAAGGAAGTAGTCTTTCAGAGAGTAAAAGGGCCTCGTCTCCACCTTCATGGCTGTCTCTTCGCCTCCCTGATGAGCTTTCTGTATTTCTCGAGGGCCATCCTCCTTCTCCACCCCTTCAGCCTGTCTATAAAGGTTATACCGTTAAGGTGGTCGAGTTCGTGCTGGAAGACTATGGCGGGAAATCCTTCAAGCTCAAGATCAACCTGCTCACCGTGTTCGTTCAGAGCCCTCACCAGGACCTTCTCAGCCCTCTCCACCTCAACCGTAAGCCCTGGAAAGGAGAGGCATCCTTCCCTGTACTTCACCTTCCCCTCCGCGGAGACTATCTCGGGGTTTATGAGGACGACCTTGAGATCCGGGGCGTCCTCTTTCGGAGTGGTGTCGATGACCATAACCTTAAGGGGAACACCTATCTGGTTGGCTGCAAGACCCACACCTTCCGCGCTGTACATCGTCTCGAACATGTCATTTATGAGATCCCTGATCTCCCTGTCCACAACGTCAACAGTCTGGGTGGGTGTGGTCAGCACCTCCGCGGGGTAGGTCACTATCTCTCTGACCATAAAAACTAATTTATATCCTCTAAGGAGTTTTTAAGGCTGTCTATGAGCTCGTTCAATCTGAGATACAGGACCTGGACCCTTTTCGGGTCAGGGTTGTCGGATCCCGCTATACACTCGTGAAAGTCTCTGTGGATCGAAAGGATCAGGTCCGCTGTTTCCATGCTGACAGCCTCCAGCTTCAGCAGATCAGCGAGTATGTCATCAAGATCGCACTCATCAACGTAAACATCCCTTGACCCGCTGAGCAAGGTGTGGACAAGAAGAGAGTGGATAGCCTTGACCCTCTCCAGACGTGACAGGAGTGAGCCAAGGTCCCTATCCATCACCTGAAATATAACTCCCGCTTCGGTTTTACAAAAAAAAAAAAAAACGATCTATCAAAGACTTCTGATTCACCGCCTTAAGTCTTTAATCCTGCTTGAGTTCCCGGTTATGATAGATGTTATGGATATAGTCAAGCTCATAGACAACTCCCTGCTGAGACCGAACGCAACTGTGAGGGAGGTTCTTGAGTTCGTCAGGAGGTCGTCGGAGGCCGGATTTTACGCTGTGTGCGTTCAGCCCTTCCACGTCAGGACAGCCAGGGAGAACGCTTTCAACGGGACTAAGGTCTGTTCGGTGGTGGGTTTCCCGCACGGTCTCAGTCCGAAGGAGATCAAGGTCAGGGAAGCTGTGAAGGCAGTTCTGGACGGCGCGGAGGAGATAGATATGGTGATGAACATATCCGCCTTCAAATCCGGAAACTTCCGATACGTCGAGGAGGAGATAAAGGCGGTCAAGAGGGAGACGGGAGCTATCCTTAAGGTGATCATAGAAACCTGCTATCTAACCAGAGAGGAGAAGCTGAGAGCGGTGGACATATGTATCGAGGGCGGTGCGGATTTTGTGAAGACCTCAACAGGCTTCGGTCCCGCGGAAGCCACCCCGGATGATGTAAAGCTCCTGAAGGAAAGGTCAGGAGACAGGATAAAGGTAAAGGCCTCTGGAGGTATAAGGGACCTGAGAACTGCCCTCTCCATGATAGAGGCGGGGGCGGACAGGATAGGGACAAGTAGCGGTTTTGAGATTTACAGGGAGCTGACAGGAGGTTAAATTTAAAGCCATGAAGTTCCTCGAGGAGCTGGAAGAGACAAAGGAGCTGGTTGTAAAGATGGCAAAGCTCGTCCAGGAGGCGATAGACAAGGCGATAAGATCCCTGAACGAACAGGACGTGGAGCTTGCGGAGGAGATAATAAAGGGAGACGACGAGATAGACTCCCTCGAGGTTGAGATAGAGAAGAGGTGCGTAAGGATAGTCGCCCTTTACCAGCCCGAAGCCTCGGACCTGAGGCTCGTTATGGGTATGTACAAGATAGTCTCCGACCTAGAGAGGATGGGGGACGAAGCGGAGAACATAGCGGAGAGGTCCATATTCTTAGCCCAGGAACCGCCTTTAAAGCCCTACGTTAACCTCACCCTGATGGCCCAGATGGTTAAGGAGATGGTTAACGACAGCGTCATAAGCTTTCTCCAGAGGGATACCATGCTCGCCAAGAAGATAATAGAGAAGGACGACATGATAGACGAGCTCTACCATCAGCTGGAGAGGGAGCTCATAACGTACGTGATGGAGGACCCGAGGAACATAAAGAGGGTTATACACCTCTCCTTCGTTGCGAGGCACTTTGAGAGGATAGCGGACCACTCGGAGAACATAGCGGAGATGGCCATCTACTGGGCGGAAGGTGAGATGATAAAGCACCACAGGATAAAAGAGAGCTGAAGTGTGGAGGCGTCCTCTTCTTGGCTTTCTTATACTGACCGCCTTCCTGCTCATAAACCTTGCCTTCTTTCAGAACCTTAAAAACCTGCCCTACGCCAACTACTACCTGCTTCTTCTCGCTATAAACATAGACCTCATAGCCCTCATAGTGGTCTCCGCGGTCATACTCAGGAAGCTTATAAAGGTCTACCTGGGGAAGAAGAGGAACATACTCAGAAGAAAACTCGCCACGATACTGTTCCTTTACCTGTTCATACCTATCCTGATACTCAACCTGGTTTCCATGGTCGTCATACTCCACTCAACGAAAGAGTACCTGAGCTCCAAGACCCACGAACTTTCAAACTCAGCTGTCAGGGTTTACAGGGACCTCTTTTCCATGGAGCTCTCCAGGGTGGACCGCTACAGGCACATACTGACAGCCCTCTTGGAGAGGGGCCTCGTTGAGGAGGTGAACAGGATAAAAGAGGTAAAGAGCGTAGTCGAAGTGCCCGAGTGCAGGTTCGAGGTCTCTGAGGGTGAGTTTTCCTACACCCTGTGCATAACAGCAGGGAACAGACATTACCGCGTTGTACTCTCAAAAGACACATCCCTTATCCAGAACATATCCAGCTTCGGAAAGCTGGCTCTGGATGTGAGGGCCTTCGTCAAGACGAGGGACATAATCACGGGCATATACGTGTTCCTCGTAGTCTTTCTCTCCCTGATAACGCTCCTTGCCACCGTGTGGCTGGGTATGCTGATAGCCAGACACATAAGCGAACCCATAGAGAGCCTGTCGGAGAAAGCACTCCGTATAGCGGAGGGCGACCTGGACGTCCCCGTGGAGATCAGGAGAACAGGAGATGAGATAGAGGACCTGTTTAAGGCCTTTTCCAGTATGAAGGAAAACCTGAAGAAGATCTACGACCAGCTGATCAGGGAGAGGGACCTACTGGAGAGGCTCCTGGACACGCTTCCTGTCGGCGTTCTCTACGTAGGTCATGAGAGTGTGAGAACCAACAGGACCTTCAGGTCCATGTTCGGCGAGGAAACGGACAAGGAGAAGGTCCTGAAGGAGGCGGTGAGAAAGCCAAACCTCAAGGTGGAGGAGATAGAGGTAACGGGCGGAAAGGTTTACATATTCGAGGACGTCGGACCTCTTCTTCTGGCGGAGAGGTTCAGGACCTGGCAGGAGGCGGTCAAGCGGATAGCCCACGAGATAAAGAACCCCCTCACACCGATAAGACTGAACCTGGAAAGACTCGTTAGGCTTACGGATACGGGAAGGGTTGACCCTCAGAGGCTCAAAGAGATAACCGGTGTGGTCCTGAAGGAGATAGACAGGATAAACAACCTGATAAACCAGTTCAGGCACCTATCCGCGGACAGGAAGCCGAGACCCCAGAGGTTCAGGATGTCTGACCTGATCGGGGATCTGAAGCAGGTCTACTCATCCGCGGGTATCAGGATAAACCTGAAAGGGGACGGTAAGATCATCGCTGATCCTTCCCTGTTAAAGGAGGCCTTCTACAACCTGATAAACAACAGCCTCGAGTGGGGTGCTACCGAGGTGGAGGTTGAGTTTACAGGTGATGAGATCCGCTACAGGGACAACGGGAAGGGCCTTCCCGAGGAGGACCTGGACTCCGTGTTCCTCCCTCACTACTCAAAGAACCCGAAGGGTATGGGCATAGGCATGGCCATCGTGAAGAGGATAATGGAGGACCACGGCTGGTCCATAAGGGCGGTTCCTTCAAAGAAAGGGGCTCACTTCCTCATAGACCTGAGATCGAGGAGCTGAAGGGCCTGAAGGATCAGCGTGAGCTGGGTTTCCCATATGGTGTCAAGCTCGTCCAAAACCGCCTCCTCCTGCTCTTCTTTGGATAGCTTCCTGAAGGGCTCCGACTTCACACCCCTTTCGTGCAAAAGGAGGGGAACGAAGATCTTACCTATGCTGTAGAACACAAAGTAGAGCTCCGTGTCGGATAGGTTCGGAAAGCCGTTGAAGGTCTCATAGGTCTTGACTGCCCCCCAGTTCGTCCACCTCCTTATATCAGGGTCCTCCACCCTCCTCTCCATACCCCCGACGTACATAGCCCTGATGGCCCTCAGGAGCCTTTCCTCTGGTTCATCACCGATGAGACCCTTTACCTCCTCTTTTATCGAGCTTAGATCCGCCTCCTCTATACGGTTGAGGTCCTCCAGAAATCTGTCCTTCCACAGGATGAACCTCTTCACCTCCTGGAAGGGTGTTTTCATCCCGCTTCCTCGGGTTTTTCAAACCTCTCAAGGACCTCTGGCGGAGGTTCTTTTTCGGGAAACTCTTCCCTGAACTCGTTGTGGTATCCGCACACGGGACAGGTTATCTCCACTATGTAACCTTCGTGAAGGTGTCCTATGTCCCAGCCACACAGGGGACACTCCCCCTCACCCGCCCTCAGTATATCCGTCAGGCTGTTCCCGTTTTTGATGTGGCTCTGGACTTCCTTTATCCTCTTTATCGCCCTTGCCACCTCGTCGCTGTTCCACTCGGAACCGCACTCCAGACACCTGAACTCCACATACCTCCCTTCCTGCAGGAGCTTTATGATGTCATCCGATCCGCACCTGTCGTCTATGCATACATCACCTATCTCCTTTCTGGAAAGTTTATCCAGTATCCTGAAGAAGGCCTCCCTGTCCAGTTTCATCGGAACGTCATAGGACCTGTAGCCACAGCACTCACAGGTCGCCTCCACCCTCGGGTAAGGTTCCGTGTACTCGCAGACCTTCAGAGCCAGCCTGTGGCAGAAGGGGCAGAGTTCTCTGTGTTCAAAGCACTCCGCACTCACTGTCGTCCCTCCAGTCTTTCTATTAATTCTACAACAGGCTCAGGGCCAGTTTCCCTGCTCACCCTCATGATCACGTTGTCAGCTTCCACATCACCTAAGGCCACCTTGGGCAGTCCGCCCACACCCTTAAAGCCCTCGAGGAGGACTATATCGTAGCCGGAAAAGAACTCCTCGATCACACGGAAGAGGTCCTCCTCCCTCCTGTCCCACAGGGTCAGGCGGTCTGGCGAAAGGAGTATGACCCTGTCTAAGATCCTGAATATCCTGTCGGTGTCGGACCCTTCCCTGTCGGTCACACCGTGCCCCTTAGGGTCGTGCTTTATGTAGCCGACCCTGTAACCTTTCTCTTTGAGGCGTCTTGCAACCTGTTCAAGCAGGCTCGTCTTCCCAGAGTTGTGGTGGCCGATAAAGGCTACTACCTTCATATAATTATTATTGGGACATGGAGATCCTCAGGCTCTGGAGAAACAACCTGGAAAGAACTAAGAGCCAGAGGACGACGGAGTTTTACATAAGGCACGTAAAGAGTTTTATGAAGACCCTCGGTCTTTCCTCTGAGGAAGACCTGCTGAACCTCTCTCCATCCCAGATATTCAGGTTCGTAGATACGTCCACCCTCGGACCCTCCTCACTGCTCGCCAACCTGTCAGCTCTCAAGCACCTGTACAGGTTTCTCCTGAGGAGGGAGTTCATAGACAGGGACAGGTTCGCGGGGATAGAGAAGGCGATAGAGGAGATAAGGGAGGACCTGAACTCCAAGAAGAGACCTACGTACCCGAAGGCCCTGACCAGGGAGGAGGTGAAGAGGATACTGGAGGCTGTTAAGGGCAAGAGGTACGAGAAGATTTACTCCCTTTTTCTCTACAGCGGTATAAGGCTGGGGGAGTTTGAGAAGCTGAGGAAGGAGAACTTCTACCTTGACAAGAGCGGTATCCTCTGGGTGAGACTGGACCCGCACATGACAAAGAGAAACAGGGGCAGGATAGCGCCGGTTCTCGGACCCACAAAGGAGGAGACCTACAGGGTTACCGAGTGCATGATCAGGTGGATAGAGAACTTTGAGGAGAACTTCTCCGTAAAGAGGGGCGTACTCCAGGTTTACACCGACAGGCTCTCAAAGAGGCTCGGTATACCTTTCAGCGTGCACAGCTTCAGGCACACATATATAACGAACCTCGTCAACAGCGGTTTTCCCGTTGAGGTTGTTAAAGAGTTTGCGGGCCACGCCAACGTGAAGACCACCATAGAGACCTACTACAGGTTCTCTCAGAAGAGGGCGGAGGAGCTGGTGAGGGAGTTCCTGAACGTCTGATGGTAAGGTTCTTCATAGCCACCATCTTTCCGAAGGTGATCTCCTGCTACTGCGAGTACGGTATTGTGAAGCAGGCGGTAAAAAAAGGGAAGGTCTCGGTCCTTCCCCTGGACCTCAGGGAGTTCGCGGAAAAGGGTCAGGTGGACGACGAGGCATACGGCGGTGTTCCGGGTATGGTTATAAAGCCGGAGCCCGTATTTAAAGCCTACGACCACGTTGTAGATAGGTTCGGGAAACCTTATGTTATAGTCACCGAACCCTGGGGAAAGAGGATAGACCAGACCCTCCTTGAGTCCCTGAAGGAAAAAGGGAACATCATGATCATCTGCGGTAGATACGAGGGTGTTGATGAAAGGGTAAAAAGCCTTGCGGACCTCGAGGTCTCTCTTGGCGACTTCGTCCTTTCCGGAGGCGAGATAGTCGCCCTCGCGGTTATAGAAGGCGTTGCGAGGCTCATTCCGGGAGTCCTGAGCGAAGCCAGAAGCTTAGAAGAGGACTCCTTCAGGGGCAGGTGGCTCGGGTATCCGGTCTACACGAGACCGAGGGAGTTCAGGGGCATGAAGGTCCCTGATATTCTGCTCTCAGGAAACCACAGGCTGGTAGAACTCTGGAAGATGTGGCACAGGATAGAGAACACCCTGAAAAAGAGGCCCGACCTCGTTCCCGAGGATCTGACCGACCTGGAGAGGGAGATCCTCGAGAGCATAAAGAAGGGGCTTTCCTTTGAGGAGTGGGTCAGGTCCCGGAGAGGAACCTCCTGAGCTTCTCCAGAGCCTCACCCTTTATCTGGGAAACCCTCGATATGGAACAGCCCAGGATCTGGGCTATATCCTTGAGAGGTAGCTCCTCGTAGAAGACGAGCTGTATGACGAGCTTTTCCCTGTCGTCCAGCTTCTCTACCGCCTTCCTCAGCCTTTCCAGTGTGTCTTTTCTTATAATTTCGTCCTCAACGTCTTCGTTCCCCGACCCAAGAACCTCCTCGTAGCTCCTCCTCTCTTCGGTGAAGACGTCTTCCAGGTTGAGTATGTAAGAAAAGGAAATCCTGCTGAGATCCTGACGGAGGGTTTCCAGGTCTTCACCCAAGTAGTCCGCTATCTCTTCATCGCTCGGCTCCCTGCCGAGCCTGTCCGACAGATCACTCAGGGCCTTTTTGATCCTCCTCTCCTTCTCCCTTATCCTCCTGCTACCGAAGTCAAGGCTCCTGAGGTAGTCGTATATCGCTCCCCTTATCCTGATCCTCAGGTAGCTCTCGGGGTTCTTCTGGGTGTCCAGTTTCTCTATGGCCTTTATGAGACCTATGATCCCGTGGCCTATCAGGTCCCTCACGTCTATGGTGGGAGGAAGGTGTCTCTTTATGCTGAAGGCTATGCTCTTGACGAGGGGAAGGTACTTCAGGATCAGCTCTTCCTTTTCCTTCTCCCTGTAGGTGTAAGGGCTTTCTTTCATCTTCCGAACAACCTTCCGATAAGCGTGTCCCAGAAGCTCCTCCTTTTAGGAGAGACCCCGAGGTCCATTTTAGAGAGGATATTATACACGTCAGAGGTGAAGACCCTGTCGTAAGGGTCCTGGTCTATGATCCTCCTTATGAGGTTCTTCCTGTACCTGATAGAACCCAGAAACTCCACCTTCGCCCTCGTGAACCTGTCCGTGAGGAGTCTTATGCTCTCGTAAACCTTTCTCCCTTCCACCTCTCCCTCGACCTTGTTCACGACCAGACTGAAGCTCTCCGTCCCGGCCTCCCTGTTGACCACCTTTATCAGAGCGTAGGCATCCGCAACAGCGGTGGGTTCTGGGGTTGTGAGTATGATCGGGCGGTCTACCGCGGAGACGACCGCTATCGTGTCCTCGTGGATCCCGGGAGGAGTGTCGAAGATGACCACCTCATACCCGCCCTCCGCAAGTTCCTGCAGTCTCCTTATCAGGCTGAGAACCTGGTCCTTCGGGAGTTTGGCCAGCTCGAGGATCCCGCTACCGCTGGATATAAAGTGGAGGTTCTCGCTTACCCTGACGAGTATATCCTCAAAAGTCGCCTCCCCGAAGAAGAAGTGGGTGAGGTTCCTCCTGGGCGTTATCCCGAGCATCAGGTGGACATTGCTGAGCCCCAGGTCCGCGTCCACTATGAGGACCTTCTTCCCCGTGTCCGATATGCACTTTCCCAGGTTCACCGATAACAAGGTCTTTCCCACACCCCCCTTACCGCTCGCGACCGCTATGTAACGGGTCCCCCCTTCGGACCCTTCCCTGTGCTTAAGATGTACCACCTGCTGATCTAAACTCATGATCCTCCTCTAAGATAAGGCTGGCGAGATAGTCGTAGTCCGCCATGACTATGTCGTCAGGGACCGTCTGGCCCGTTGTGAAGCACAGGACGGGAAGCTTGGTCCTGTAGGCGACGTTTATCACGCTCCCCGGGTAAGAGGTCTCGTCCATCTTGGAGAAGATCAGACCCCTTATCGGGAATATACCGAACTGCATTATTGCCTCGTACATCACCATCTCCGAAAGGTTAGCACTCAAGGTGAGGTATATGCCTGCCTTCAGGTTTTCCAGAAAGACCTTGAGCTCGTTGAGTCTGAACCTGTCGTGCTGGCTCCTTCCCGCTGTGTCCACAAGTATAAGGTCCCTGTCCCCGAGTTCGTCCACGCTCTTCATGAGGTCCTTCGGTGTCTCCGCTATCTTGAAGGGAAGCTCCATCACGCTCACGAAGGACCTCAGCTGTTCAACAGCGCCCACCCTGTAGCTGTCCAGGGTTATGACACCCACCCTCTTTCCCGTCTTCTTGAATATGTAGGAGAGCTTGGCGATCGTCGTCGTCTTGCCCACCCCGGTCGGGCCTATGAGAACGATGACCTTCAGGTCTCCGTTCTGAAAACTGTTCCCCTCTAAAACTATGTTCCTCCTGAGGCTGTCCTTGAGGGCTTCCCTGATGTCGTCCTTAAAGTCGAGCATGCCGAGTTCTATGTCGTACCCGCAGGCTTCCTCCAGTATCTTTCTGGCTATCTCCTTCCTCACGCCCCTGTAAACCATGCGGGAGAGAACCCTCCTCGCCCTCAAAGACAGCCCCTCCCCAACATCCGATGTGTCCTGATCACCGCTTAAGGTCTTAAAGGCTTCCTCCGCGGATCTTCTCACCATTTCAGCCCTTTCAAATTCCTTTACCCTGTTCTCCACTTCCTTTTTAAAGTCCTCCTCTTCGGGTATCCCGACGGTTATCTCGAGCATCGTTGTTTTGAAAAAGGGGAGAAAACTCCACCTTTGCTTCCTTATTATCCTTGAAGAGAGAACCACAGCGTTATCGCCGTATGTCTTTTTCAGCTCCTCCACCGCCTCCTGGAGGGACCCGGCTATTATCTTCTCAGTCCTCATCTATTAATCCTAATATCTTCATGTTAACCTGCTTTTCAAGTTCGTTGTAAGACAGGACCGCAAGCTGGTGAAGGTAGGGCTCTATGGCCCTCCTGACGTACCTCCTCAGGTTTCCCGATGTGAGAAGCACAGGCTGGGCCCTGAACTGGACGAACTTTTCCATCTCCCTGGATATCTTGTTGAGGAGTCTGTTCAGGATCAGGTCTATGAACTCGTCCTCCTTACCCTCGTTTATGAGATGCATGAGCTTAGCCTCAACCTTAGGCGATAAGGCTATGGCGTACAGGGTCCCGTCGGTCAGGTACATCCTCGTTATCCTCTTGGACAGGTTCTGCCTGACGTACTCGGTGAGGAGGTCCGGGTCCTTTGTCTGGTCTATGTAGTCCGCAAGCGTCTCCAGGATCGTCAGGAGGTCGTTAACGGGTATCCCTTCCCTCAGGAGGTTCTGAAGGACCCTGTGGACGACGGAGACGGGCACCTGCTCAGGTACTATGTCCTTGACAACCTTGGGATACTTCCTCGAGAGCCTGTCTATCAGCTCTATAACCTCGTTCCTGCCCAGGAGCTCGTGGAGGTTTCTCTTTATAACCTCCGAGAGGTGGGTTATTATGGCTGTGCTGATGTCCACAACCATGTAGCCCTTCCTCTGGGCTTCGTCCTTCCTGTCTTCCGTTATCCAGTAGGCTTTCAGCTTGAAAGCGGGTTCCTTGGTCTCCAGGCCCTCTATCTCACCCCTCGCGGTCCCGAGGTCAACAGCGAGAAGGTAGCCGGGCTTTATCTCGTAGGAGTCCACCTCTATACCCCTTATCAGGATCCTGTACTGGTCAGGCTGGAGCCTGAGGTTGTCCCTTATGTGGACCAGGGGAACTATGACGCCGTACTCCTGGGCTATCTGCCTCCTCATGGTCCTTATCCTCTGGGGTATGTCTCCCCCCTGGGTCTCGTCCACGTAAGGTATAAGGCCGTAGCCCACCTCCAGGGTTATGGGATCCGGCTGGGGCACTATCTCCTCCTCTTCGGTCTCCCTTCTCCTCTGCTCTTCCCTCTTTTGCTCCTCAACCATCCTCTCAAGCTCCTTTATCTGCTTCTCCCTCAGGCTCCTGCTGAGAAGATAGTAGATACCCCCCAGGATCCCGGCCATAATGAGGAAGGGTAGCTTGGGGAGTCCTGGGATCATGCCTATGAACAGGAGGAGGCCAGAGGAGAAGAGAAGAACCTTCGGTTCCCTTGAGAACTCCTCCGCTATTACATTACCGACCTCTTCCCTTGAGGAGGCCTTCGTGGTTATCAGCCCCGCGGAGGTGGACAGGATCAGGGCGGGTATCTGCGACGCGAGTCCCTCCCCTACGGTGAGGAGGGTGTAGGTGTTAAGAGCTTCCATGAAGTCCATACCCTTGAAGACTATGCCCACTATGAGCCCGCCCACGAGGCTGAGGAGGAGAATGAGGAGTGCGGCTATGGCGTCTCCCCTTATGAACTTGCTCGCCCCGTCCATGGCTCCGTAAAAGGAAGCCTCCCTCTCCAGCTGTTCCCTTCTTCTCTTCGCTTCCTCCTCGTTTATTATCCCCGCGTTCAGGTCCGCGTCTATGCTCATCTGCTTTCCGGGCATCGCGTCAAGGGTGAACCTGGCTGCGACCTCCGAGATCCTCTCCGCACCCCTCGTGATCACTATGAAGTTGATCACTATGAATATCAGAAAGACTATCAGACCCACCACCACGTCACCGCCGACAACAAACTTTCCGAACCCCTCTATTATGTGGCCCGCAGCATCCGTACCCTCGTGGCCGTAGAGGAGGATCCTCCTCGCCGCTGCTATGTTCAGGGAGAGTCTCAAGAGCGTACCTATCAGGAGTATGGTTGGAAAGGATGAGAGCTCCAAAGGGGTCTTCACGAAGAAGGTCAGGACAAGAACCGCCAGAGAGAAGGTTATGCTTGTAGCGAGCAGTATGTCAAGCAGGAAGGCGGGTATGGGGATTATTATCGCGCTGAGGATTATTATGAAAGCTAAAACTATCCAGCCTTCCCTGTATCTCACCTAACTTAAATTTTAATACTGCTATGAACTTAAAGGATAAGGTCCTGTCCGCCCCCGAGAGGTGCGGGGTTTACATATTCAAGGGAAAGAAAAAGCCCGTTTACATAGGCAAGGCGAAGAACATAAAGAGGAGACTCCTCCAGCACCTCAAGCTTGCGGAGACTGACCCTAAGGAGTCCGCCATAGTCAGGGAGGCTGTGGACCTTGAGTGGATAGTCACGAGGAACGAGTTTGAAGCCCTCGTCCTCGAGATAGACCTCATACAGACCCACAGACCCAGGTTCAACGTCATGCACAAGCACGGAGGGGGTTACCCCCTGATCCTTATAACAGCTGACAGGTTCCCGACCGTTAAGGTGGTGAGAAGGTCAGAGGCTGAAGGCGGGGAGGTGTTCGGCCCATTCCTCCAGGCGGGGAAGGCCAGGAAGGTAAAAAGGCTTATACACAGGGTCTTCAAGCTCAGGACCTGCGACCCTATGCCCAAGAGGTCAGAACCCTGCATGGACTACCATCTTGGCCTCTGCTCAGGTCCCTGTGCGGGGCTCATCTCTGAGGAAGACTACAGGCTGAGCGTTGAAGGTGCGAAGGCTTTGCTCTCCGGAGAGGTCTCCGAGATACTTCCCAAGCTGTACTCAAGAATAGAAGAGCTGTCAAGGGAGATGCTCTTTGAGAAGTGCGCCCAGATAAGGGACCAGATAGTCGCCCTTGAGAACATAGCAAAGGGTCAGGCGGTCTCGGGCCTGCCCTTCAGAGAGGCTGACCTCTTTTACCGGATAGGCGGGAGGGTGGGTCTTTTCCTGATAAGGTCGGGAAGGGTTGTCAGCAAGGAGGTCTTCGACCTCGGGAGCGAAGATGACCTGGAGGAGTTCCTTATCGGCTACTACTACCACAACAGGATCCCTGAACTCGTGATCGGGAACTTTCCCGTCAGCGATGAGGTGAAGAGGTGGCTGAGGGAGAGGGCGGGAAGGGAGGTGGGTTTCTCCCGGGACATCCCCGAAGAGCTCAGAGAACTCGCGGAGGAGAACCTCAAGGAGGGACTGACAGTCCCGGAGGAGGACTTCAGGAGCGTACTCGGGGTGGAACCGCCTGAGGTGATCGAGGGGTTTGACGTATCCCACTTTCAGGGTGAGGGTTACGTGGGGAGCTGTGTCGTGTGGGAAGAGGGCAGGATGAACAGGAGAAGATACAGAAGGTACAGGATAAAGACCCTTTCGGGAATAGACGACTACGGAGCCCTGAGGGAGGTCCTGGAAAGGAGGGCGAGAAGGCTCAAAAAAGGTGAGGAGAGGACGCCCGACATATGGCTCATAGACGGGGGGAAGGGTCAGCTCGGTGTGGGTGTGTCCGTGAAGAAAACCTACAACCTGCCTCTTAAGGTCTTTGCCCTCGCAAAGGAGGAGGAGATACTCTTCACGGAGGACGGAAGGGAGATAAGGCTTAAGGATCACCCTGCCCTTTACAGGGTCTTCGGTCTCATAAGGGACGAGGCGCACAGGTTCGCCCTCTCCTACAGCAGGAAACTCAGGGGCAAGAAGGTAATGGAGGAGGTCCTCTCAAAGGTTAAAGGTGTTGGTGAGGTCAGGAAGAGGATAATCTACAGGAACTTCGAGACCCTGTACGACCTCATCTCCGCTGATGACGCAACCTTGAGGAAGCTCGGACTTCCCGTATCCCTGAAGCAGGAGGTTAAGAAGTACCTTGGGTGAGGTTATAAGGGGTGTTAACTTCCCGAGCTACCTGATCGCCAGCTTCCTGGCGGGCTATGCCATGCTCGGCGTGGACATCATGCTGGACGGGTTCTTAGGGCTTTTCGGGACATACAGGGACTACATGGAGGTCATGGAGGGCTGGGGCGTACCTGAGGAGCAGGTCTTCCTGCTGATGGCTGTAGGCCACCAGATCAACTCCTTCCTGCTCGGCATCTTCTTTGCCCACCCGGCAATCTACAGCAGGATACCCTCTGGAGGTCTCATTAAGGGGCTCATCTTCGGCTTTGTGTGGAACGTCCTCGTGTTTTTGGTAGCCATTCCCCTCTACCTCGGTGGTGCGGAGTTCATGGGTCTTATCCTCAAAGACCCCCTCTCACTGACCCTGCTCCACATGATCTGGGGCGGTGTCCTCGGCCTGCTTTACAGCCCGCCAAGGTCCCTGTGATAAAATTCTTATCCATGCCTTACAAGAAGACTTTAAGGGACGTACAGATAACGGGAAAGAGGGTTCTGGTGAGGGTTGACTTCAACGTCCCCATAGACGAACAGGGCAACATAGTTGACGACACCCGTATAAAGGCCTCCCTCCCGACCATAGAGTACCTTTTAGACGCGAGGGCGAAGGTTATACTCCTGTCCCACCTCGGGAGGCCTAAAGGAAAGGACATGAGGTACTCCCTGCTCCCGGTCGCCAAGAGGCTCTCAAGACTCCTCGGGACGGAGGTGAAGTTCGCTCCCGACTGCGTGGGTGAAGAGGTGAAAAAGGCGGTCAGGGGTCTTGAGGATGGTGAGGTCCTGCTCCTTGAGAACCTGAGGTTTTACGAAGGGGAGACAAAAGGGGAAGAGAGCTTCGCAAGGGAGCTCGCCAGCTTGGGTGATGTGTGCGTTATAGACGCTTTCGGGACATGCCACAGAAAGCACGCCTCCATGTATCTTCTCCCCAGGATCCTGAAGCCCGCGGTCATGGGTTTTCTCCTTGAGAAGGAGGTCACATACTTTGAGAGGGCGATGGTGAACCCCCAGAGGCCCGTGGTGGCGCTCCTGGGAGGTGCCAAGGTCTCCTCCAAACTCGGGATAATCAAGAACCTCCTGAAGAGGGTTGACAAGATCTTCATAGGCGGTGCCATGGCCTTCACCTTCATAAGGGCTATGGGATACACCGTTGGGGACTCACCCGTTGAAGAGGACCTGATCCCGGTCGCCCTTGACATACTCGACATAGCCAAGAAGCTGGAGGTTAAGCTCTACCTCCCCGTAGACTTCGTGGTGGGAAAAGAGATCTCGGACAACACACCGACCAGAGTGGTCCCGTGGCAGGAGATCCCGGAAGGCTGGAGGGGTCTGGACATAGGCCCTGTTTCGGTGGACCTCATCAGGGAGATCCTGACGGACGCCCAGACCGTCATCTGGAACGGTCCTATGGGTGTCTTTGAGCTTGACAGATTCAAGAACGGGACCTTCGCGGTCGCCAAGATGGTGGCGGAATCTCCGGCCCTCACCATAGCGGGAGGGGGTGATACGGACCACGCCATACACAGGGCTGGTGTTTACAGCGCCATAGACTTCGTCTCAACGGGTGGGGGAGCCTTCCTCCAGCTCCTGGAGGGGAACCACCTTCCCTGCCTCGACGTCCTGGACGACAGGGAGGAGGTATGAAGATAGAGGAGTTCGTCAGGGTAGCCAAGACCGCTGTGCTCATAGGCGGTCAGGTCCTTAAGGAGAACTTTTTAAAGGTAACCGACGACAGCATAGAGGAGAAAGGAGAAAAGGACTTCGTTAGCTACGTTGACAGAGAGTCCGAAGAGAGGATAAGGGAGTTCATAACCAGGTCCTTCCCGGACCACAAAGTTGTTGGCGAGGAGGAAGGGGGAGACCCGGAAGGTGAGTTCGTCTGGTTCGTCGATCCGCTCGACGGGACGAAGAACTACATAGCAGGCTTTCCCATCTTCGGCGTGTCGGTCGCCCTCTCCCACATGGGAGATATTGTAGCAGGCGCGGTCTATCTTCCGTACTTTGACCACCTTTACTGGGCGGGAAGGAGCCTAGGAGCATACAAGAACGGGAGGAGTATAAGGGTAAGCCAGACTTCCCAGGTGAAGCTTTCCGTGGTCGCCTACGGTTTTCCTTCGAGGGCCAGAAGGGACCTGGATGTCTACTGGAGGATATTCAGGGAGGTCTTCGACAAGGTGGCCGCCATGAGAAGGCCCGGCGCAGCGGCGGTTGACCTCTGCTTCGTTGCGGAGGGGATCTTTGAGGGCCTTATCGAGTTTGAGCTCCACCCCTGGGACATATACGCGGGAGCTGTTATACTAAAAGAGGCGGGGGGAACCTACAGGATCGTGAAGGGGAACGGCTACAGGGACATTGTCGCATCCAACGGCAGGATCCAGGAGTTCCTTGAGGCGGTGGTGGGGAAGCACATGGCGGAGGTTTAGATGAAGGTCCTCGTTCCCGTTGACTTTTCGGAGATAACCAACGCAACCCTCAGGACCGCAAAGAGGATATGTGAGGCTCACGGGGGTGAGGTCATACTGTTCCACGCGGTATCACCCGTCCTGTACATACCCTATCCCGAGAGCCTGAGCGTTGACGTCATAGACGTGAAGGTCCTTCAGGATATAGAGACCAAGAAAAGAAGGGAGGCGGAGGAAAAACTCAAGGGTCTCCAGGAGTTTCTTAAACCTGTGAAATCCCGGGCTCTCGTTGAGGTGGGCGACCCGAGAGACCTGATCCTCGAGATGGAGGAAAAGGAGGACCCCGATATCGTGGTAATAGGAAGCCACAGGAAGGGTCTTGTGGAGAAGATCCTGATAGGGTCCACAGCGGAAAAAGTGGTCAAGCACAGCCTGAAGCCCATGATAGTCATCAAGGGTTTTGAACCCACCTTTTCCAGAAAGGTGGTCCTCGCCTACGATTTCTCCAAGACAGCGGAGGATATGACCGACTTTGCCCTCAGGTTCCTCAAACCTTTCAGGGTATCCGTGGAGATACTCCACGTGGAGGAGCCTATAGATATACCTGTTGTGGAGAGGATAGGGGAGGCGATCTACGCCAAATACAGGGAAGAGAAGAAAAAGTATATGAGAACGGTTGAGGGCAGGTTCAGGGAGGCGGGCTTTGAGGTCTCCTCCGTCTTCAGGGAAGGTGATGACCCCGCGGAGGAGATAGTCAGGAGGGTCAGGGAGGACGGAGACCTTGATATGCTCCTTATGGGGAGCAGGGGGCTTTCGGGACTCAAGAGGGTGATCTTAGGTAGCACATCGACGGAGGTTTTCAGGAGGGTGGACATACCTATACTGATCTACAAGGGAAGGTAGGTTATGGCGGTATTCATCGTCCTTTTTCTTACCGCTTCCGCTCTGGGTTTTGGAAACTACTACTACGACTACATTCTGTGCAGGTATCTGTCTGATGACTCCGAAACCGCCAAGGCTTACTGTCTGAGGGCTCTGGACCAGAAGCCCACACCCTCTCTTTACATGGACACCATAAGGCTGGTCATGGCCCTCAGGGAAACCGATGAAGCCCTCAAAATAGCCAAGGATTACCTGAGAACCTTTCCCGACCTGGTTGACCCCTACATCGCGATGTACAGCGTTTACAGACTTAAGGGCGAGAAGAACAAGGCGGTAAAGGTCCTGGAGAGGGCCTACAGGAAGTTCCCCAACAACAGGGAGGTTCTCATATTCCTTGCGGACGAGTATCTGAAGATGAGAAGGACCGAAAAGGCGAAGGAGGTCATAGAGAGGCTCGCGGAGATAACCCCGGACAGCCCCTTCCCCTACTACCTTCTGGGTCAGATCTACATGAGGGAAGGTGATACAGACAGAGCCATAGAGTACCTACAGAAGGCGCTTGAGATAAGGAAGACTTTTGAGGCAGCCTTCGTCACCCTGGGAAAGATATACGAGGGCAGGGAGGAGTACTCTAAGGCTGAAGAGCTTTACAGGGAGGTGCTGAAGGAAGACCCGGACAACAGGGTGGTTCTGGAGAAACTCGCCCAGCTATACATGGCCACCGGGAGGGTGGAAGAGGCGAAGGGTATCTTCAGCAGGCTCTACTCCATGTTCCCTGAGAACTACCAGTACGGATACCAGTACGGGATAGCTCTGCTCCAGTCGGGCGATTTCGGGGAGGCGAGGGAGGTCCTAGGCAGGCTCTACGACAGGTTCCCGGAGGATCTTAACATCGCTTACTCCTACGCCCTATCCCTTGAAGTCACGGGGGATCTTGAAAAGGCAAAGGCAATATACGAGGAGATATACTCCAAGATACCCAACAACCAGAAGGTGATAGAGAGGATCGCCACGGTTTACATACACCTTGGGGAGAAGGAAAAGGCGGAGAAGATCATAGAGAAGGGCCTTTTCCTGAACCCTGCCAGCGTGAGGCTACTCCTTCTTAAGGCTAACCTGCTTATGGACAGGGAGGACTACGAAGGTGCCCTTGAGGCGGTGGAGAGGGCCATATCCCTGAACCCGAACGACTACAGAGGTTACTTCCTGAAGGCGATCGTTTTAGACCACCTCGGCAGGATAGTGGAAGTGGAAAAGGCCCTCAGGAAGGCCATAGACCTCAATCCGGACAACCCAGACCTTTACAACCATCTCGGTTACTCCCTTCTTCTGTGGTACGGTGATGCGAGGGTGGATGAGGCGGAACAGCTCATAAGGAAGGCCCTCTCGGAGGACCCCGATAACCCAGCTTACATAGACAGCATGGGGTGGGTTTACTACCTCAAGGGAGACTACGAGAGGGCGATACAGTATCTCCTTGACGCCTTAAGAAGGGCCTACGATGACCCTGTTGTAAACGAACACGTGGGAGACGTCCTCCTCAAGATGGGCTTTGAGGAGTCCGCAAAGAGATACTACGAGGAAGCCCTCAGGCTACTGGATGCGGGAAAGGAAGGAGAGAGAGGCCAGAGGGAGAGGATACTCAGAAAGCTAAGGGAGCTATAATATCCCTATGAAGCGGGACTTCATAGACCTCTGGAATCTCGACCCGGAGGAGAGCTGGTATCTGGTAAGGAGAACTGAGGAGATAAAGAGGGAAAAAGATGCACCGCAGGTTCTGAGGGGAAAAAACCTCGGTCTTCTCTTCACAAAGCCCTCCACCAGAACCAGGGTCTCGTTTGAGGTAGCCATAAGCCAGCTCGGGGGAAAGGCCATATTCCTTCAGGAGAAAGAACTCCAGCTCTCGAGGGGTGAAGACGTGAAGGACACAGCCAGGACCCTCTCGAGATACCTTGACGGCGTGATCATAAGGACCCACTCCCACACATGGCTTGAAGAGTTCACCCGTTGGTCGGACGTTCCAGTTATAAACGCACTTACCGATAAGTCCCACCCCTGCCAGGTGCTCAGCGACGTTTACACCCTGTACGAGAGGTTCGGGGAAGGGATAAAGGGCATAAAGATAGCCTTCGTGGGTGACGGGAACAACGTCTGCAACTCCTGGATAGTTGCGGCAGGCCTTTTCGGACTTAACCTGTTCGTCGCAACACCCGAGGACTACGGTCCTGACAGCTACTACCTTCAGGCGGGCCTCGACCTTTCCAGCTTCACTGGCGGGAACATATACCTGACGACGAACCCGGTGGAAGCTGTCAAGGACGCGGACGTCATCTACACGGACGTGTGGTTCAGCATGGGGGACGAGAGGAGGGAGGAGAAGCTTGAGGCGCTCAAACCTTTCCAGGTGAACGGAGACCTCATCTCAAGGGCCAAGGACTCGGTCCTCGTTATGCACTGCCTTCCCGCAAAGAAGGGAGAGGAGATAACGGAAGACGTCTTTGAAAGGTTTGCGGAGTTCATATTCACCCAGGCGGAGAACAGACTCCACACCCAGAAGGCGCTTCTCGAGTTCCTGTTCACTCGACAGTAACCGTCTTGGCGAGGTTCCTGGGCTGGTCTACATCAAGACCGAGTTTGCTCGCTATAAAGTAGGCCAGGAGCTGGAGGGGGACAACCGAGACAAAGGGTGTGAGATCTTCAACAACGTGAGGTATCTCCAAAAGCTCCGAGGACAGTTTCCTGAGCCTCCCATCACCTTCAAAGCCCACACTTATGACCGTACCCTTCCTGGTCCTTACCTCCTCTATGTTGGAAAGTGTCTTCTCGTACACCCTGTCCTGGGGAGCTACCACGACAACGGGCATGTTCTCGTCTATGAGGGCTATCGGTCCGTGCTTCATCTCACCGGCGGGATAGCCCTCCGCATGTATGTAGGATATCTCCTTCAGCTTCAGCGCCCCTTCGAGGGCTACAGGATAGCTCAGGTACCTGCCAAGATACAGGAAGTTTTTCTTCTTGAGGAACTTCTCCGCTACCTTCTCGACTTCCTCAGCCCTTTCCAGGGCCACCTCCAGAAGGGTGGGAACCCTCGTCAGGTCACCCACCAGGGTCTCCCGGTCCGGGCTCTCCCTGACAGCCAGGTAGTAAAGGGCGGAGAGCTGTGCGGTGAACGTCTTCGTTGCCGCAACACCTATCTCCGGTCCCGCATGGGTGTATACGGAGTGGTCCGCCTCCCTGTCTATTGAACTGCCCACAACGTTCACCAGGGCTACTGTCGTCGCACCCTTCTCCTTGGCCATGTTCATGGCGAACTTCGTGTCTATGGTCTCTCCGGACTGGGATATACCCACGACCAGGTCCCTTTCCGAAACGGGTGTGTCCGCGTACCTGAACTCGGATGCGTGAACCACCTCAACGGGGACTCCTGCGTGCTTCTCCATCCAGAACTTGCCCACTAAACCCGCGTGGTAGGAGGTCCCGCAGGCTATCAGGATCACTCTCCTGAACTCCCTGAGACTGAAAGGCAGAACCTCACCCGAGGAGATCAGACCCCTAACCGTGTCACCGACCGCCTTGGGCTGTTCGTGGATCTCCTTGAGCATGAAGTGTTTGAACCCCCCCTTCTCCGCGGAGACTATGTCCCAGGGCACAAGCATGATCTCCTTTGTAACCGGGTTCCCGTAGAAGTCGTATATGTTCACACCCTCAGGGGTGAGATCCGCGACCTCTCCGTCGCTCAGGGTTATCACCTTCCTCGTGTAGGGAAGGATCGCAGGTATGTCGGAGGCCAGAAAGTTTTCTCCGTCTCCCACACCGACCACGAGGGGACTGCCCTGCTTCACACCCACTATCCTGTCCGGTTCGTGAACGGTTATCACCGCAAAGGCAAAGGCTCCTTTCAGTCTCTCCACCGCCTCAAGAACCGCAGACAGGAGGTCTCCCCTGTAGCTCCTCGCTATCAGGTGGGCTATCACCTCCGTGTCGGTTTCCGACCTGAACTTCACACCCTCCCTCTTCAGGTCTTCCCTTATCTCGAGAAAGTTCTCTATGATGCCGTTGTGGACGACCGCAAACTCGTTCTTTGAGTCCGTGTGAGGATGGGCGTTTTTAAGGGAAGGTGCGCCGTGGGTTGCCCACCTGGTGTGGCCTATACCCGTCTTACCCGAGTAGGGTTTTCCCCAGAGGCTCCTGATAAGCTCCCTTATCTTCCCGACCTTCTTCTCAACCACGAGCTTTTTACCCTCTATAAGGGCCACCCCTGCTGAGTCGTAGCCCCTGTACTCGAGTCTCTCAAGTCCTCCCAGAAGTAAGGGGAGGGCTGACTCCTTCCCCGTGTACCCTATTATCCCGCACATGTCCTTATTGTAATACCAGGCTGGAGACCCTGTAAACCACAAAGGAGACCGTCCAGGCTGCGACGAAGCTGTAGCCCAGGAACAGCACAGCTCTTTTTCTCCCTATCTCCCTGACCAGGACCGCAAAGGTCCCGAGGCAGGAGGTGTATATCAGTATGAAGGTCATAAAGGAAAGAGCGGAAGAAGGGGTGAAGTCCTTACGTATAAGATCTTTAAGACCCTCCTCTTCCTCCTCAACCTCAAAGGCGGCTATCCTCAGGGTCACCAGGGAGACAAAGGCGTCCCTGACCGCGGTCCCGAGGGACTCCATCTGGGAGAGGAACTCTTCCTTAGGGTTGAACTCTCCGATCTTCCCCGCCTCCTCCGCTGTGTATATGGTCCCCATGGAGCTGATGACTATCTCCCTGGCAAGGAATGCGGGTATGAGCGATGTGGTCGCCTTCCAGTTGTCTATGCCTATCGGCTCAAAGACGGGAACGAGAACCTTCCCTATCTTTCCCGCCAGGCTTTCGGATATGTTCCCAGCACCTGGCGGTGTGTTAAGAAGAAGCCATATAAACACGGACGCCCCGAATATGAGGGTCCCGGCCCTGTAGAGGAAATCCTTCAGGTGAACCCAGGTTATGGTGATGAGGGTCTTGAAGGAGGGAAACCTGTAGGGGGGTAGCTCCATAACGAAGTGGGACAGGGAACCCCTGTAGACGGCCTTCCTCAGAAAGAAGGCCGTCGCAACAGCGACAAGAATTCCGAGCAGGTAGAGGAAGGTTATGACAAGTGCGGGGTTCTCCCTGAAGAAGATCGAGACAAAAAAGGCAAAGACGACCAGCCTGGCGGGACAGCTCATGAAAGGGATCATCATGGTTACCAGAATCTTGTCCCTCGTTGATTCCATAGTTCTCGTAGCTATTATGGCGGGGACGTTACATCCGAAACCCATTATGAGAGGTATAACACTCCTTCCGTGGAGGCCGAGCCTGTGCATAAACCTGTCCATGAGGAAGGCGACCCTCGGGATGTAGCCCGACATCTCAAGAAGGGTTATAAGGAGATAAAGAGTGCCTATTAGGGGGACAAAGGTGAGGACGAAGCCCACACCTCCCACAACCGCTTCGGAAAAGAACCTGACGAACCAGTCGGGAAAGTTAAGGGCTTTGAGAACAAGCCCTGCGGACGGTCCGAGGAAATCAACCATGAAGCTGTCCACCCAGTCAACAAAGGGTGTGGAGAAGTCAAAGGCGATCTTGAAGGTTATGTACACAACACCCACGAAAACCGGGAAACCCAGAAGGGGGTGAAGGACGACCCTGTCCAGGGCATCGGTAACGTCCTTCCTCGATATGCTCCGCTTCTTCATGACCTCCGCGGAGAGACCATGGACGAAGGCGTACCTCTCGTCGTCAAGTATCTCCCTCAGGGGCTTTCCTGCCTTCTCCTCAACGGGTTTTCTCTTCTCAGGAGTGTTTTCGAGAATGGCTATCAGCTCCCTCTTGCTTGAACCCTCACCCGAGAGCTGTGATAGAACTCCCTCGATCTCGGGTGAGTAGGTCACCTTTGGGACCCTCCCCTCCTCGTAAACCCTGACTACTGCGGGGAGTATGTCCTCAACACCCTCTCCCGTTCTTCCCACGGTCTTTACAACCTCCACGTTTAAAAGCTCTTTCATCCTGTCCGTGTCAACCTCTATGCCCTGCTTTATCGCCTCGTCCCACATGTTAAGGACGAGGACCGTGGGCCTGCCGAGTTCTAACAGCTCCGTGGTTAGAAAAAGGTTCCTCTCCAGATTGGGGGTCTCCACGATGTTCAGTATGACGTCCGGGTTCTGTTTTTCAAGAAAACTTACCGCTATCCTTTCGTCTTCAGCAACGGGATCTAAGGTGTAAACCCCCGGAAGGTCTACAAGGTGTATCCTGTAACCCATGAACTCTACGAGGGCTTCCTTCTTTTCCACCGTGACGCCGGGCCAGTTTCCCACCTTAAGATCTGTTCCCGCTATGTGGTTCAGGATGGTGGTCTTACCTACGTTCGGGTTTCCCGCTACCGCAACTAAGATGGTCTTCATAAAATTTGAGATCCGATCTCAGAACTCAGGCGACCTCGATGTAGCCCGCAAGGTCCCTGTCTATTATAAGCCTCGAGTTGTCAAGTCTGAGGAGTATGACCCTTCCGTTCTTAAGGAGGACCCTGGCCTTCTTCCCTTCCCTGAGCCCCATGGCGGTCAGCTTCCTGACAAGGGGTAGGTCCCTGGCTTTTAGGGACTTGACCGTGAACTCCTGCCCGAGATCTACAGACCTGAGATCCATTCCTTTACCTCCCGCTTACTGATATTAAGATACAATCTCAAAATCCTTTTGTCAAGTACAGGATCACCCCTCCCTCAAGTTCCTGATGTCCCTGAAGCTCACAACTTTCTCGTATCTGTCCCCGTAGTACTGATAAACATAGCCGTCGTTGTAGAAACCGAAGGCGACACCGACCATAAAGGCAACAGGAACAGGACAGGCGAAGAAGAAGTGAAACTCCCTGTAATTTTTCTCGGATCTCATATCCTGGATCTTGCTCGCACACTCCCTCGCGGTGAGGACCATCTCCTCGGGCGGTAGGTTTCCGGTCCTCCTGTGTCTGAGGACTAGATAGGTAGGGTTCTTATCCCTTGTGAACTCTATCACCGCGCTTTCTGGATCGTGGTGGGCCATGGAGAGGACGATCACCAGCAGGTCACCACCGGGCAGGATTTCGGCTTCTATGTGTTCGTAGCTTTTCACCCGTTCTTTAAGAAAACGGACGTTCTTCACCTCTATGGGGTGGTAGGTGCTGTCCTGAAAATGGTAGAAAACGAAGGGCTTCTGGCTACCGTAGGCAGAACCCAGGGAGAAGGCAAGGCTGGCGGGTCCCTTTATCCCGATGTGGGGTATCTCCCTCCCGTGGAGGCTTCTCTCCAGCCTCTTCAGCAGAGCGTAGAAGTCGGTAACCGCTTTTATCCAGACCGCCCTTTCGGGCGAAAGCTGTCCCGTTCTGAGGACGAGGTCCTTTCTGTCTATGCCGTTTATGACCTCGAGGTGGTTCAGCACGAGGTCCACATCCTCCATACGGACACCCGCGTAAAAGCTCCCGAGCTCTCCCTCGTAGCCCCGCAGGCTGTTAGTTATGAATACGGGAACGTGGTAAGCTCTCGCATCACACCAGTCCTTCAGGTCCTGAAGCCTGCTCAAACGTGAAGGTTCAACGAGCCTGAGCCCCTGGTTCTGAGCCGCTTTTCTCTTTTTAGGAAGCCCGTTTACCTCGTATATGTTTCCCTTCTCGTCTATCCTTCCCGTGAAGACCGCATCCGGTGGCGGTCTTTCTATGTAGAGACTGACCGCTGCGGGTAGCATATAGCTCTCCCCTTCCATATCACTATCGAAGAACAGGGCAAACCCTTCCCCGAGGAAGCTCTTTATAACCTCCATACTCCTCAGGAGATGCCTCTGGTTAGTTATAAGGGCTTGAGTCCCCCTAACAGATAGACCCCTCACCAGAAGACCCCTGCCTCCCGGATCAACCACGGGAACGAAGAACTCCCTGTGGGGCAGGTTCAGGAACTTCCTGATGTCTTCGTGGTCCGCCTTAAAGGTTTCCTCGAGCACACCGACCGAAGGTGAGACCGATCTTTCCTTTACGTACTTTACGACCTCGAACTGAACACGAGGGGAAAGGTCCCAGAACTGGGAGAACAGGTCATCAAGATCCTCGTCGAGCTTACCCGCCTTCAAAAGCTTGATGAGGTGGTCAGGATCTATCTCCGAGAACCTGAACATTCAGACCCTCCTCCAGGTCTGTGACCGTCTCGGGCACATCCTCAACAACGAACCTGAGAGAGGCGGGACCCTCGTAGAGGACCTCTCCCCTGTAGCTTATCCTTATACGCCTTCCCACCAGATCTTCAGATAAGTACATATAAAGCCTTCCCTCCTCCAGGACCCCGATCCAGTTACTCCCCCTGAAGGCTCCTTGAGATCTGGCTGCGAGTTTCGTTTCCCGGTCTTCACTGACCGGGGCTCGGAACCTGATCACTATAGTTTTTCCTTCTTCCGCCCGGATCACGGACGCTACTATGCTCGAAAGGTTTATGTCCTTCCACCTTTCGATGTTCTTTTCTATAAACTTCTCCCTCCACTTCCCGATCCCCCTGATCCTGACAGTTTTCACGTACTCCGCTATCTTTTCCAGGCCTTCGGACACCTTAAAGACCGCTTCTGAGTGCTTCTCAAGCAGGGTCTTTTCTGCATAAACTTCAAAGGGAAGGGGAACGAGCAGGAAGCCCCGCCACCTTATCGTGGGAGGGTACTTGTTGGTGATGGCAAGCTGAACGTATGAGGTCAGGGGAACTATCTTAAAGAGGTCTTCGTGCACCTTTTCCGTTATCAGGATATACTCAGGCGGGGTCATGAGGTAGAGCCTTACCTGTCCAACTTCAGGGGGTTTGGGAGCTGGAACCTCCAGAACTTCGTCCCCCAAACTTTTGATGAAGTTTTCGTACAGGATCTTCTGCATATCTTCGCCCATTACTTATAACCCCTTTCAGCACACACTTCTGACAGGAACCTCTCCGCAAAGATTCTGAACTCCTCTTCGGTAGGCACGAAGGTCAATTTCTCCCTTATCTTCTTCTTTAGCCTCTCCCATCTCTTGTAGAGGGCGTCCTTTGACATGCCTTTTACCTCTACATTCCTGTCGTAGATCTCCGTATTAAGGTAATAACACAGGGTGTCTTTGTCCTTCTCGGAAAGTAAAGACATGATCACATCAAAGAGCTCTTCCGCCTGAATTCTCAGGTCCTTATCTTCCTCCTTACCGAGGAGGTCCTCAAAGCTCTCAACCCATCCCTCCTCGTGAGGGTTGACGGGATTGTTTATACTCACGGTGCTGATCTTACCCTCCCTGTTTACCGTGTCCACGAGACATGACCTTATAACCTTTCTGACGTAGCTTCTTGTTATCCTTTCCTTCTTGAGGAGGACTTCCCTCATGATTATGAATTTCAGTATCAGATCTGAGAGGACTTCCTCCGCGTAATCGTCCCCCAGGCGTGTTCTCAGAAAGTGCTCCACTTTACTCTGGAGGGCGACCTTTTTGATCTCCTCGAGGAAGAACCTTCTCGCCTCCTCGTTCCCGCTAAGGAGGGCTTCAATCTTCTCCCTCATAAGTAACTTCCTTCAGCTTCTCGAGAAAATCCAGGTCCTCACATCTTCCACAGAAAACGTAATCTTTAAAAAGCTCCCTCCTCAGCGTAAATCTGTATACACCTTTCCTCCTCCAGTCCTCGAGCACGTAGCACACATCTTCTATCCACCCGCAGTTCTCAGATAACTTCTTGCAGAACCCCGTGTTAACCTGTATACTTTTTTGCCTTGTTGTCAGAAAGACCAGTGTGATGTGATCACCTGAATACCATCCTATAAACGGCCTCGCCTTTCTCGG
>JAUZRJ010000146.1 GCA_030950545.1 Aquificota bacterium | reverse complement strand
TCCCGCGACTATCCTGAACTCCTTCGCAAAGTCGAGAGTGATGAAGTTGTCAACAACTTCAAACTGGTTACTGCCTTTAAAATCTCCCTGGAAGGTCCACTTGAATATCTTGGTTATCGAACCCTTTGCGTATATACGTCCGTTGGGCACAGAAAACATTAGGTCCGCCGTGTCAAGTGTGCTCCTTTCCCCGTAAAAACCTGCCTGAACTTTACCTCTGAACCCCATCTTGAAAACCGTCTCACCCAGGTCGATCTTGACCGCATGGGCCTCGCCTCCCAGAACCGCCACACCCAGTATGGCTGCCGCTGCCAGGTAGCTCTTCTTCATGGTCTCGCCCTCCTCTCGAGATTTTCACAGAGGATTATAAAGGTATAAAGGTGAGTTTGTCAAGTCTTTATCTCTCAAGACCTTGATTTGCAAAATTGCCAAAGCTTTGAAACTGTAGGGTGATAATTTTAACAGTTTTTGCAAATTTGCAAACGAACTACCTTATCTCCTCAACCGCCTTCTTCCTCTCTAAGATCCTGGGTATAAGGAGGGCGTACCCCTTCTGTTGCCAGTGGAGGAGTTCGGTTATGGCGGAGGGAACGAGCTCAACGAACTCGGGAAAGTCCTCGGGTTTGTAGCCGTATATCAGCTCCGCTGCCATACCGCATACCTTGAACTTCACCCCGTACATGGACATGCCCTCAACCCTTTCCCAGATCTCCCTGTATCTTTCCCTGTTCTTCTTAACGAGGGTCGTTATCTCGGTCCCGTGTATCACGACCACTATGTCTATGTCCTCACCGGGAACGAAGTTGTAGGGTTCCCTTGAGAGGACGTAGATTATGTTAGAGACCCACTCAAGGGCTGGCTTTATCTTCTCAGGTTCGTCGAAGTAGAACTCAACAACCGCCCTAAAGGGTGCCCTGTAGTCCGTCTGGACGAACTCACCGCTGTAAGAGACCAGTGTAAAGGCTCCGAAAAGGCAGAGGAAAAGGTTCCTGATCCAGCTCATGGCTCCACCTCCTTAACTTTTAAACTAACAGGTGTGCTATACTTACCTCATGGAGAAGGTCATAAGGGGCAGGGTCTGGAAGTTCGGGGACAACGTTGACACGGACCAGATAATACCCGCCAGGTATCTTAACACCTCCGACCCTTACGAGCTCGCCAGACACGTTATGGAAGACTCGGAGCACCCCAACTTCGCAAAGGACCATAAAGAAGGCGAGATCATAGTTGCGGGCAGGAACTTCGGTTCGGGGTCCTCGCGGGAGCACGCGCCCATAGCCATAAAGTATGCGGGTGTTCCCGTCGTCATAGCCAAGTCCTTTGCGAGGATATTCTTCAGGAACGCCATAAACATAGGCCTGCCCATAGTGGAGGCGCCCGAAGCGGTGGACGAGACAGACCACGGGGACGAGGTGGAGGTGGACCTGGAGAAGGGTGTCGTGAGGAACCTTACCAAGGGTAAGGAGTTCGGGGCTACCAGGTTCCCCGAAGAGCTCTGGGCGATCCTCAGGGCGGGCGGTCTTATGGAGTATGCGAAGGAAAGGCTCAAGGGCGGTAAGTGAGAAGGACCCCCGTGCCCCCCGCACAGCTTCCGAGGTGCTCAGTGCGGGAGAGTTCGTCGTCGCACCCACGGACACCATATACGGGATACTCGCGGACGCGACGAACTTCACAGCGGTGAGGAGGCTGTACGAGCTGAGAAGACCCTCCAGGAGACCCTTCACAGTCCTCCTTCCCGACCTCTCCTGGGCGGGAAAGATGGGGCTTGAGGTGGACCCGCTCTCAGGAAGACTCCTCCTGAAACCCTTCATCACAGTCGTCCTCAGGAAGAGGGGAGGGCTGTTTCACTGGCTCGGGAGGGAAAGCCTAGCGGTCAGGATACCCCGCAGGGGTTTTGTCAGGAGGGTTCTG
>JAUZRJ010000145.1 GCA_030950545.1 Aquificota bacterium | reverse complement strand
AGTAGATCTTTTCATCGTAGTTGATACCCGCCCTGAACTTCTCCTTCCAGTTCTCATAGTAAAGCCCGGGTATACGGGAGCAGACGTTATCCAGTGAGGCCAACTCATTCCAGTTAGCTCCACTGTCGTTCTTCCTCGTGATCCGGATATCACTCCGCTCATACTGGGCAGCGTGAAACGTACAGAACACCTCTCCCCGGTAGTCAAATCCGATCTGTCTCAGTGCCCGAATATCAAAGGCAGCATTGTGGGCTATCAGGAGCCCGCCAGAGCCCTTCTGAAGCGTTTTAAAGTGCTCGGTAAGGGTAACCCCTACCTCCCTGCTAGGACGCACCAGAACGGCTCCTGTGGCGTCTCTCGCAACCGCTATCATTTTGAGCTTACCGGTCTCCCGTTCAGTTTCGGTATCGATGGCAAGCTCATCCCTCCCCTTGATGTACTCCTTCAGTCCCCTTACGGACTCCCAGTCCCCTGTTACCTCTACTCCCAGCTCAAACAGCTCCTTTCCCTTTGAGAGATTGACGGCCCTCTTCACGTCCGCCATAACGAGGGGCCAATTCTTGAACCCCGTATAAGCCAGCTCAGCAGGGTGAATCGTAGGCACCACCGTCCTCGATTCCTGCTGAATCCGTACCTCCTTCTTTACCTCCTTCCTCTCTCCCTTTCTCTTCCCACTCTTGTACACCTCGGTTCCCAGTACCTTCTTGGTACCGAGAACCACCTTCCTCTCCGTTTGAGTGACGCTTCCCCTCCACTTACTGATAGACCTCTTCTGTCCACAGAACCTCTTGAGGGGAATGTTTCCCGTGAGAAGCACGACCTCGGGATCAGCTTCCTTGAGCGCTTCCTCCAGCACCGGAGCACAGCACTCAATCTCTTCCACCGTAGGGGTATCGTTCCCCTTCACACCACAGGCGACAGTATTGAGCAGGCTTACTTGGGTTCTCCCACTTCCACACTTGGACAGGATGAGCGCAAGGATCTTCCCCGCCGTACCCACAAAGGGCTCACCTATAGCAATCTCATCCTGTCCCGGTGCTTCTCCCACTACCGCAAGCTTACTTCCCTTCTTCACCACCGGAGGAACGTACGTCCCCGTCTTGAACCTTGGGCACTTCTCGCAGCTCTTCCTCGGTTTCGATCGGACCATTGCACCTCCAGCAATACTTCTTCAGATCGACGTCATTCATTACGTGATTGACAGCCCCGCAGATATTACAGTTTATCGACGCCATCTCCCTCTTCCTCTCCTTCCGTCTCCACCCTAAGCCACTCAACAACCTCCTCGAACACAAACCTAAGAGGGCTCCCTTCCGTATCTCCCAGTCTCATATGAGGGCACCCTTCCTTGACCCACTTGGTAACTGTCGGCTTACTCACGCCAAGCAGTTCTCTGAGCTTCTTCGAATCCACAATCATGATGTTATCTCCAAGGTGAGTTAAATGGGGGAGGGCGGTCAACCCTCCCCCTTGAACCTACTGCCTAGCTCTTCCGACGCCTACGCTTGGAAGGAGCAGGCTTCTCTTCCACCTCGATCACCTCTTCTCCCTCGCTGATATCCAAGGAATCGAGCACGATCGAACGGACGTATTTGCCAATGGTGGTGTCGTTGTCGATGGCCGTCTTGGCCAGGGTCTTATAGACCTCGTTGTCCAGTCGAATCTGAACGGTTTTCATGACTACTCCACGGGCCTGTAGTTGCGCAGGTTCTGGAAGTCGCCCTTCGTCACCGCAGTCACGATGATCGTGGCTCCCTCACAGGCCTTGAAGAGATCCTCGAACCACGCATACTCCCCGGACTCATCGAACTCACCGAGGCACGCAGTCAAGAACCGAACCGCTTCCTGTCGGCCCATGCGAAGACGAGTCTTCTGTCCGTCCGTGAGCTTGGTGCCCTTGGGGTACGGACGAACGGACTTCGAGGGAGGCAGGAACATCTTGGAGTACTTCCCGAATCCATCCTCGGGCTCGTCGATGGGACCGGCATCCACGTTGAAGGTGACGAGAGCACCGCCCCACTTACCAGTCTCGGAGTTGGGCTTGACGAGAGTCACGTTGGTGACCGTCAGCTCCCAGTCTCCATCAGCGGGGAGATCCCACTCACTCCGGTTGAGGGCCTTGGCTTCTCCCCCGGAGATGACCTCACTTCCGAAGTCGTCGTCGTCTTCGTCTTCGTCGTCGAACTCTTCTTCGGTGACCTGATCTTCCTCCACCACTTCGGGCTCCTCATCCCTCCGCTTGCGACGACGGGCAGGGGCTTCCTTCTGGGTAGTGGTGGTCTCCTTCTTCCTTCTCCGAACAGCCATCAGTTGTTCTCCTTCTTGGAAGTGGTCTTCTTCTTCTTGACGGTCTCGCTCGCACTCACCACGAGCACGATACGGTCGCCTTCCTGTTTCACTTCCACGTTCGCCTTGCCCTCGAAGGGCT
>JAUZRJ010000144.1 GCA_030950545.1 Aquificota bacterium | reverse complement strand
AAGGTGAGGATAACCGCCAGCTTCGGTGTTGTGGAGGCGGATGAAAGGTTCTCCGACAAAGAGGATATGCTAAAGGCGGCGGACGAAAAGCTGTATGAGGCCAAGAGGAAGGGGAAAAACAGGGTGGAGGGTTAGGCGACTTTTTCCTTCTGCCTGAGGTACTTTCTGAGAAACATACCCGTGTAGGACCTCGGGTTCTTCGCTACATCCTCCGGAGGTCCTACCGCGACGATCTCCCCTCCCCTGTCCCCCCCCTCCGGACCGAGGTCTATTATCCAGTCCGCACACTTGATAACGTCCAGGTTGTGCTCTATAACGATCACCGTGTTCCCCCTGTCTACCAACCTCTGGAGAACGTCCACCAGCTTCCTTATGTCGTCCATGTGAAGACCCGTTGTCGGCTCGTCCAGCAGGTAAAGGGTCCTCCCCTTCTCCTTTTTGGCAAGCTCCCTAGCCAGCTTTATCCTCTGGGCCTCACCGCCAGACAGGGTGGGTGCGGGCTGGCCGAGCTTTATGTACCCCAAACCAACGTCTCTCAGGATCTGGAGCTTCCTCCTTATAGGGGGTATGTTTTCAAAGAACTCGTAGGCTTCGTCCACGGTCATGTCGAGGACGTCCGCTATGTTCTTGCCCTTGTAGAAGATGTCGAGGGTCTCCCTGTTGTAACGTTTACCCTTACACACATCGCATGTGACATAAACGGGAGGGAGGAAGTGCATCTCCACCTTTATCACACCCTCTCCCTGACAGGCCTCGCACCTTCCCCCCTTCACGTTGAAGGAGAACCTCCCCGGCCTGTAACCCCTCGCCCTGGCCTCCGGTGTGCTCGCGAACAGGTCCCTGATGAGGTCAAAGACCTTGGTGTAGGTGGCCGGGTTGCTTCTCGGAGTCCTTCCTATGGGGGACTGGTCCACGTTTATGACCCTGTCAAAGTGGTCAAGGCCCTCTATCCTGTCCACCTCGCCCACCTGTTCCCTTGAACCGTAAAAGTGTGCCTTGGCGTATCTGTAGAGGACGTCGTATATAAGGGTGGACTTCCCGCTTCCCGACACACCGGTCACGCAGACGAAAAGACCCACAGGTATCTCAACGGTTATGTTCTTGAGGTTGTGTTCCCTTGCCCCAACTATCCTCAGCCATCTCTTTCCCGGACTTCTTCTCCTTTCGGGAACAGGTATCTCCTTCCTGCCGGAGAGGTATGCACCTGTGAGGGACCTGGGGTTCTTCTTTATCTCCTCCACCGTTCCGGTCGCGACCACATAACCGCCCTCCTTCCCCGCACCGGGCCCGAGGTCAACTATCCAGTCCGCGGACTCTATGGTCTCGGGGTCATGTTCTACAACTATCACCGTGTTTCCCAGGTCTCTCAACTCTTTAAGGGTCCTTATGAGCCTGTGGGTGTCCCTCGGGTGGAGGCCTATGGAGGGTTCGTCCAGAACGTAGAGGACACCCGTGAGCTTGGAACCCACCTGGGTTGCGAGTCTTATCCTCTGCATCTCCCCGCCCGAAAGGGTCGTTGCGCTCCTGGACAGGGAAAGGTAGTCAAGACCCACGTCCACGAGAAAGCCGAGCCTCTCGGAGATCTCCTTAAGTAGCCTCTCCCCTATCACCAGCTCCTTCTCGGAGAGCTTCCCCGGAAGGGAGTCGAACCACTCCTTCGCCTTCCCGACAGGCATCTTCACTATGTCCCAGATACTCTTCCCGTCTATGAGGACCGCGAGGGCTTCTTCCCTCAACCTGGACCCACCGCAGGAAGGGCAGGGCCTTTCAACTATGAACTCCTCTATCTCCTCCCTCACCTTCTCGGACTCATCTTCCAGAAACCTCCTCTCGAGGTGTTTCACGATACCCTCGAACTCGAACTCCTCCTTAGTCCCGTACAGGAGTATCCTCCTCACCCTCTCAGGAAGGTCCCTGAACCTGGTCTTCGGGCTGTAGCCGAGTTTCCTCAGGACGTTCGTTATCGGGAACTTCAGGTAGTTGAAGAGGTATGTCTCCGCTATCCTGAAGGCGTTCACCGCGGGTTCGTCCTCGTCCACGAGGAGCCCCACATCTACCTCCCACCTCACACCTAAGCCCTTGCAGTCCGGACAGGCGCCGTAGGGAGAGTTGAAGGAGAAGAGCCGGGGAGACAGCTCGGGTATGGAGAAGCCGTGGTCAGGACAGACCAGATTCTCACAGAAGAGGTCTTCTTTCCCCGTCTCCGCGTCCTCTATCTTGACAAGACCCTTGGCCAGTTCGAGGGACTTTTCGAGGTCCGTAAGGAGCCTGGGCCTTTCTTCCTCTTCCAGGGTGAACCTGTCCACGACTATGTCTATGCTGTGCTTTCTGTTCTTTTCGAGGGGCGGGACGTCTATGATCCTCATGATCCTCCCGTCCACCTTCACCCTCCTGTAGCCCATCCTGTCTATCTCCCTGATAAGCTCCCTGAACTCTCCCTTCCTACCCCTTACAACGGGGGCGAGAACCGTGATCCTTTTCCCTTTGTATTTTTCAAAGATCTTTTCGAGGATCTCATGGGCTGAGAGGCCCTCCAGGACCCTTCCGCAGACGGGGCAGTGGGGCTTTCCGATGCTGGCCCAGAGGACCCTCAGGTAGTCGTATATCTCGGTCACGGTACCCACCGTTGACCTGGGGTTCTTGGAAGCGGTCTTCTGGTCTATGGCTATGGCGGGTGAGAGGCCCTCTATGGAGTCAACGTCCGGTTTTTCCATAACACCGAGGAACTGCCTGGCGTAGGAGGACAGGGACTCAACGTATCTTCTCTGGCCCTCCGCGTATATCGTGTCGAAAGCAAGAGAGGACTTCCCCGAACCTGAGGGACCCGTTATGACTACGAGCCTGTTCTTGGGTATCTCGAGGTCTATGTTCTTTAGGTTGTGCTGGCGTGCACCCCTTATGACTATCCTGTCCATCTTATTTAATTTACCAAGGAGAAGATGTGAACCCTGTTCTTACCTTTTCTTTTTGCCTCGTACATGGCCTTGTCCGCTCTGTATATGAGCTCCTCAAGGGAACAGTTTCTCAGGTCGCAGGACGCTATGCCCGCACTCACCGTTATCCTGATCTCTTCGGTTCCGAACCTGAAGACAGTGTTTTCCATGAACTCCCTTATCCTTTCCGCCACGATCAGAGCCTCGTTCGGTGCGGTGTTGGGAAGAAGGACTATGAACTCCTCACCGCCGTATCTTACGGGCATGTCCGTGTTTCTGACCTTGCTCTTCAGGATCTTGGCGAACTTTATCAGGACCCTGTCCCCCTCCTGGTGTCCGTAGGTGTCGTTGATCCTCTTGAAGTCGTCAAGGTCGAACATTATGAGGGATATGGGATGGCCGTATCTCTTTGCCCTTTCTATCTCCACCCTGCCCTGCTCTTCCAGGAAGTAGCGGTTGTAAAGGCCTGTGAGGGGGTCCCTTATGGCTCTTTCGAAGAGCTTCTTTATGCGCATCTCCTCCCTGATTATGAATGAAAATATGAAGGCAAGACCCTTCAGTATCTTCCCGTCATCCTCCGAAAAGGGTGGTCCGTCCGCAAGTCTTCCGACGGACAGGTTTCCCAGGGTCCCTTCCGTATCTATGACTGTCGTCATCAGCCTCTTCAGACCCGCCTTCTTCCAGGCTTCAACCGCCCTGTCGTAGTTCTGGTAGTCGTTTATTATCACGTAGCCCTTCTTCTTTATGGCCTCACCCGCCGCGCTCCTCCATATTGGAACCCTGAACTCCTGAGGGTCGTAGTCCTTTATGACCTCCCTGACCTTTGAGGAAACCTTCCGGTAAACGAGGTATCCGCCCTCGACCTCGCCTATCGCAGCAGCGTCCGCCTCGAAGAGGTCCGCTACCATGTCCAGGATACCCGTCCAGTTGTCCTTTTCGTACTCCTTATTCGCGACACCCTCTATGATCCTGAGTAGCTTCTTTATCTTCCCCTCTCCCTCCACTACCTTACCTCCGAGTCGATCAGCACCCTCACACCCTTCTGGCCCGCCCTCACCTGAACCACACCTACAAGGTCCCCCGGCTGGGGGTCCGCACCCGGGTTTTTGCTTATCCTCGCGGTGAGTATGAGGTCCCCTTCTATCATCCTGTCCGCCCTCAGCTTGTGTCTCCCCGTAATTTTAAATTTAAAGGGAAACTCAGGGTTTCTCACCCTCAGAACCGCCACAGGCATCGGGTTTTCAAGGTCCCTTAAGGATATTATCAGAAAGTAGGGTTTTTCCGGTATCTTACCTCTGAGGTCACCGCTGACCTCCACCACACCCTTTACGAACTGGTACCTGTACCTTTCGAGTTTCTTCTTCCCTTCCTCGCCTCTATACTCTTTGGGAAGTTCCTGACATCCCGCCACGAAAAGTGCAAACAGTAACAGAATGATCCTCAAAACCTCGCCTCCTTTACCTTCTTTTTCTTCCAGTATCCTATGGAGGGGTTAAACTCGTAAAGGGCCTTCTGGAGTTCCACGAGTTCGGATATGCCTTTCATGGCGAGATCGAGGAGTGTGCTGAGCTCCTCCTTTGAGAAGGTGAACTCCTCACCCATAGCCTGAACCTCAGCCAGCTTCCCGGAGCCCGTCCCCACCACGTTCATGTCTATCCGCGCCATGGAGTCCTCTTCGAAGTTCAGATCGAGCAGGGGCCTCCCGTTCACTATGCCGACGCTAACCGCCGCGAGGAAGTCCTTTACGGGAACCGTGGGGAGGATCCCCTCCTCGTAAAGCTTTATCAGGGCGTCCGTGACAGCGACAAAGGCTCCTGTTATGGATGCGGTCCTCGTACCCCCGTCCGCCTGAATGACATCACAGTCGACCCATATGGTCCTCTCTCCGAGCTTGGATAGGTCCACCACGGTCCTGAGAGCCCTTCCTATCATCCTCTGGATCTCGTGGGTCCTCCCGCTTATCCTGCCCTGAACCGATTCTCTCACGTTCCTCGTCTGGGTAGCCCTCGGTATCATGGAGTACTCCGCGGTTATCCAGCCCATACCTTTACCCTTCTGGAAAGGGGGGACGGTGTCGGTCACCGAAGCTGTGCAGATCACCTTAGTATCCCCGAACTCTATGAGGCAGGAGCCTTCCGGGTAGTTCAGGAAGTCCCTCACTATCCTGACAGTTCTCAGCTCGTCCTCACCCCTTCCGTCCTTACGCATAGTCTTCTATTTTAAGGGAATCTCCTCCCGGTACACCTCGACCCTGTTCTTCCCGTTCCTCTTGGCGGAGTAGAGGGCCTTGTCCGCTTTAAGTAAGAGCCTAACGCTGTCATCACCGTCCCTCAGCTCCGCAACCCCGAAGCTGGCGGTTATCCTCATCCTGTTACCTAGGCCCAGGCTCTGAACGCTCCTCCTCAGCTTCTCCGCGACAGCGACCGCCTCCTCACTGCCCGCTCCCGGAAGCAGAACCACGAACTCCTCACCGCCCCACCTTGCCACCGTGTCAGTTGACCTGATGTTCTCCCTCACCGTATTGGCCACCTTTTTCAGAACCCTGTCCCCGAAGAGATGTCCGTGGGTGTC
>JAUZRJ010000143.1 GCA_030950545.1 Aquificota bacterium | reverse complement strand
GCGGTGCCGAACCACTCCCTGTATCTGTCCGGGTCCCTCTTGGTCTCCCTGTCCTCTATGACCTCGTGAAGGAGTTTGACGAGGTCTTTAAGGCTCTCTATCTCCCTGCCTGTCTCGTCGATCAGGATGTCGCCCGGGCTTTCCTTTGCGAGCTGCTGGAGCTTCTCGGTAACCCTGTCTATCACGTAGTGCAGGGAAGAGGTCCCCTCATCACCTTCCGCGAACAGAAACTTAAGGAGACCCTCCTGGGCGAACTCCTTCATGCTCCAGCAGAAGGGTGCTACCTTGGAGGTGAGGTCAGGGTCTCCCACCGCGGGTATGGGGCTTCCGGGCCTCTCGGGAGGGGAGAAAAACCCCACGTTGGTGAAGGGTCTCGGGTCAAGGCCCATCCTCCTGAAGGCTTCCTCGTGTTCTTTTGAGAACCTTCTGTTCTTCCTGTCTATCCACAGGAGGTCCTTGCCCTTGACGTTGAATATGAGACCGTGGACGTTGTTCCTGTCTTCCGCCTTCTGGAAGATGGAGTAGAGCAGAAAAAGTGCGTAGGAGGTCTTTGTCGCAACCCCAGACATTCCGGAGATGGAAACGTGAGCACCCTCCCTGCCGTTTATGAAGTCGTAGTTAAGGTAAACGACCTCTCCGTTTCTCGAGAGCCCTGCGGGTATCCTGTTCCTCATAGTGTCGTAGTAAAGGGCCTTCTCCAGGTCCTTTCCCGTAGCCCTGTAGGCGAGGTCTCCCGGGGTGGGCGGGACGAAGATCTCGGGCTCTATGCGGGTCACGTTTACCCTGGCCATGTAGGCTATGTTTGCGGGAACTATACCGCTGTTTACGAGCTTCTCGTCGTAGACGAGGTCAACACCTTCGAGGATCTTCTGAACCTCGTGAACGAGGCCGTAAAACCTTATCTCCCTGTCGGTCCCCTCAACCCTCGAGACCACCATGACAACGTCGTCGAGCTGCAGATAGCTCCCCCTCTCTATACCCACCCAGAACTCTAAGGGGTTTGAAGGCTTCGTGCCGAGAACTATACCCACGGGCTCCATGACTTAACCTCCGTAGATCTCGGTGAGGATCTCCTCCCCTCCCCTGCGGAGGAGGTCCTCCGCGAGCCTTTCCCCCACTTTTTCCGCATCCTCAACGCTTCCCTCCTCTTGTCCTTCAATAAATTTAATCCCCTCAAGGTCCGAAATGAATCCGCGTATCTTCACTTTCCCGTTTTCTACCTCCGCAAAAGCCCCTATGGGGACCTGACAGCCTCCTGCGAGCCTCCTGAGGAACGCCCTCTCGCACACAGCCCTTATGTAGCTTTCCCTGTGGTTTAAGGGTTCTATCAGCCTTTTTATCTTCTCATCTCCCTCCCTTATCTCTATGGCCAGACTTCCCTGACCCACCGCGGGTATGAAGTCTTCAAGGACCTCTGTTATCTCACCTTCGTAGCCCATCCTCTTGACACCCGCGTAGGCGAGGACTATGGCGTCGTAAAGGCCCTCTTTAAGCTTCCTCATCCTCGTGTCCACGTTTCCCCTCAGGACCTCAACCTCAAGGTCCCTCCTCAACCTCTTTATCTGGACCTGTCTCCTCAGGGACGAGGTCCCCACCTTAGAACCGGGGGGAAGGTCCTTAAGACCCTTCCCGCTCCTGGATATGAGAACATCATAGGGAAGCTCCCTCCGGGTTACCGCTCCCAAGGTCAGACCTTCGGGTATAGTCATGGGAACGTCCTTGAGGGAGTGGACAGCCAGGTCTATCTCACCCCTCATGAGCGCCTGCTCTATCTCCTTCACGAACAGCCCCTTACCGCCTATCTTGGCGAGGGGAGCGTCTAGGATCTTGTCCCCTGTTGTGGTTATCTTGACAAGCTCCACCTCCACACCCCAGTTCCTTTCGAGGAAACCCTTAACGTAGTTCGCCTGCCAGAGGGCGAGCTTGCTCTTCCTCGTGCCTATCCTTACCTTCATCCGCTTGAATTATAATTTTATTTTCTGAAGGAAGGGTGGCCGAGCGGTCGAAGGCGCGGCGCTGGAAACGCCGTGTGCCCCTTTTGGGGCACCGAGGGTTCGAATCCCTCCCCTTCCGCCATAAACTATAA
>JAUZRJ010000142.1 GCA_030950545.1 Aquificota bacterium | reverse complement strand
AGTGGCCCTTGAAATGGCTGGGGATAAGGCGAGGGGAGCGGACATGTACCTCACCCTTGAGCCCTGCACCCACTGGGGCAGAACACCTCCCTGTACCGACGCAATAATCAGATCAGGTATAAGGAGGGTCTTTGTTGCAACTTCGGACCCCAATCCGATAATCAGCGGAGGAGGTGTTAAGAGGCTTAAGTCTGCGGGCATTGAGGTTATTGTAGGAGTAGGTGAGAGGGAGGCCAAGCTCCTGAACGAGGACTTCTTTACCTATATAACCTCCGACAGGCCTTATGTAACCCTTAAGATGGCCCAAAGCATTGACGGAAGAATGGCCACCGAGAGGGGGGATAGCAAGTGGATCACTTCCAAAAGGGCAAGGAACTACGCCCACAGGCTTAGAATGGAAGCAACGGCTGTCCTCGTCGGTGTTAACACCATCCTCAAGGACAACCCCCTTCTGACCGTCCGCCACTTTCCCTCCGAAGAGAATCCCCTAAGGGTGATCATAGACCCGTCCCTCAGGGTTGAGCCCCATCACAATGTGGTGAAGGACGACTCGGCGGGAAGGATCATCTACTTCAGGGAAGGGGATCCCGAAAAGGTCAAGGCGTTGACCCGGCTGGGTGTGATTCTCGTCCAAATGGAAAACCTTAACCTCCGCGAGGTCCTCAGGGATCTCAGGTCAAGGGATGTGGTTCATCTACTCGTTGAAGGGGGCGGTGAGACCCTGACGGGTTTCCTGAGGGAGGGTCTGTGGGACAGGCTCCTTGTCTTTGTGGCGCCTAAATTAATCGGAAAGGGAATAGGAATCGGGGACCTTGGAGTTAAAAGGGTCTCCTCTTCCCTTGAGGTGAGTCTGAGGAGGGAAATTCGCCTCGGAGAGGAAAGGATCTTTGAGTATGTCCCCGTCATAGAAAGGAAAGGACTGAGGTGGTAAAAAAGTAGCCGGTATGCGGTGGATAATCCTGAAGAGGTCAAAGGTTAGGGTTTACGGAAAGCCTCTGAAAATGATGATGAAGGGAATGACCGCTCAGGAAGAGCACACTCACTTCCTCCACAGCCTCCTGACCAACAATGTGAAAAACCTCCGGGAAGGCGATTTTAACTACAACCTCTGGTTGAAACCAAACGGCCAGCCGGTGGGTGACTTCTTCGTTTACAGGGTGGGGGATCACTTCCTCCTTGACTCGGAAAAGCCCGCCG
>JAUZRJ010000141.1 GCA_030950545.1 Aquificota bacterium | reverse complement strand
TGACATTCCTGGGGCTAAAGTAGGCTCTCAACTATCCTGACGTCCTCCTCCGTGTCAACGCCGTGGTAGGTGTTCCGGGTGATGATGACCTTTACGGGTATGCTGTTTTCAAGGAGTCTCAGCTGTTCCAATCCTTCGGCCTCCTCAAGGGTGGTCCTCTTCAGGGAGACGAACTTAAGGAGCGTCTCCCTTCTGAACCCGTACACGCCGACGTGCTTTAAAGGGTACGGAGGCTTCAGACCGTTTCTGGCTGAAGGGATCGGTGAACGTGAAAAGTAAAGGGCCCTCCCTTCACCGTCAAGAACGACCTTGACGTCCTCCTCCCTTCTGTAGGCTCCCGGGTCGTGAACCGCAAGAGTGACAACCGGGAAATCCTCGAGATCTCTGAAGATCCTCTCAACGTCCTCCCTGTAGGCGAACGGTTCATCCCCCTGGTGGTTTATCACGAGATCAAGGTCCGTTTCCTTAACGACGTGAGCGACCCTGTCAGTCCCCGAAGGGAGGTCCGAGGGCGTTATGAAGATCTCAACAGGAAGGTCGGAAACAGCCTTCGCCACCTCGTCGCTGTCGGTCGCCAGGATCACCCTCTCACCCGTCGATAGGCACCTCTCCACGACCCACCTTATGAGGGGCTTTCCCTTTATCCTGCGCAGGGGCTTTTTCGGGAGTCTTGTGGACCTCAACCTCGCAGGTACGACCACCGCCCTCTTCATGGTCGGTATAATTTTATCCCTGATGAAGATTAAGGACTTCCTGAAGGAGAACCAGATATCGGTCGGCGACAACATGGTCCTCCTCCTGGAGAGGATCGGCATCACCGACAGGGACCTGATCTCAAAGATCGAAGCGCACATAGGTGAGTCCGCCAAGATGTCCAAGTCCAAGGGTAACGTGGTGGACCCCGAAGAGGCTGTGGAGAGATACGGTGCGGACACGGTCAGGCTCTACATACTGTTCGCCGCACCTCCCGACCAGGACTTCGAGTGGACGGAGGAGGGTATAAGGGGTGCCCACAGGTTCCTCACAAGGCTCTGGAACTTCGTAATGGAGAAGGCGGTAAGGCTGAGGGAGGTAAGCTACGCAGGAGGGGAGCTCAGATCCGTGAAAGGCAAAGCGAGAGAGATGAGGAGGAGGGTTCACGAAACCGTTGATGGATACTTGAAGGATATGGAGAGGAACTTCCAGTTTAACACCGCCATAGCCAAGGTCATGAAGCTCTTCAACGAACTTTCCGACTTCTCACCGGAAACAGATACGGACTGGAAGGTCCTGAAAGAAGGTGTGGAGGTTATACTTCTTCTCCTTGCTCCAATAACACCCCACATATGCGAGGAGCTCTGGCGGGAGATAGGGAAGGAAGGTCTGATCTCGGAAGCTCCTTTCCCGGAGCCAGACAGGGAAGCCCTGAAGGTGGAGGAGGTTGAGATCCCCGTCCAGGTAAACGGGAAGGTGAGGGCGAGGATAAGGGTCCCCTTCGGTTCGGACGAGGAGACGGTAAAGGAGGTAGCCTTAAGGAACGAGAGGGTAAAAGCCTACATAGACGGTAAGGAGATAAAGAGGATAGTTTACGTCCCCAACAAGCTCCTTAACATAGTCGTGTCCTGAGGAGGTTAAGGTATGGAGCAGGAGGTGAGCCTCTGGGCGTGGGTCCTGTGGTTCCTGAAGGTTCTCGTTCTCGCACTCCTGATAGGCATACCTTTCCTGGTGACGGTGGTTCTCGTGTCCCAGGCCCTTTACGCCAAGGTCCTCAGGAAGGTGGAGAAGAAGCTGGAGGAGAAGTACAGGAAAGGCTTTACCCTGATAGAGGTCCTGGTAGTCCTCATAATCCTCGGTCTCATAGCCGCGATAATAGTCCCCAGGATAACGGGTAGAGTTGACGAGGCGAAGATAGAGCAGACCAAGATCCAGATGAAGGCCATAAAGAACGCCCTCGAACAGTACAAGCTGGACAACGGCTTTTACCCCACAACCGAGCAGGGTCTTAAAGCCCTCGTTGAAAAGCCCGCAACCCCGCCTGTTCCTAAGAAGTGGAGAAGGTATCTGGACAAGGTTCCTAGGGACGCCTGGGGAAGGGAGTTCATATACATATCCCCGGGTGTCAACAACCCCTTTGAGCTGAGATCCCTCGGACCCGACGGGGAGGAGGGAACGGAGGACGACCTGGATGTCTGGAAGATCTGAGGGTTTCACGCTCCTTGAGGTGGTAATAGCCCTCTCGGTTATAGCGGTCGCCTTCACAACACTGATCGAGGTCCTCTCCTACCTGGGTAAGGAGGTGGAGAGGTCCGAGAAGACCCTTTCGGACCTCATAGCCCTTGACAGGAAGGTGAAGGAAGGAGACCTTCAGGGTCTCAGTGTTGAGAGGGTGGAGGTCCCCGACTACCCGGTGGTGAGGGGTGTAGTTTACAGGAAAGGGGAACTCTTCCTTATAAGGTATGAGAGAAAGTAAGGGCTTCACCCTCGTGGAAGTTCTGGTCGTCCTGGCTCTGTTCGGCGTCTCCGTGTCCCTGCTTGTGATCGTCTTCTCAAGGGGTGTGGACTTCAGCCTGTCCCTGGAGGAGAGGTCTGAGAGGGTCAGGAGGACCGCCTTGCTCTTCTGGGACCTTCAGAGGAAGTTCTTCGGTGCGGAAAGGATCTACATAGAAGGGGACAGCGTTTACATGGTGACCTCAGGCGGGGACTACTTTCCCGGAATGGTCAGGTGTGCTTATGTGTTCAGGGACGGGAACCTTCTTTACTACGAGGACAGGGATGTCGGAGGGGACATATACGGTGTTACCGGAAAGGGAAAGATCGTCGGGAGGTTCAGGGACTTCAGGGTCGTCGCTGTTGAGGGAAACAGGGAGCTTTCCGTATACGACGGCCTGCCTTCCAGGGTCAGGGTTTATGTGGACGATAAGGTCTTCACCTTTGAGGTCTCAGGAGGGAGAGTTCTTTCAGGACTTCGTAAACCTTAAAGAGGGGAAGGCCCATAACCGTGAAAAAGTTCCCCTCTATCCTTTCCACTATCACGGACCCGAACCCCTGAACGCCGTAAGCACCTGCTTTATCGAGCGGTTCTCCTGTGGAGACGTAGAACCTTATCTCCTCCTCGGTAAGGTTTCTGAACTTGACCCTCGCGGTGTCATGGACCGTTTTCCTTAAACCCTTTGCGACAAAGGAGACAGCGGTCACAACCCTGTGCCATCTCCCAGATAGGGTTCTCAGCATGAAGACAGCTTCCTCCTCGTCCTTCGGCTTTCCCAGTACACCCCCCTCAAACCAAACCAGCGTGTCCGCACCTATCACGAGCGCGTCCCTCTCTTTCCTCCAGACGCTTAAAGCCTTGATCAGGGACAGCCTCCTTGCGGTCGTCACGGGGCCTCCGAGAACACGCTCTTCCACATCCGGGTGTCTCACCTCAAACTCAACACCTATCCTGGAGAGGAGGTCCCTC
>JAUZRJ010000140.1 GCA_030950545.1 Aquificota bacterium | reverse complement strand
CAAGTGCAGGACCTACTACAGGGTGAAGCCCGGAGACAGCCTCTGGAAGATAGCGGAAAGGTACAACCTCTACATAAAGGATATACTGAGGGCCAACCCCAAGCTGAAGGGAAAAAAGTATCTCAGGGCCGGACAGAGGATATGCATACCCTACAGGAAAAAACACAGGGCAAAGGGCTATATCATATACAGGGTAAGGAGGGGAGACACCCTTGAGAAGATAGGGAAGAGGTTCGGGGTCAGCTGGAGGGAGATAAAGAGGATAAACAACCTGAAGGACACGACCATAAGGGTGGGTCAGAAGCTGAAGATCCCAAAGAAGGGCTACGTGAAGAGGAAAAGACATATCAGGAGAACTCACAGGGACGTGATCTACATAACCTACAGGGTAAGGAGGGGTGACACCCTTGAGAAGATAGGAAGGAAGTTCGGGGTAAGCTGGAAGAGTATAAAGAGGGCAAACGGTCTAAGGAGCGACATCATAAGGGTCGGACAGAAGCTGAAGATCCCTGTGCCTAGGACCGCTTTCGAGAGGAGGTATATGAAAAAGCACAGGATAAGGATCGCCTTTCTCCCTGTGGAGGGCAGGTACAGAAAGAGTTCCAAAGGTTTGGACATATACGCCCCCTGCGGTGAGGCGGTGAGGGTGGTTGATGACGGGAGGGTCATCTACAGCGGGGACGACCTGGCGATCTACGGAAACATGATAATAGTGGAACACAGACACTACCTTTCCATATACGCCTACAACATGAAGAACTTGGTCGAAAGGGGCGAAAGGGTCTCCAGGGGTGAGGTGATAGGAAAGGTGGGCGTCAAGCCCGGGACGGGAAGGTGTGCACTTCACTTTGAGCTGAGAGCCAAGGACGGTTCGGTCCTCAACCCCCTTGAATACCTTGTCAAAAAGTAGTAGAATATCCGCTCTGCGAAGGAGGTTAACAACAGCTTAAGGTATAATAGGCAAAAGGAGGAAAAAGCGTGCAAATAGGCGGACTGCGTGAGCGGAGGACGGTAACAGGGTCACCGAGGGAAGGAACCCTGTTACCGCGGTGTTCCCGTTATGGGGCACTGTACAATCCCACGCAAGTGCAGTCCGTAGCGGGGCTAACCGCCCGCCTCCCTGAGCAAGACCAGGGCACAGCTCTCCCTCTGCTGACAGGCAGGGGGACGTGGGAGGTTCCCCGTAAGGGGCGCGAGACCCTGTTACCTGGGACAGGGTCTATGGCTGGGGAAATAGCGCCTGCCGGGTTTATCCCCAGCCTGAACAGGCGCTATACAAATAGCCCGGCACCCGAGCTGTGCGGAACTGCACAGTTTGGGTAACCAGGGACCATGAAGACATACAGGATAAAGCCACAGGAAGTTGAGAGGAAGTGGTGGGTCGTGAACGCGGAAGGGAAAGTCCTGGGAAGACTCGCCAGCGAGATAGCCAAGATCCTCAGGGGAAAACACAAACCTTACTACCAGCCCGATGTTGACTGCGGTGATTTTGTGATAGTCGTCAACGCGGAGAAGATAAGGGTAACGGGTAAGAAGCTGGACCAGAAGGTTTACTACAGACACTCTGGATATCCAGGAGGCTTGAAGGCCAGAACCCTGAGGTGGATGCTCGAGCACAAACCCGAGGAGGTCATAAGGCTCGCGGTGAAGAGGATGCTCCCCAAAAACAGGCTCGGCCACAGAATGCTGAAGAAACTGAAAGTTTACAGGGGACCAGACCATCCCCACCAGGCCCAGAAACCCGAGCCTCTGGAGGTTAACGCATGAGCAAGCTCAAGGACTTCAGGATCACACCCGAAAACTCCGTCTACGGGACGGGTAAGAGAAAGGAAGCGGTCGCAAGGGTGTGGCTTCTTAAGGACCACCCTGACAAGTTTATAGTCAGGGCGGACTCAACGGGAAAAGAATACAACCTCAGGGATTACGTCCAGAGAGAAACGCTCTTTTTAAAGATAATGATGCCCTTTAAGATAACGGGAACCGAGGGCAGGTTCGGCGTGTACGCCACGGTAAGGGGTGGTGGCATAGCAGGTCAGGCGGAGGCGATAATGTACGGGATAGCGAAGGCTCTGGTAAACTACAATCCCGATCTCAGAAAGACCCTTAAGAAGGCGGGACTCCTCACAAGGGACGCGAGGGAGAAGGAGAGGAAGAAGTACGCCCAGATGGGTGCAAGGGCCAAGTACAGGTGGAGCAAACGCTAAAGGTTTGCGTTTTCGGACCGACGGGCTACACCGGTATAGAACTTCTCAGGGTTCTCTCTGACCACCCGTATGTAAAAGTAGTTCAGGTTGTGTCGAGAACGTCCGCGGGAAAGAGGCTGGGGGAGGTTATCCCGTCCCTCGGGTCAACGCCCCTTGCTGACCTGGTTCTCTCCGGGGATGCGGAGGAGGACTTTGACATCGCCTTCCTCTGCCTTCCCCACGATGTGTCCCTTGAGACCGTTCCCGATCTCCTCTCCCGCGGTAAGAGGGTTATAGACCTTTCGGGCGCTTACAGGATAAAGGACCATCGGGTTTACGAGGAGTTTTACGGTTTCATACACACACACCCCGAACTTCTGAAGGAGGCTGTATACGGCCTTCCCGAGGCCTTCAGGCGGGAGGTAAGCACAGCAGATCTTGTTGCGAATCCCGGATGCTACCCCACAGCGGTTATCCTGGGTCTTCTTCCCTTCCTCAGAGAGGGCATCCTGCCCGGAAAGATCACCGTCCATGCTCTCTCGGGTGTTTCCGGGGCGGGGAGAAGCCCGAAACAGCACTTTCACTTTCCCGAGATGGAGGGGAACTTCTTCGCCTACTCAGTTGAAAAGCACAGGCACACTCCCGAGATGGAAGAGGTTCTGAAGATCTTGCTAGGGAAGGAGGTAAGGGTCAGGTTCACCCCAACGGTTGTACCCGCCTCCAGGGGCCTGATCGCAACGGTCTATGTTGAGACAGAACCCATCAACGTGAAGGAGCTGTTCACCGAAACCTTCAGGGAGGAACCCCTCGTTAAGGTCTTAGACACACCGCCCATGACCAGGTGGGTTATCGGGACCAGCCTCTGCCTTGTATACCCTTTTTACGACGAGAGGACTTCGACCGCTGTCGTACTTTCCGCCATAGACAACCTCGGTAAGGGGGCTTCCCACCAGGCGGTCCAGAACATGAACCTGATGTTCGGTCTGGAAGAGGCTGAGGGTCTCATTACCGCGTCCCCTTTTCCTTAAGAAAATTCTTATATGCGAAAAACTTTAAATTAGGCTGGATTATCTGGACATAAGGAATATTTAAGCGGATTTGCAAAACCTTTAATCTAAATTAATTAACTGCAATGCATAAAGCCTTTACAGCTCTGTCGGTAGCTGTAATAGGTTCCCTCACCGCCTTCAGCGGTGTGTGGGTAACCGATCTGGATAAAGGGATGGAGATAGCCAGATCGGATCACAAGAAGGTCCTCATATACTTCCACACGGACACCTGTCCCTACTGTCTCCAGATGGAGGAGTTCGTTCTGGGAGACCCCGAGGTGGACAGGTACATAGGAGAGAGGTTTGTGGTGGTCAGCCTGTCCCTGAAGGAGAACAGGGATGTTGCCAGGAGGTTCGGGGCTGTAGGGGTTCCCTATTTTGTCCTATACGACCCCGAATCCGGGAAGGTGCTCCTGAGGATATACGGAAGCAGGGACAGGGACGAGTTCCTGGGTTTGCTTTCTGACGCTTGTAAAAAATCAAATTTAAGGAGGTGTTGAAGATGTTCACGAGGAGGGACCTGTTCAGAATTGCGGGAGTTGGAGCTGCAGCACTGCTCATAGCTCCCGGGTCCGTGAAGGAGTCTTTCGGTGTTAAGAAGATCAGCATCGACGACGCCCTCAAGGAGCACCTGGGAGTCACCCTCAAGGACCTCAAGGAGAGCAACCTCATAACAGTCAAGGCGCCCACCATAGCGGAGTCGGGAGCCAACGTCCCCGTCCAGGTGAAGGCCAACATACCCGTGGACCAGGTTGAGGCCCTTTACATCTTTGCGGACAACAACTTCAACCCCTGGGTCACAAAGGTGGAGCTTTCCTCCATGAACGGTGAGGTCTTCTTCGCTACCAGGATAAAG
>JAUZRJ010000014.1 GCA_030950545.1 Aquificota bacterium | reverse complement strand
GTGTCGGTCACCGAAGCTGTGCAGATCACCTTAGTATCCCCGAACTCTATGAGGCAGGAGCCTTCCGGGTAGTTCAGGAAGTCCCTCACTATCCTGACCGTTCTCAGCTCGTCCTCACCCCTTCCGTCCTTACGCATAGTCTTCTATTTTAAGGGAATCTCCTCCCGGTAGACCTCGACCCTGTTCTTCCCGTTCCGCTTGGCGGAGTAGAGGGCCTTGTCCGCTTTAAGTAAGAGCCTCACGCTGTCATCGCCGTCCCTCAGCTCCGCAACCCCGAAGCTGGCGGTTATCCTCATCCTGTTACCGAGGCCCAGGTTCTGAACGCTCCTCCTCAGCTTCTCCGCGACAGCGACCGCCTACTCCCTGCCCGCTCCCGGAAGCAGAACCACGAACTCCTCACCGCCCCACCTTGCCACCGTGTCCGTTGATCTGATGTTCTCCCTCACCGTATTGGCCACCTTTTTCAGAACCCTGTCCCCGAAGAGGTGTCCGTGGGTGTCGTTTATCGTCTTGAAGTTGTCTATGTCGAAGAGGATTACCGAAAGTTTGCCTCCGTACCTTTTTGCCCTCTCCACCTCCTTCACCATGATCTCCTCAAAGGCGGTCCTGCTCAGGATACCCGTCAGGCTGTCCACCCTCGCCAGGCTCTCCCACACGCTCCTGTAGCGCTCAGACATCCAGGCGTAAAAGTAGAAGACCACGACGATCACCATGTAGCTCAGATAGGCATCCAGGAGATCCTTGTCCACGTTAAGGTTCCTGCTGAGGACGAGTGTGAGATGGACCCAGAGAAACCCAAGGGACCAGTAGATACCTCTCCTGCCCTTTATGAAGAAGGCAAGGGCGGGAACTATGTTGACCCATATCAGGCTCGACTTGTCTTCGGGAAGTTCGTCAAAGACCGCAACCACGAATATGGCGGAAAGCAGGAGCAGGGAAACGGTCGCCATCAGGTCAAGGTTCCTGTACTTCCTCGCCACGAAGGGGTTCAGAAGGAGTACCGCTCCTGCCACGATCTCCATAACCGCCATCACTAGGTCCCCTTCCGTCAGGTCTAGGTAGGCGTAAAGAAAGGATGTGAACGACCCTATTAAAGAGAGGGAGGCAAGAAGCGCTATCTTCAGAAAGGACGTCCTGTAGAGGAGAGGGTTGGTGTGCCTTTCGGAGGGCGGGATCAGGCTGTCAATGAAGTTTAAAACCCGCTCCCTCAGATCCATTCTCCAGAAAGATAGTTTAAATTAAATAACATGGCTAAGGAGAAAGAAGTTGAGTCTATCGAGGAGGAAATAAGGGAGCTCAGGAGGTCTCTGCTGGGCGTTCTGGAGGCCTTTCTACCTCCGAAGGAGGTGAGAGAGGAGGTAGTGAAGAACGTCTACACCATAGAGCTCTCACTCCTGAGGATCTTAAAGACCCTCATAGACTACAAGGTTGAGAGTCTTCAGAGCAGGATAGAGAAAAAACAGGGTAAGAAAAAGGCCAAGAGGATAGAGGTTGAGTAGCTAAAACCTTCCCTTTATCTCGTAACCGCAGGAACCGCATCTGCGGTTCTTGAGATCTATCTTGGTTATCGTGTAACCCCTCCTCCCTATCACCACGTTACCGCATTTGGGACAGTACGTGCTC
>JAUZRJ010000139.1 GCA_030950545.1 Aquificota bacterium | reverse complement strand
GCCGATAGGACTTGCCCTTGCGAGAGCGGGACTGCCACCCAACCTTATAACCCTGATCTCCCTGTTTCTGGGAACAGCCTCCGCCTACTTCTTTTACCACGAAAAGGTCCTCACAGGTGCCACCCTCCTTCTGCTTTCCGGACTCTTCGACCTGGCGGACGGCCTCGTGGCGAGGGAAACCGACAAGGCTTCCAAGTTCGGGGCGGTCTTTGACTGGATAGCGGACAAGTGGGTGGACGGATTCGTCCTGGGGGCCATAGGGTTTACCTTCGCCTCTCCCTTTGTAGCTGTGACCGCTGTGACCGTGTCCATGCTTCACTCCTTCATAAAGCCCGTTGCTTACGCGGAGATAGGCTACTCGGAAAGGGTAAAGGGCAAGATAAAGGACCCCCTTGAGGGTGTCGGTTTTTTCGGAAGACCGGAGACCCACATAACGATAATCCTCTTCGCCCTGCTGGAGAGGGCGGGGTTCCCCCTGGGCCTTAACTTCGGGATAAAGCTTGTCGCACTCTTAACCCTTATCTCCCTGATCGTCAGGATCATATACCTTTACAGGCAGTACGGGAAGGAGTACGAGTGATGGTCCACAGACCTTACATAATCATAGTATCCGAGGTCAGCATCGACGGGAAACTCACCCTTTACAGGGGTGCTTCTTCCAAGGAGCTGATGAGCCTGATGGACGAGGAAGCCTACAGGTACCTACACGAGATAAGGGCGAAGGTGGACGGTATAATGGTAGGCTGTGAGACGGTCAGGACCGATAACCCGAGTCTGACGGTCAGGTACGTCAGGGGGAAGAACCCCACCAGGATAATACCCTGCTCCACAGCCAACGTACCCCTCGACGCCAACGTCCTCAACACATCGGAGGCTCCTACCATAATAGCGACTACGGAAAGGGCTCCGAGGGAGAGGGTGGAGAAGATAAAGGAGAGGGGAGCGGAGGTGATAGTCGCGGGAGATGAGCTCGTCGACTTCGACCTACTCCTTCCCAAGCTCTACGACATGGGCATAAAGACCCTCATGGTGGAGGGGGGAGCTTCTATAAACTGGGAGCTGATAAAGAGGAGGGTGGTGGATGAGATAAGGCTGATCCACCTTCCCGTGATCGTTGGAGGGGAGAACGTTCCCACCCTGGTCGGGGGAGAGGGTTTTAAGAAGCTCAGGAACCTCTTACATCTCAGGCTCAGATCCCACTTCAAGCGTGGCAACCACCTTATAACCGAGTGGGAAGTGGTGAAGTGAACTACCCCGCATCTCTGATGCGGAGCTTCGTGGTGGGTTTGGGCACTCAAGACACCCCTTACCACCACAGGCGGGTTCACTCCGCCCCTACTCCTGCCCTGCCGAAGGCAGAGCTTACGGAGATACCTTCGGTCAGGTGGAGCTACTTTCAGCTCCTTCGCTCTTCTTCTACCCCACCTTAAAGTCGCTCAGCTCCCTCTCGGGAGCGGTGGGGTATTTAAGCTATTTACTAATTTACTCCACAACTGCTTTCTGGGCAACCCCTTC
>JAUZRJ010000138.1 GCA_030950545.1 Aquificota bacterium | reverse complement strand
TGGGTCTTTTCAGGGAGAGGGAGCTTCTTGTCGTTCACGATGCAATGCACGGCACCTCAGCCCCGCTGATGAGGGAAGCCCTTGAGGACACCAGGGTCTCCCTTTTGACTCTTCGGGGATGGAGGGACCCTCTCTTCGGAGGGACGGCTCCCGAACCTGTGGAGAAGAACCTGGGGATCCTCCGGGAGAGGGTCAGGTCAGCGGGTGCCCATCTGGGAATCGCCAACGACGGGGACGGAGATAGGGTAGCCTTTGTTGACGAGAGAGGAAACTTCGTTAACAGTCAGTTGGTTTTTGCCCTTCTCGTTCTCCATCTCCTCAGGGACAGGGGTCGGAGGGAAGGGGTTGTGGTTAAGACGGTATCAACCACCTTCCTTGCAAACCGCATCTGCTCGGCAGAAGGCGTTCCCATCCGGGAGGTTCCTGTGGGTTTTAAAAACATTAACGAGGTTATCCTCAGGGAGAGGGTTATCTTCGGAGGGGAAGAAAGCGGAGGTTACGGCTTTCCCTCCTTCCTTCCCGAGAGGGACGGCCTGCTCTCGGCTCTGATGGTCCTTGAGATGATGCTGTTAAGGGAAAAACCGCTATCGGAGATCATTTCGGACCTCTTCAAGGAGTTCGGCGAGGCCTATTACAGGAGGGTTGATCTTCCCGCCGACGAGAAGATAAAGGCGGTCTTTAAGGAGATTGTCCACTCACCGCCTTCGGCGGTTGGAGGAAAGAAGGTAAGGGATGTAAACACCTCCGACGGTCTAAAGTTGATCTTTGAGGACGACGGCTGGCTTTTGATGAGGCCGTCGGGGACCGAACCCCTGATCAGAGTTTATGGGGAGGCACCATCGGAGGGTGATCTGGATGGGATCATTGAGGGCGGAAAGTCCCTCCTCGGGGTATAATTTTTTTCCTCAGAGGTGGAGGTAGGACTTTGCCGAACATCGTTGTAACTCAAATGACATTCGAGCCCGTTTACGCCCAGGATGCAGAGATCGTTGAGAGAAAGGGGATCGGTCATCCCGATACGATCTGTGATTCCCTTGCCGAGGAGCTCTCCCTTGAGCTTTCAAGGATATATCTGGACGAACTCGGTGCCATAATGCACCACAACGTAGATAAAGCCCTCCTTGTTGGGGGAGTTGCCGACCCCCGCTTCGGCGGGGGTGAGGTGCTCTCACCTATTGAGATCTATCTTGTCGGAAGGGCCCTCTCCGAAAAGGAGGGGAGAAGCCTTCCCGTTGAGGATATAGCCGTAGATGTAACCAAAAGGTGGATCACCGAGCACCTGAAGAACCTCGACCCCGAAAAGCACCTGATCGTTAAGCCCCGGATCAAACCCGGAAGCAGGGACCTCGTGGACCTATTCCTGAGGTTCCAGAAAAGGGGAGAGGTTCCCCTTGCCAACGATACCTCCTTCGGGGTGGGATACGCCCCCCTTGATGCCCTTGAAAGGGTGGTCTTTGAAACGGAGAGGCTCCTCAACTCCGAGGACTTCAAGGAAAGGCACCCCGAGGTGGGAGAGGACATCAAGGTTATGGGCGTAAGGATCGGGGAAAGGATCAGGATAACCGTCGCCTGTGCCTTCGTTGACCGATTCCTTTCCTCCCTTGAGGATTACACCGATAAAAAGGGTATGGTTTTGAGGGAGGTTGAGAACCTCGTCTCCTCCCTTTACGATGGTCCTTCGGAGGTGTTTCTGAATACGGCGGACGATCCGGAGGGAGGATCGGTCTACATAACTGTTACGGGAACCTCAGCGGAGCAGGGAGATGACGGACAGGTGGGGAGGGGCAACAGGGTAAACGGACTTAT
>JAUZRJ010000137.1 GCA_030950545.1 Aquificota bacterium | reverse complement strand
ACTTGAAAGAGAAGGACTTTACCCATCCACGTTAAGAAGATCCCTCATAAGGCTCAAAGAAAAAGACCTGGTTTTCGTCAAAAAGCAGTACTTCAAATACGGAAACACCCTGTCCCACAGGAACTGCTACCTGATAAATACTCCGCCTGTCTCGGAAAAAGACCCCGATATCCCCCTGAAAGAAATCCTCTCCCTTAAAATACACCCCGAAGAAAAGGCGGTCCTTTCCCTCCTCTTTCACCTCGCAAACCCCGAAGGAGATACCTTCTCCCCCATAAACGAAATCCTCTCCTACTTTACCCCTAAACCCCACAGAGCCCTTAAATCCCTCATGAATAAAGGCTTCTGCAAAAAAACTCCCTACGGTGTACAAATCATCACAGAAAAAGTGATGGGTAAGTTACAAACCCGTGATACATAGCATAACGAACCCGTAACGAAACCATCACTAAAAACGTGCGTGTTTATCACTTGACATATGGCGAAAAAGGCAATCTCTCTTTTGAAGAGCGCTCTTAAAAAGGAATTTCATCTTCCTCATCACCTTCTGGTAAAGGCTCTTTATCAGCAAACCGAGGGAGTTCCTCTTCAAGGATGTGATTTTTTTGTTCACAACGTTCACGATGTTCACACCCGTTAGGGGAGGAGGCTTTGGGAGTGAGAACTTCTTTGACGTTCACGCTGAAGTTCACACCTTCAGTCCGTTGTCTCTCTGAGCTTTGTGAACTTTGTGAACTTTTTTTGTAAACTTTTTCCCGAAGGGTGTGGATGGTTTCCTCAGTCAGAAGAATGCCGTATCTCCCGCTTCCAGGAATGCGTTTTTTATTACCCGCATCCTCCCTGAAGCCTAACCTCTTTAAGATCCCGCCTACAGCCCTGGGTTCTAGCTCGTACCCAAGCTTTTTATTAACTCTCTGGGTAATTAATTTCACCGGAATAAGAGAACCGCAGCCTTCTTCGTAAAGCTCCAAGATGCTCTCGGCAACAATCTCTTCTACGCCGAGAGAAGGAGAGGAGGATGAGCTGTATAGGTTGATCATACTTCTTGCTTGAGAAAGGAAAAAGAGAGCCAGTGCCGTACCGAATTCTACACTGTCTTCTTCCACGTAAGGACTGAGCTCAAGGTCGTCACGGGCAATAAAATCCGTTTTCTCAGCTTCCTTGAGGAGGTGGTGAAGGAGAGCAAATTTCAGGGCGTAGTCTTTCAGCTTGGGAACGAACACCCTGAGAGGGTAAGGAAGGAACATAGCCTTCGTTTCCATGTCATCATAGAATCTCTTAAAAAGCTCAAGCCCTTCGGTAGATAAGTTGAGGATAAGAGGAGTCTCTTCTCCTTCCCTAAGGGCTCTGCCCCACTTAATTAATCTGGAGAACCTAGCTCTTGCGTTTTCACTGACATCGGCGTCTGTCCAGTAACTGGGTCTTAAGGGAAGGACGAGCCAGAGGAAGCGTGGCATTAATCCCTCATCAAAAGCATCAGCTTTGAAGACTTTCTTGAGGACAGCAGGCTGTATACCCCCGATGATAGAAACTCCGGTCCGTGGGATAAAGAGGGGTTTGCCTTTCCTATCTACCTTCCAAGGCTCACAATCCCATAGCTCAAGGAGCCTCTGCCTGTCATCTCCTCGTTTTTTGTATTGCCCCAGCCCGGCTATAAGCCCCGCAAGCTCATCTCTTCGCACGAGGACGCCCCTCCCGTCATCAGCAAAAATTTCAGCGAGGGCTTCGGTCGTGAAGTCTTCGGTGTAGACATGATTTAAGGTGGGAGGGTTCTTCCCCTTTTTCTCTTCATCTGATAATTTTTTCCACACTTTCATGTCTTCTTTGTACCGTTCCCAAAATTCTCTTTGTAGCTCCTTCAGGGGTTTCATTAGCTCCCTTAAAACAGGGCTCTTCCCTCCCCCTGTCTCCTGGACCACGGCAAGCCACAGAAAAGGGGCCCGTACCCATCCACACTTAACGCATATCTGGATCGCGTTGCCTATGGTTGAGGAGAATATCGTTAACATTGCGCTTGCGGTATATTCCTCCTCAACAGCAAACGCTAAAGAAAATTCTTCCACGAGCGTTCTGAAGTATTGTGGTAGCTTCTCAAAAGGAAAAGGCTGGAACGGGACAGCTGTCTTGATGAGCTCTTCCTCAAGCTCCTTAGGACCCAGGTCTTCATCAACCCCGAGGTGTTTGTAAACTTTATTCACCAGCGTTTTTGCTTTTTCCCCGATTTGCGTCCAGATAAGGGAAATACCCGCAACTTTCTCTCCCCTTGCGAGCTTCTGGTAGGTGTCCCTAACAGCCCGGAGCCTGTCCTTAACTTCGGGATCTCCGGCTTCCCCGGCGATGGTGCTGACGACCTCCGAGGAGAATTCCTCGGGAAGCCCAAGAGATCCTAACCACCCTGCCAGCCCGAGGGCGAGTGTGTGCCGGTATCCCTCCTTCCAGTAGGGAACCAGCTCCCTAACTAGGAGGTCCTTTAATTTTCTCTCAACGTCTGTGGTAAGGTCCTCTGTATCAGGAACGCGTACTCCTTTCGTAGATGGAGTGTTTTTCTCAAGAACAAGCTTTATCGCCCATTCCGGAAAAGGTGGAAGCTTGAGGTCCTTAACGAACCTGATAAATGCCTCAAAAGAGGATTCCTTAAGATTATGGAAAAGGTAGAGCGTGCCCTCGGGATGGAGGGAAGGGGGCGCTATGATGATACCGCCGTCCCCGCGGACTTCAAACCCCCAGGACTGAAATCGGTAAACCCTAACCCTACTACCTTCAGGATAGGCGAAATAAATGTGGTATCCCTTCCCGGTTCTCACGCACGAAGGGTGTGATAGGAGCTCTTCAAAGTTAATTCCACACTCTTCACAGAACCGCTTAAACTTTTCAACGTCGTCGATGTCAATGACCACGAGGTTGCTTACTTTTCCACACACAATAGCAATGTTAGGCTTTTCCCTACCCTCAAAAAGCTGTAGTGTTTGCTCCAGGGAAGGGCGCTCCTTCGTATACTTCTTCCACGGGACGGCGGGAGCTTTACTCCTCGTGCGAGCCGGCAGGACTGTGAAACCGAGACTGTAGTACGCCTTTATAAGCTCAGTCAGCGATGTTACTTTAATAGTATCCTTGTCTCTCATCTTCCCTCACCTCCTTTATCAAGCTCTCTGACTCTGGGTAAACTCTTCAGGTACTCCTCGAGTTCGGTGCGAAGGAAAATGATCCTCCTGCCAAGCCTTCTAGCAGGGAGTTTGCCTCTGTAGACGAGCTGGAAGACATTTGCCTCAGAAGTCCCTAAGAGCTCGGCCACGTCCCTTACATACAGGATGTCCCTCATGCCAAAGTCCTCCAAACAGTATTTGGGGGATGGCTTTTGGGCAGGAATAGACCCAGGCGGTCTTTCTCAGGACTTTGACTTTCTTATATTTAAGAGACTACTCTACCACATGAATTTTCAAAGAAGAGTTCTGCAAACTCAAACATTACCTAAAGAATAATCTTCACTTCCTTCCTCTCTGGAGGAAGGACCTTACTCCTAACGAGGAATAGGGGCATCCCCAAGCCCCCTAGCCGATTCTCAATATAGAACAAAGTTAGAGAGTGTCAAGAGTTTTCGATATATGTTCAAACCCTTGACTGAGAATAATTTGAGCCTGGCGTTATATTGGCGTTAAAAAGGTTAAAAACCACTTAAAATCTGTCAAACTGTGTTAAACTTCTCAGGTCCACCCGAAAGGCTTCTTCCCTTTGAGTCTCAAGCCTTTCCTTTGATTTTCAATGGTCGGGGCGAGCGGACTTGAACCGCCGACCTCTGGCTCCCGAAGCCAGCGCTCTACCACCTGAGCTACGCCCCGAACAGATATTATTTTACCTCCGCCCGTGTTTCCGCTTCCTCCTTGGGTGTAAACTTAAACCCGCCTTCCTGGTAATCTACAACCACAGTCATACCATCCTTCACCTCACCTCTTATTATCTTGTCCGCGAGTGGTGTTTCTATGTACCTCTGGACGGTTCTCTTAAGGGGCCTTGCACCGAAGGCTGGATCGTAACCTCTTACCACAAGCTCCCTTTTGGCTGTTTCCGTCAGCTCTATGGTGATGTTCCTCTCCGCAAGACGTCTGTTCACACTGGCTATGAGTAGGTCTATTATCCGGGAAAGTTCTTTCATGGTGAGAGGTTTGAAGACTATCACCTCATCTATCCTGTTGAGGAACTCGGGTCTGAAGAACATCTTCAGCTCTTCCAGAACCTTCTCCTTCGCCTTTTCAAACTCTCTTTCTACGACCTCTTCGGAAGCGTCAACGGGTATGTTCAGTAGATACTGGGACCCGATGTTGGAGGTCATTATGATCACCGTGTTCCTGAAGTCCACGGTCCTGCCCTGGGAATCGGTAAGCCTTCCGTCGTCGAGTACCTGGAGGAACAGGTCAAAAACACGGGGGTGTGCCTTCTCTATCTCGTCAAGGAGAATCACCGAGTAGGGCTTCCTGCGGACCGCTTCGGTGAGCTTGCCTCCTTCTTCATAGCCCACGTATCCGGGAGGTGCTCCTATCAGCTTGGCTACCGAGTGCTCTTCCTTGAACTCGGACATGTCGAGCCTTATCATGGCATCCTCTTCACCGAAGAGAAGCTCCGCAAGAGCCTTTGAAAGCTCGGTTTTACCCACACCGGTAGGTCCGAGAAAGAGAAAACTAGCTATGGGTCTTTTGGGGTCTTTAAGGCCCGCTCTTGCCCTTCTGACCGCCTCCGCAACCGCCCTAACCGCATGCTCCTGGTTCACAACCCTTTTGTGGAGCTCCTCTTCGAGTTTGAGGAGCTTTTCGGTCTCCTCCTCCTTGAGCCTTGTGACGGGTATACCTGTCCACTCGGACACAACCTGGGCGACGTCATCCCATGTGACCACCAGATCTCTGGCTTTTTGGGACTCGAGAGCTTTAAGCTCTTTCTCAAGGTTCACCTTCTCTATCTTAAGCTGGGCTTCCCTTTCGTAGTCACCTTCCTCCGCGACCTTCAGTATCTCCCTGTCGAGGTCCTCTATCTTTTTCTTTATCTCCTGTATCTTCAGGTCAACACCTCCTACCTTCTCCGCCAGCTCCCTCCTTTCTTTCTCAAGCTGTGCCTTCTGGACCTTAAGCTGGGCTTCCCTTTCGTAGTTGCCCTCCAGGTTCGCCTTCACTATCTCTTCATCGAGAGACTTTATCCTCCTGTCTATCTCCTGTATCTCGGGAGGTACCGAGGTCACGGAGAGCTTCTTTCTGGCGGAGGCCTGGTCTAGGGCGTCTATAGCTTTGTCGGGAAGCTTTCTGAAGGTTACGAATCTCTTGGTGAGCTTCACCGCTGCCTCTATGGCCTCGTCCGATATCTTGACCTTGTGGTGTTTTTCGAGTCTCGGCCTGAGGCCCTTCAGGATCTCCACCGTCTCCTCAAGGGTCGGTTCTTCAACGTATATGGGCTGGAACCTCCTTTCGAGGGCGGGATCCTTTTCTATGTATTTTCTGTACTCGTCAACGGTCGTCGCACCTATGACCCTTATCTCTCCCCTCGCGAGGGCGGGCTTCATTATGTTCCCTGCGTCCACCGCACCTTCCGCCCTTCCCGCTCCCACTATGGTGTGTATCTCGTCTATGAAGAGGATTATGTTCCCTTTTTCCTTGACCTCCTCGAGAAGGGCTTTCATCCTCTCCTCAAACTCACCCCTGTACTTGGACCCAGCAAGTAGGGTCGCCATGTCAACCGCCCATATCTCCTTGTCCTGGAGCTCTGGGGGTACTTCCCTGGCTACTATCCTCTGGGCGAGCCCTTCGACGATCGCGGTTTTCCCCACGCCGGGATCCCCCACAAGTACGGGGTTGTTCTTTGTCCTTCTCAGGAGCACTTCAACGACCTGGTTTATCTCCCTCTCCCTTCCTATTACGGGGTCGAGCTTTCCTTCCCTCGCCATCTGGGTGAGGTTCACCCCGAACCGCTCGAGGGGGGACTTCTCCTCCTCCTTAAGTTCTTTTCCTACGTCCTTCATCTCCTTCTCACCTCCTATAACCTGATTTATTAATCTACCCCCTATGGTGTCTTTGGCGGAGATGAGCTCAGCGGAAAGATGGGAAGGCTGGACCTGGCTGTCTCCATCAGAGATAGCCCTGTTCTGGGCGTTCTCTAAAACCCTCAAAAGGTACTCACTGTAGTCGAAAGCGGGCTTTTTCGCGAAGACCTTTTCCGCTATCCTGTCCGTGACCCTATCCGGTGATATGCCTATATCCTTTATCTGGTCTATGAGGGAGGAGTTCTCCATAGCCCTCCTTATGAGGCTGTCTATGGAGATCCCGTTCTCGAGGAAGGCCCTAACATCCTCCTGCCTGAACACGGAGGAGAGGCTCTTTTCTACGCTCTCTATCTGTCTTCTGTAGTTCTCCTCAAGGGCCTGGATCTGGCGGAGCTCCAGCTGCATAGACTCAACGGTCCAGTAGTCGCCGTAGCGTCTTGCGGTTTCGATCTCGTTCTGGATCCTCTCCTTGGCTTTTTTTATCTTATCCAGCTCCGCCTGTACGTTTCCTATGTCGGACTTTACCTGCATTATCTGGGATCTCAGGTTTATGAGGTGTTTTGCTTCCTGTTCAACCGCCTTCTCTACCTGCTCTTTCAGGTTGTCAAGGTACTCCCTGACCTTTTTCAGGAAATCTCTTCTCTCAACACCCCTCTTTTCAAGAAACCTGACCAGGGGAGAGCTTTCGTCCGAGAGGAGTGCTATGAGCAGGTGGTCAGTGTCGACCTTAGTGTCACCCGATTCCTTCGCTATCTCTCTGGCCCTGTTTACGTACTCAAGGGCCTTTGCGGAGAAGAGGTTCTCGCTTACCATCACCCACCTCCTGCTTTAAATCACTCATATAATATTTCTTGAGCGAAGTATTGTCAACTTTCAGTACTCCTCTTCCGTCCACATGTCGGGTGTAAACCTGACCACCCTGTTCCTCCCCTCCTCCTTGGCCCTGTAGAGGGCGACATCCGCAAACTTTATGCACCTCCAGATCTTCCCCTCGCAGTCTTTAGGAAACTCGGAGACCCCTATGCTCACCGTCTTCCTTATAACACCTCCCGAAAACTCTATTGTCCTGCTCTCAACGTTTCTCCTTATCTTCTCAGCCACCTTCTCGGACATGTTCTCCTTTACGTCCATGAGTAGAACGAGTATCTCCTCTCCGCCGAACCTTATAACGTAGTCAGCCTCCCTCACAGAGTTCTTGACCACCTGGGCGATCTCCTTCAGGACCCTGTCCCCAACATCGTGACCGTACCTGTCGTTGACTTCCTTAAAGAAGTCTATGTCTATCATCAGTATCCCGAGTATGGTTCCCCTCCTCTTTATCTGGGCGGAGATCTTGTCCGCTACCTCCTCGAGGAACCTCCTGTTGTAAAGGCCCGTGAGCTGGTCTATATATGACTGCTGTTTCAGAAGCTCCATAAGGCTCTTGGACTCAAGAACGGGAGAAGCTTCCTGGAGATAACCCTTTATGTAAGGGATTATCATCCTTATGAACATGTCCATCTCCTTCTCGTAGACTATCTGGACCACATTTCCCACCTTCCCGCCTATGTTCACGGGTATGCAGTAGTACTGGATCCCCTGGGTGGAGCACAGTTCGTTGAAGGCAAATCTCGGACATATGCAGGGAAACTCAGCGGAGTCCACGTCCTCGCCTGTTCTCTTTGCCCTGCACTCGTCCGCGTTCTCAAGGATCACCTCCGAGCACCACAGCTTCTCCCCGGAAACCGAAACCACCTTCATGGCGTTCTTCCTCTCGTCCACCTCGTAGATGGAGAACTTGTCCAGGCTCATGTAGTCGGAAAGAACGGTTTCTATGCGGTCGTAGATCTCGTCCTTTCTCAGGTCCTGTTCTATAGCCCTCTTGAAGTGGGATATCTTGGCAAGCTCCTCAACTATCTTCTCTGTGTCCTTTAGTGCGTTTTCGGTTTCCATGATCGAGTAACCGATCAGCATGGAGACCTTTTCCCTTACGTTGGAGAGTGTTCTGTCCAGGGTCTCACCCACGCGGTTTACCTCTCTGGCCAGCTCACCAGCCTCGTCCTTCAGGTCGGTTTTAACCCTCTCCTTGAAGTTTCCGTCTTTGTATCTGCTCAGGACCCTCCCTATCTCCGTGAAAAGCCTTCTGTAAGGTTCAAAGTGCCTCAGGATAATCAGAAAAAGTGTCAGGAAGAGAACACCCGCCATACCGCCGTAGATACCAAGAGTTGTAAGGGCTTCTCTTCTTTTTGAGGTGAGGTCAACCGCTATGCTTATCGCTCCGAGGACCTCACCCTCCCTGACGTTGTGGCACTGAAGACAGTTAACCGAACCTGCGGAGGTCGCCCTGTAGGGGACCACTATCTCGTAGATCACCTTCTCCCTGCTCTCCAGGACTCTGTCCTTCGTCCTTCCAGTCCTCAGAACCTCCTCCTCTATCCTCTTCAAAACCCTCTCGTACTCCTTCCCTTCCCCGTACTGTCTTATCACAGCCTCCCCCCTGACGACCCTTACATACTCAAGACCGTGGATCCTTTTCACCTCTTCCAAGAAGATGTCCCTCCTGTCCATAGTTCCCATGACCATGTAAGATGTGAGCGTTGCCCTGACAAGGTGTGCCACCGTAAGGGCGGTTTCCTTTGAGCTCTCTATGGTGCTTTTCCTGAAGAAGAAGGCGACCACACCCAGGGTCAGTATGAGGAGAGCGAAGAGTATCACGCCTGTTTTGAAGATGAGCCTTCCTCTCATTCCCCTGAACACTTCCCCGTTATGTTATGGATCGGCTCCAGGAACGGGTTATTTACCCGTTATCTCCTTCAGATCTCTTAAAAAGGAGTTCTGGAACTCTCCTCTGAACTTGTGGGAGTAAAGGGCGACTTTTGCGGTGTTTCCCTCAACCCTTATCCATACCTTTCTGTGGACCGTGTAGAAGGCAACGATCATGCCGAGAACCAGAAGGGCGGACCCTATCCAGATTATGTTCGTCCCGGGGTGGTAGGAGACCTGGAAGCCCGAGAAGAACTGCGGGACGAAGCCGTCCATGAAGAAGACGTAGGGGAAGTCCCTTAGGTCCTCTATCTCCGAGTAGACGAACACGGTGAGCCTCGGGTCGTAAACCACGGGAACGTTGTAGTCCTTCCTGTCCTTGAGGACTTTAAGGACGACCGCAGGGGCGAGCTCTCCGTCCATACCCGCTTCCGGGTTGTGGATGTTCAGAACTACCCTCTCAACGGAGACGAGCATGTCCTTGAACTCCGCAACCTCACCGCTCCTTACCGTAAACCTTCCGAGGACCGCTTTCTCCGGGTCTTTCTCCGCTAAGTTCTTGTCCACCACAACAACACCCATCTCTCTGACACCGCCGGTGAGCCCGTAGGAAGCCTGAAAGATCCTGTAGCTCCTGAAGACAAAGGGAGAGTTCACCTCAACCTTTCCCTCCGCCACCTTTCTCCCGCTGTTGAATATCTCTATGTAGCTTCTGTAAGAAGCGACCGCATCCTTGAACCTCTCGTCCACCTCACGGCCCTTTTCCCTCGCCTCCTCTTCGTAGGAGATTATCCTGAACTCCTTAAGGTGTACCGCAAAAGGTAGCCTGTACCTCTTGTCCTCCGGACCTACAAGCATTATGTCGTTGGTCTCACCTTCGGGAACGGGAAGGAATCCCCTTATGCCGAAGAGTGCGTCTATCAGGGCTCCGAACATTATTATCAGAAGGGCTATGTGAACTATGTAAACCCCGAGCCTTGAGAACCTTCCCTTCTCAGCGAATATGTAGACCTTACCGTCCTTTTCCTCTTTGTAGACTTTAAAGCCCTTCCTGAGCAGGAACCTTATGACCTCCTGTGGGTCCCCAACAGAGATGGACACGGGTTTTAGGTGCCTCTCCGCCCTCTCGTCCAGTCTCATGACCCTTTCGGAGCCGAAGGTCTGCCTCCAGATCCTCGGGAGCCTCTTTATCGAGCAGACAGTCAGGTTTACAGCGAGAAGGACTATAAGGGATATGTAGTACCAGGAGTGGAAGACGTCGGTGAGCCAGAGCTTCCAGAACCAGACCGCCTTTGTGGGTCCGAACTGGTCAAGATATGTCTCGAAAGGCTGTAGCTGTTGTATGTAGGTGGACCCGAGCATGGAGAAGATCCCGAGCAGTATCATTATCAGTATGGCGAGCTTCAAAGATGAGAAGAAGTCGTATAGGAAGTTAAACACGTTCCCGTGACGTCTGTAATCCTCCACGAGATCAAGAACACCCCTGTAGAGGACCCCTGAGAAACCCGCCAGAAAGAGGACCCCCGACAGGACGAGCGTGGTCCAGTAAATGGGTCCTGGCTCATCTAAGTGAAAGAGCCCGTATATAACAATACCCGCAAAGAGTATCAGGGTCACCACAAAGTAGCCGAAGGAGGTTATGAGGTTCAGGATCTTCATGGAGCTATATTTTAAACCTCTCCCTGTAGAGATCCACCACCTTCCTCCTGATCTCCTCCAGTAGATCCCTCGAGACCACCTCGACAACAGGGTATGTCTTATCTCCCGACTGGAGAGTGGGCATCTGGACGTAATAACCGCCGTAGCGGTTTCTGAGGAGCTTGACACCCCTTATGAGAATATCACCCACCCTCACATCCGCATACCCAACAAGTCCCCTCCTGCCGGGCAGTTCAAAGGGATAGAACTTAACCACCTCAACCATAACCTTAGGTTAAGATAATAACCCCCATGATCTTCTTCGGGAAGTCGGACCTCGAGAAGAGGGCGGAGAAAGGAGATAAGAGCGCGATCCTGGATCTGGTCCGAAAGGGTAAGGTCAAGAAGGCCATAAAGATCCTCGAGAGGTTCAGGGAGGAAAAAGACCTCAGGAAGGTCCTCTTTGACCTTTACCTGAAGGAGGGAATGTACAAAGAGGCCCACAGGCTCATCCGTGAGTTCGGAAGGGAGGTGGGGACCGCCAGGGAGAGGGGTCTTGTCTGCGAGAAGGTGGGGGACGTGGAAGGTGCTGTGGAGGAGTTTCTAAAGGTCGGAGATTTCGACAGCCTCTTGAAGGCGGGAGACCTGCTTGAGAGGGCCGGGAGGAGGGAGGAAGCCCTCCAAGTCTTCAAAAGGGCGCTTAACTTAGCTCCTCCCCTCAAGAGGGGTGAGCTGGAGAAAAGGATAGAGAGGCTATCGGAGGGTAAAAGGGAAGGTCTTATAGAAAGGCTCAGGAGGGGCCTCAAAAAGACGAAAGAGGCGGTCAGGATAGGAGAGATATTCTCGGGCAGGGCTGTGGACGAGAGCCTCTTCGAAGAACTTGAGGAGACCCTCGTCAGGGCGGATGTGGGTGTCAAAACAGTCCTCTCGCTTATAGAAGACATAAAGAGGGAAGCAAAGAGAAAGAGTGTGAAGAGATCAGAGGACCTTAAGGAGATCACGGGAAGGGCTATCCTGGACCTCATATCGGGCTGTGAGGGGGACCTGAACCTGGAAGGAGGAAGACCCAAGGTCTTTCTCTTTCTGGGTGTGAACGGGTCCGGGAAGACTACGACCATAGGGAAGCTTGCGTACAGGTTCGTGGGTGAAGGTAAGAGGGTTCTTCTCGTTGCGGGAGATACCTTCAGGGCTGCAGCTATAGAACAGCTCGAAGCGTGGGCAAGGAGGAGCGGTTCGGATATCGTCAAAGGGGAGGAGGGCTCCGACCCCGCATCCGTGGTCTACAAGGGTTTGGAGAAGGCCCTGAGAGAAAATTACGACCTCGTCCTTGTGGACACAGCGGGGAGGCTCCACACAAAGGAGCCTCTGATCAACGAGCTCAGGAAGATAAAGAAGGTTATACAGAAGTTAGCCCCAGACGAGCCCTCCGAGGTCCTCCTCGTGCTCGATGCCACCGTGGGACAGAACGCTCTCCAGCAGGCGAGGGTGTTCAGGGAAGCGCTTGACGTCACGGGCCTCGTGATAACGAAGCTGGACGGAACCGCCAAAGGGGGGGCTTTGATACCGATATGCAGGGAACTCAGGATACCCGTAAAGCTCGTGGGCGTCGGCGAGGGTGTAGAGGACCTACAGCCCTTCAGGGCGGAAGACTACGTGAGGGCCCTCCTTGAGTGAGCGTCGTGTAATAATATTAGGGGAGGTTTAAACATGCCCGCTTACGACCCCTTCTCCTACATGTTCAACCTGCTCTGGTTCCTGCTGATATTCTTCATCGTGATAAACCCCTGGTTCAGAAAGATGGCCCTGCAGAGGGCGAGGGAGTCCGCCATAAGGAGGATAGAGGAGAAGAGGAGGAGCAGGGTGATCACCATGATCCACAGGCAGGAGGCGATGGGTTTTCTGGGGATACCTATATTTAGGTTCATAAACATAGAGGACTCGGAGAGGGTTCTCAGGGCTATACGCATGACACCTGACGACATGCCCATAGACTTCATAATCCACACGCCCGGAGGTCTTGCCCTCGCAGCCACCCAGATAGCGAACGCCCTCGCAAAGCACAAGGCTCCCGTGAGGGTCATAATCCCCCACTACGCCATGTCAGGGGGAACGCTCATAGCCCTTGCCGCTGATGAGATAATAATGGACGAGAACGCGGTCTTAGGTCCCGTGGACCCTCAGATAGGCCAGATGCCGGCAGCGTCCATACTGAAGGTCCTGGAGAAAAAGGACCTGAAAGACGTTGACGACCGGACCTTAATACTTGCGGATGTGTCGGAAAAGGCTATAAGGCAGATGAAGGACTATCTCATCTGGCTTCTCACCACAAAGGGTATGGAGAGGGAGAAGGCGGAGAGGATAGCGGAAGAGCTCGCAACGGGCAGGTTCACCCACGACTACCCCCTCACCGTGGATTACCTGAGAGAGCTGGGTCTTAACGTGAAAACCGAAGTTCCCCAGGAGGTCTACGACCTGATGGATCTCTACGAACAGCCTGTAAGCTCCCAGCCCCCTTCAGTCCAGTACATACCTGTCCCGTACAGACAGCAGGGAGACCGCGGTCCGGATCAGAGGTAGCGGAAAACCCTCCTGTAGTTGGTGTAGAGCATCACCAGACTGCCCAAAAGCCCGGCAAAAACTAAGGAGTAGAGTATGACAACCTGAAACAGGACAGCCTCCAGCGGGTCCGCCCCAGCCATGAGCATGCCCACCGCTACGCCCGGTATGTGAACCAGTCCCGCAGCTTTCATGAAGTTTATCTTCGGTATGAGGGACGCCCTGAGGCTGTCCCTGAATGCTTCATCCATTGCGGTTCTCAGCGAAGAACCGAGGGCTACCTTCGCCTCTATCTCCTCCCTCCTGTTCCTGACCTCGCCCATGAACCTGTCAAGGGCCAGGGAAACGGAGTTCAGGGAGTTACCCACTATGAGCCCGCAGAAGGGTATGAGCTGGTGGGCGGTGGGTTCCAGGATACCCGTCCAGAGAAGGGGAAGTACGGTCAGAAAGGTGGCACCTCCTATGGAGAGAAAGGCGGTCATAAACACTCCCCTCATCCTGACCCTCTCGTAGGCTATCACCGACGCAACGAGGACCATAAGGAGGACCACCCCCATAACCCCAACCGGGTCGGATATACCGAGGAGATACCTGAGCAGGTATCCCAGGGCCATGAGCTGGAGGGCGCTCCTCAGCGAGGAGATGAATATCTCCGCCTCGTTACCCAGCCCTTCCCTGCGGGCGAGAAGCAGGGTGAGGATTATAAGGATATAGGAGAGGGCGAAGTTCATATGCTCCATAAGAGTTTATTATTCCGCAGGTTATAATTAGAAGGTCACGTTATGGGTTGCTGGCGAGGGGTAATAGAACATTACAGGGAGTTTCTACCCGTCTCCGAAAAGACACCGGTCATAACCCTCCTTGAGGGAAACACACCTCTGATAGAGGCGGAAAATCTCGCAAAGGCTATAGGATTCAGGGGAAAGATATACCTCAAGTACGAAGGGCTGAACCCCACCGGTTCATTTAAAGACAGGGGTATGACCGTAGCGATCTCCAAGGCGGTGGAGAACGGTAAGAAGGCTGTCATCTGTGCCTCCACGGGTAACACGTCAGCATCCGCAGCTGCCTACGCGGCGAGAGCGGGCCTGAAAGCCTACGTCTTACTCCCGAAGGGAGCGGTCGCCATAGGCAAGCTTTCACAGGCTATGATATACGGAGCCAGGGTCCTCGCCATAAAGGGGACCTTTGACGACGCCCTCTACATAGTCAGGAAGATAGGTGAGATGTTCCCGGTTGAGATAGTGAACTCGGTAAACCCTTACAGGCTCGAGGGACAGAAGACCGCTGCCTTTGAGATCTGCGACGTCCTCGGGGACGCTCCCGACTACCACTTCATACCCGTGGGAAACGCGGGGAACATAACCGCTTACTGGAGGGGATACAGGGAGTATAAGAAGGCGGGAAAGATAGAGAAGCTCCCGAAAATGATGGGCTGGCAGGCGGAGGGAGCGGCACCCATAGTGAAGGGCTACCCGATAAAGAACCCGAAGACCATAGCAACCGCCATAAGGATAGGAAACCCGTACAGCTGGAAGAACGCCCTCAAAGCTGCCCAGGAGTCGGGCGGTAGGATAGACGCGGTGAGCGACGGCGAAATCCTCTACGCCTACAGGCTCATAGCGAGCACGGAAGGAATATTCTGCGAGCCTGCATCCGCAGCGAGCGTCGCGGGTCTCATAAAGCTGACGAGGGAAGGCTTCTTCAGGGGAGGAGAAACGGTGGTCTGCACACTCACGGGTAACGGTCTAAAGGACCCGGACACGGCTATAAAGGTCTGCGATGAGCCCGTGACGGTCCCTCCGGACTTGGACGCTGTTATAAAGGAGCTCGGTTTCTGATGAGGTGGATAGTGGAAGAGTTCAGGCTTGTGGGTAAGAGCCTCTTCAGAGAAGGGCTGGTGAGCGGGAGGGCCGGGAATCTGAGCTACGCCTGGAAGGACAGGCTCATAATAACCAGGACAGGATCCTTTCTTGGAAACCTTACCGACCGTGACCTTGTGGAGGTTCCCCTGAAGAAAGGATCGGTGCTGGATGAAAGGGCGTCCGTTGAGCTACCGGTTCACAGGAGGGTGATCCTCGAGACGGGCAAAAGGGCGGTGGTCCACGCCCATCCTCCGTGTGCGGTCAGCCTCTCCCTCTTCGAAAAGACCATAGATCCCGTCGACTCCGAAGGGAAGGTGATACTCGGTGAGGTGCCCGTTCTAGACCCGGAAAAACCCTCAGCGTCGGAAGAGCTTGCCAGGGCTGTTGCGGAAGCTCTTAGGGACCATAAGGTTGTGGTGATTAAAGGCCACGGCGCCTTTGCAGCGGACATGAGCCTCATGAGGGCGTACTCCTATATCTCCACTCTCGAGCACTCCTGCAGGATCAGGATCTTGTCCAGGATATAATCTTTTTAGCATATTCTTAACAGATGGAGGTACGGGATGGCTGAGGAGACCGTTTACAGGGGCTGTATAATCCCGCCTGACCTTTACTACGACATAGAGAACCAGGTCTGGTTCAGGATAAACGAGGACGGAACCGTGACCGTGGGGGCTACCGACATAGGTCAGGCGAGGGCGGGAAAGATAATAAACATAAGGATCAAGAAACCGGGCAGGCACGTACCCAAGGGAAAGCCGATAGCCTCCCTCGAAAGCGGTAAGTGGACAGGACCGATCCCCGCGGACATAGAGGGTGAGGTGGTCGAGAGAAACGAGGAACTCTTTGACAACCCGGAGCTCATAAATGAAGATCCGTACGGGAAAGGGTGGATAGCCAAGATAAAGCCAACCAACCTGGAGAGGGACCTGAAGGACCTGGTAACGGGCGAGGAGGCCATAAAGAAGCTCAAAGAGTACATAGACAGGGAGGACGTCAACTGCAGGGAGGATCTTGCCCAGATAAGCAAGAAGTACTACAAGTGAAGTCTTGATCTTATGAACCCGACAAGTCCGGGGACCTCCACCTCGGGGTAAAGGGCGTAAACGTTTTCCCTCCTCGGTAGCTTAACTATGTCTTTGGGAGTGGTTATGTAAACCTCCGTGTCCTTCAGCTTTACGCCCTCGTACCGGTGGTGGTCGGGAAAGCCCTTAAACTCCTTCACTTTAAGCCCGACCATCCTGAGAGTCTTGAGAAACTGGTCGTTATCCCCGAGACCGCAGAAGGCTACGACCTCCTTGTCCTTCAGGATGTCAAGGGGTCTGGGGTTGAGGTCCGAATCGAGGACCTTTCTGAAGGACCTCTTCATCCTGAAGGCGGGCTTTTCCGTCCTCAGCTCAAAGGGATAGACCTCCTGGTAGGAGAGGACTACAGCGTCCGCCCTCCTAAGGGAGGAGAGAGGTTCCCTGAGCCTGCCCGCAGGAAACAGCCTGTCCTGAAGATCGCCCGCCTTGATGAGAACAATATCCAAATCCCTGTAGAGCTTCCTGTGCTGGAAGCCGTCATCCAGAAGGATAAGGTCCGCTCCCAGGTCCCTTACCGCCACCTTCCCGCCCTCGAACCTGTCTTCGGAAACGACCACGGAGACGCTCTTTAACATCCTCGCCATCATGTATGCTTCATCTCCCGCCTCATCAACACCCGCAAGGACCTCTCCCCCCACGGAGACCACCCTCACACCCCTGGATCTCCTTCTGTAGCCCCTCAGGAGGACCGCAACCCTGAACTTTTCAGAGAGCCTTTCTGCGAGGAACATCACAAGGGACGTCTTCCCGGAACCGCCGAGGGACAGGTTTCCCACCGAGATCACGGGAACGGGCAGTCTCCTGACTCTGACAATACCTCCGTCGTAAAGACGGTTCCTGAAGGAGACGCCCGCTCCGTAGATGAGTGAGAGGAGGTAAAGGACCAACACCTTAAAATATTAGCCCATGGAAAGGGACAGGCTTAAGAAGCTCATAAAGGAAAGGGCTCTCAAGGTGGCGGATGAACCTGTTTTCAGGCTCTCCTCAGGAAAGATGAGCAGGATCTACGTTGACCTCAAGAGCATAACCTTTGACCCCGAAGGCGCCTATCTCGTGGGGAAGGTTGTATACGACATGGTCAGGGAGTTCAACCCCTCCGCGGTCGGCGGTCTTACCCTTGGGGCGGACCCGATAGCCTACGCGGTAGCCTTTGTGTCCCTTGAGGAGGGGAAACCCGTAAAGCCCTTCGTGGTCAGAAAAGAGC
>JAUZRJ010000136.1 GCA_030950545.1 Aquificota bacterium | reverse complement strand
ATGGAAAAACTCAGGATTTATCTACGTAATGAAGGGATCCTCCTTCCTAAGAATCCGATAAAAGAGTTTTACTCACAGATATTTAAGCTTTCAGGTTTTGGTATAGGAGGTATACTCAGTTTTTCGGGGAAAAAGGCGGGGATTATAGGAGCTCAGATAATACGTAGTATAGTAGAAAACGAAGAGGAGCTGAAGGATTTAAACACAACCTTTGGTTATATCAAGGTATTTTTAGAAGAAACGGGCATATGCAAGTTAGAAACTTGGGAGATAAAGGAAACGGAGATAAACTTTAGTGTAAGCGGGTCTATATTTGCGGAGGCGGTTGGGAAAAGTAAAAAGCCTGTCTGTATGCCCTTAAGCGGTGCTGTCGGGAGTTTCCTTGAGGAGTTGGTGGGAAATAAATGTGAATGCAAGGAAATAAAATGCAGGTCTCAGGGTGAGGAGATGTGCCATTTTCAGGTAAAGATCTCCCGCTGAATCCATATCGTTTTTTATAATACTTTAAGTGATGATACGGATAACGGAACCCAGATTTTCCGAAGAGGAGAAAGAGGCTGTTCTTAACATATTAGAGAGCGGTCAGATAACGAGGGGCGAGTGGACGGGGCGTTTTTCCCGGGAGTTCGCAAGGTATGTGGGTGTAAAACACTGCTTTACTGTATGTTCCGGTACAACAGCCCTTTTCGTTGCCCTAAAAGCCCTCGGGGTTGACAGGGGGGACCGGGTAGTGGTCCCAGCCATGAGCTTTATGGCCACCATAGACGCGGTCTATCTTGCTGGCGGGGAGCCCGTTGTTGTGGACGTGGACAGGTTTTACACCATGGACCCGAACCAGCTGGAGGACGCGGTAAAAAGGTACAGACCCAAAGTTGTGGTCCCCGTTCACCTTTACGGGTGTATGGCGGACATGGAAGCCATAATGTATCTCTCGGAGAAATACGGATTCTATGTGGTGGAAGACTCCGCCCAGGCGCACGGAGCGGAGTACGGAGGCAGAAAGGCGGGGTCGTGGGGACATGTAGGGGTTTTTAGCTTCTACGCCTCAAAGAACGTTCCCATGGGCGAGGGAGGAGCTATAACCACGGACGACGACCGCATAGCGGAGAGGGTGAGGAAATGGATAGACTTCGGAGACCACCCTGCCTTTAACTTCAGGATAACCGAGTTCCAGGCTGCGATAGGTACGATCCAGCTAAGGAAGCTCGATGAGAGGAACTCAAGGAGGAGAAGCATAGCGGAGTTTTACACCAGGTCCTTCAGTGACTACTTTGATGTTCCCCTCGAGAGGGACAACTCACTGCACGTTTACCACCTCTACACCCTCAGGCACGCGGAAAGGGACAGGATAGTGGAGGAGCTGAGGTCCTCGGGTGTGGACGCGAGGGTTTACTACCCTTACCTCCTCCACGAGATAAGGGGTTCCGAACACCTGCCCACCCCGAGGGCTGAAACCTTCAGGAAGGAGGTCTTCTCCATACCTGTACACCCGTATCTTACGGAGGAGGAGATATCCTTTGTGGTGGAGACGCTCACCGAAATAGTGTCTTCTGGTAAGATCATCTCTTAGATGTTCAAGAAGGTCCTCATAGCGAACAGGGGGGAGATAGCGGTAAGGGCCATAAGGGCCTGCAGGGAGCTGGGGATAAAGACGGTCGCGGTTTACTCGGAAGCGGACAGGAACTCCCTACACGTCAGGCTGGCGGACGAATCCGTCTGCATAGGTCCCGCTGACCCGAGGAAGAGCTACCTCGACATACCCGCCATAATGTCCGCGGTCGAAGTGACCGGTGCGGATGCGGTCTATCCGGGGTACGGGTTTCTGGCGGAAAATCCCAAGTTCGCGGAGATAGTCCAGAAGAGCAGGGTCAGGTTCATAGGACCCTCACCCGAGACCCTCGAGATCATAGGGGACAAGATAAGGGCGAAGGAGATCGCGAGGAGGGTAGGCCTCCCGCTTGTTCCGGGGAGCAACGGGTCCGTGAACCTTGAAACCGCCCTGGAGGTTGCGGGCCGTATAGGCTACCCGGTCGTCCTCAAGGCGTCCGCGGGCGGTGGCGGGAGGGGTATAAGGATAGTCATGAACGAAAAGGACCTGAGGGAGAAGTTTCCCGTTGCGGTTCAGGAGGCGGAGACCTCTTTCGGGGACGGGAGGCTCTATATTGAGAAGTTCATAATAAACCCCAAGCACATAGAGTTTCAGGTCCTTGCGGACTCCAGGGGAAATGTGGTGGTTCTGGGAGAGAGGGAGTGTTCGATCCAGAGGAGACACCAGAAGCTCATAGAGGAAGCGCCGAGTGCATCGGTGAGTCCCAGGAGGAGAAAGGACCTTTCGGAAGCGGTTGTTGAGTTCTGCAGGGAGATAGGCTATGAGGGAGCGGGAACCGTTGAGTTTCTGATGGACGAGGACGGAAACTTCTACTTCATGGAGATGAACGGACGCATACAGGTTGAGCACCCCGTGACCGAGATGGTGACGGGAGTGGACATAGTGAAGTGGCAGATAAAGGTGGCCATGGGAAGGAGGCTGAGGATAAGGAGGGTGAACATCAGGGGTTACGCCATAGAGTTCAGGATAAACGCCGAGGACCCCGACACGTTCCTCCCTTCCCCGGGAAAGGTGGAGGACCTGGTCCTGCCAGGAGGCATAGGTGTGAGGGTCGACACCCACATCTACCCCGGCTACGAGGTCCCGCCCCACTACGACTCTCTCCTCGCCAAGCTCATAGTCTGGGGTGAGACAAGGGAGGAGGCTATAAAAAGGGGACTTAGGGCCCTCGGTGAGTTCCTGATATCGGGGAGGGGTCTTAAAACCAACATAGATTTTCACAGGAGGGTTCTCATGACAAGGGAGTTCAAGGAGGGTAGACACCACATAGGCTTTGTTGAGGAGATGATGGTCTAAAGCCTTTCCAAGAGGTCCTTCAGCCTGTCCTCTCTCCTGAACAGGTTCACCACGTACCTGGCTATCACATCCACCTCCACGTTCACCAGGTCGCCCGCCTTCCTGAACCTGAGGTTTGTGTTCTCATAGGTGTAGGGAATTATGTTTATCGATATCCTTCCCCCACCGACCCTGTTCACGGTGAGGCTTATACCGTCCACCGCTACGGATCCTTTAGGGGCGAAGAAGACCTCTTTATCCCCCGGTACCTCTATTACGAGCTCCCTGTGGTCGCCGGCAGGTCTGAAGCTCAGGATCCTCGAGGTGAAGTCCACATGACCCATAACTATGTGTCCGCCTATCCGCGAGTCCGCCCTGAGGGACCTTTCCAGGTTTACCGGGTCTCCTATACCGAGAAGCCCGAGGTTGGTTGTCCTCAGTGTCTCGGGGGAGAGGTCGAACTCCAGAAGCCCCCCTGACACCTTCACGACAGTCAGGCAGACCCCGTTGACCGCTACGCTGTCCCCTTCCCCTATGTCACCGAGCCCGGTCTCAACGGTGAGCTTGGCACCCGTTCCTGTTCTCCTGAGACCCTTTACCCTCCCCACCTCTTCGACTATTCCTGCAAACATCAGATCAGAACCTCCTCCGCGGGAAATACGGGACCCTCCCAGCAGACCCTCCTGTATCTCCTGTCCCTGGTCCTCACCACACATCCCAGGCACACACCCCAGCCACAGGCCATCCTGGCCTCCAGAGAGAGATAGACCTTGTGGCCCGTTCGCTCGGATATCCTCTTCACCTCCCTCATCATAGCCTTCGGACCGCAGGCGGAGACTACCCAGGAGCTGTCAAAATCCCTGAGGATTTCCGTCACAGGTCCTTTCCTTCCCGCGCTCCCGTCGTCCGTGAAGACTATGTAGCTGAAGCCCTCCTCCTTCAGCCAGTCCATCATGCTGAGGTGCTCCGCGGATCTAGCACCGTAAGCAAAGACGACCTCCTTACCCATGTTTCTCAGCTCCTTCCCGAACAGGGTGAGGCCCGCAAGCCCTATGCCCCCGCCCACTAGGAGGTGCTTATCTCCCTCGTAGCTGAAGAGACCCTTTCCCAAAGGACCGAAAGCCCGTATCCTGTCTCCCCTGACCCACCCGCTCATGATCTCAGTCCCCCTACCCACCACATCGTAGAAGATCAGGATCTCATCACCCCTCACATCTCCAACCGCAAAGGCCCGCCTCCCCATAGGGTCATAGCTCTTTGAAACCTCTATCATCAGGAAATGTCCTCCCCTCACCTTCTCCGCCAGTGCGGGTGCGGAAAGCCTCAGGACCCAGGTCCTTCCGGAGAGGTGGATGTTCTCCTTGACCTCGAGCAGGTGATCTTCCATCGGGATCACTATTTTATTTTCTTATGAGGGTCCTGATCCTTCTGCTTTTTGTGGTCCTGTCCCTCGGGTCAGACCTGGACGACAGGTGGTACCCGGACGTGAAGGAGGGGATAAAGGTAGCAAGGGAGAAGGGTAAGCTGGTCATGTTCTACTTCTGGGAGGAGGGGTGTACTTACTGCAAGTACATGGAGGAGGTCGTCTTTGTCGACCCCAAGGTCTACAGGTACATGCACGAGAAGTTCGTCATAGTCCCCGTCGACACGGACAACTTTCCTCCCGACCTTGACAGACGGTTCAGGGTGCTCGGGACACCCACCTTCATAATCTACGACCCGAAGACCGACCGGATAGTGTTTCAGATAATAGGCATGCAGGAGGTTGACGAGTTTCTCCAGCTCATGACCATCGCCTGTAAAAAGGCCAGGGTTATGGAGTGCTGACTTGTCCCTGAGGGACAGGGCTTTAAGGGTAAGGATACTCCTCATGGATGTGGACGGTGTCCTCACCGACGGAAAACTCTACTACACGGATTCGGGGGAAACCCTCAAGGTCTTTGACGTCAGGGACGGCTTAGGGATAAAGATGGTCCAGAGGGCGGGCATAAAGACGGGTGTCATATCGGGGAGGGACTCTGACGCCCTGAGGAGAAGACTTGAGGAGCTCGGTATAGATGAGATCCACATGGGAAGGTACAGAAAAGAAGAGGTCCTTGAGGAGATAATGAAAAGGCACCGCCTGTCACCTGAAGAGGTTCTGTTCATGGGCGATGACCTTGTTGACGTACCGGTCCTGGAGAGGGTGGGTTTTCCCGTTGCGGTGAAGAACGCTCCAGAAGAGGTAAAAAAACACGCTGTGTACATAACGAGGTCGGAAGGCGGAAAAGGCGCGGTCAGGGAGGTGGTCGAGCTCCTGCTGAAACTCACCCGCTGAGGTAGGATAATTACATAACTGATGAGAACCTTCGGGCTCCACCTCATCTTCGTGATTCTGTCTATTACCTCCCTTGCCTACATAGACAGCCTGAAGGAGGAGTCAAACGTTTTCTCTCCTGAAAGGAGCGTTGCCACTGACGTGAGTATAAAGGTGGTAAGTGAAAAGGGAGAGGAGTGGCTGGTGGAAGGTACGGAGTTGATCTCCTTAGGAAGGGAGGTGAGACTCCGCAGGGTCCTGATGAGGTCAGGAGCCTACACGGTGGTCGCAAGGGAGGTCCTCATAGACAGGAGAAAAAAGACCGCCCGCCTTAAAGGTGATGTCCAGATAAGGGGGGACGCCCTGTTTGTGAAGACGGATTCCGCTCATGTTGACTTCAACAGGGACCTGATAACAGGGGAAGGTGGGGTCTCCCTCTGGAGGGGGACCAACTACTTTGAAGGAAAGGGGTTTGAGGTCAGGCTGAGACCCCTCAGGGTTATAATAGGCGGTGTAAGGGCGAAGCATGAGATATAAGGCTCTGCTCTTGGCTGGCCTGATCGCCCTGGCCCACGCCCAGCCCATAACAGGTGAAGCGGACAGCCTCGTATTTGAAAAGGACAGGCTCATATACAGGGGGAAGGTCAGGCTCGTGAGGGGTGAGTCTGTGCTTAGAGCGGACAGGGTCACTATACTCCTGAACGAGGAAGGGAAGCCCGAGAAGCTCATAGCGGAGGGGAACGTTGTGTACACAGAACCGGGCAGAAAGGCCACCTCTTCTTATGCGGAGTATGACCTGAGGACAGAGGTAATAATCCTGAGGGGGAGGGCGAGGGTGGAGGAGGAAAAGAACCTGATAGAGGCGGAGGAGATAGTGTATGATAGAAAGAGCGGACTCCTCAAGGCATCCGGCGGCGGGAAGAGAGTGAGGACCATATACATAGAGGAGGAGAAAGATGAAGAAGTCGGACATAAGCAGGGAGATAGCCAGAAGAAAGGGAATACCCCAGAGGAAGGCGAGGACGATAGTTGACCAGGTGTTCTCCATAATGGCGGAAGCCCTGACAAGGGGTGAGAAGATAGAGATAAGGGGTCTCGGGACGTTCAGGGTGAGGAAAAGGCCGTCCCGTTTCGTCAAGGACCCGAGGACCGGAGTGGAGATATTCGTTAAGGAGCGTTACGTTCCCACCTTCAAGATGGGAAAGATCATGAAGAACAGCCTAAATTCTAAGGGATGAAGTATGATGTTGTCGTAATAGGTGCAGGACCTGCGGGTTCCACAGCGGCCTACACCCTCGCCAGGGGCGGTGCCAGGGTTCTCCTTGTGGACTTCAAAAGGGAGGTGGGAACACCGGTCCAGTGTGCGGAGTTCGTCCCCTCCCAGCTGGCCCACAGATTCCCCGAGTTCTTCACGGAGGAGACAGTGGTCCAGAGAGTAAGGGACATGGTCCACCTGACACCCTGGGGAGAGGTAGTGAAGATGCCTTCGGAGGGCTTCATGCTGAGAAGGGACTCCTTCGACCGCCTGATAGCTAACCTGGCTGTGAGGGAGGGAGCGGAGCTCCTGCTGAGGACCCTGTTCTTAGGTTTTGAGGACGGGAAGTTATGGCTTGAGAAGGTGGACACAAGGGAGAGGTTTTCCGTGAATGCGGACCTGGTCATAGGTGCGGACGGGCCCAGGTCCAGGGTGGCGAGGCTCACAGGCGATCACACCAGGTCCTTCCTCACGACCGCTCAGGTGACCGTACCTCTCAGAGAGAAGCTTGAGGATCTTGTCATATACTTTAGGGACTACATACCGGGTGGTTACGGCTGGGTGTTCCCTAAAGGTGGTCTCGCCAACGTCGGTGTGGGAGTGGACCCGGATTTCGGGGTGAACGTGACGAAGGTGCTGGAGCGGTTCATCGGAGAGGTCATATCGGACGGCTGGGTCCTCGGAAATGTGGTCTCAAGGACAGGAGGGTGGATACCCGCGGAGGGTGTAAAGGACCCGGTGAGAGATAACGTCCTCATGGTGGGCGACGCGGGAGGGTTCTGCCACCCGATAACGGGAGGGGGTATAGCCAGTGCGGTTATGACAGGGTCTATGGCGGGGGAGGCGGTTCTTGAAGGGTCACCCGGGGACTACAGAGATGAAGCCCTTGACACCTTCGGTGAGACGCTCGGTAGGGCGGTGAGGAAGAGGATAAAATATATGAAATCCTGGGAGAACCTTGAGTTCATAATCCCTAGGACATGGATAGCCTTTGAAGAGTACTGGAAGGAGGAATGAGATGATCGAGTTCGCCTTCGCTCAGACGAAGGAAGGACCCTCACCCGCGGGAGCGATCCTGTTCCAGATCCTTTTCCTGGTCGGTATATTCCTTATCTTCTACTTTCTGATAATAAGGCCCCACAGGAAGGAAAGGGAGAGGCACAGGAAGCTCATAGAGAGACTCAAAAAGGGCGACAGGGTGATAACCTCCTCGGGCATATGGGGGACCATAGTGGAGATAGGGGAGAAGACGGTGACCCTGAAGGTGGACGCAAACACGAGAATAACCTTCTCCAAAGAGGCGGTCATAGCCTTCCAGCCTGAGTACGAGAAGAAGAGGGAGGAGAAGGAGAAAAAGTAAAGGGAGGTCCGCCATGCTGGAGAAGAGCATGATCGTGGGAGGTGAGAAGGTAGACAGAAAGGAGAAGATAGAGGTCGTATACCCCTACACGGGTGAGGTGATCGGGAGGGTTCCCTTGGGGAAGGAAGAAGACGTTGAGAGGGCGGTGGAGAGGGCAAAGGAGGGCTTTAAGGAGATCTCCTCCCTAACACCCTACGAGAGATATAAGATCCTGATGAGGGCCTCTGAGATACTGGAAAGGAAGGCGGAGGAGTTTGCGAGGACCCTGGTCCTTGAGGTGGGTAAAACCATAAGGGAGGCGAGAACCGAGGTCCAGAGGGCGATCCAGACGCTTGTTTTCTCCGCGGAGGAGGCGAAGAGGGTCCACGGGGAGACCTTCCTTCCCGACGCACACCCCAACGGGAAGGGTAAGGTAGGCTTCTACATCAGGGTCCCCGTTGGTATAGTCTCCGCCATAACCCCCTTCAACTTCCCCCTCAACCTCTCCATGCACAAGGTAGCTCCCGCCCTAGCGGCGGGGAACGCGGTTATACTCAAACCTTCCGAGAGGACACCCCTCACACCCCTGATGCTCGGAGAGGTCCTCATAGAGGCTGGGGTCCCCGAAAAGGCTATCTCGGTGATACCCGGGTACGGGGACGTGGGGAAGGCTATGACGACCCACCCTGACGTGAGGGTCGTCTCCTTCACAGGAAGCAGGAAGGTAGGTGAGATCATCTCAAGACAGGTCGGGATAAAGAAGCTCATCCTCGAGCTCGGGTCCAACTCCGCCATAGTCGTCCACAGGGACGCGGACATGGACAGGGCGGTGGAGAAAGCGGTCCTCGGAGGGTACGCGATAGCGGGTCAGGTGTGCATATCCGTTCAGAGGGTGTTCGTCCACGAGGAGGTCTTTGAGGAGTTTCTGGAAAGGCTCAAGGAGAGGGTCAAGACCCTGAGAGTGGGAGATCCCATGGACGAGGGGACGGACGTGGGTCCTATGATAACCGAAAAGGAGACCGTCAGGATAAGGGAGTGGATAGAGGAGGCGGTCGGGATGGGTGCGAAGCTCGAGGTGGGCGGTGTCGCCTGTGCGGAGAAGACCGCCCTTTTTGAGCCTACGGTGGTGTCCCTCGTCCCGCCCGACGCGAAGCTCTTTAAGGAAGAGGCCTTTGCCCCAGTTGTTGTGGTCGATCCTTACAGCGACGTGGACGAGGCCGTGGATCTCGTAAACAGGTCAGAGTACGGACTTCAGGTGGGTGTGTTCACGAAGGACATAAAGGTGGCCTGGGAGTTCATAAGGAGGGTGGAGGCGGGAGGAGTTCTTATAAACGAAGGTCCGACCTTCAGGGTGGACCACCAGCCCTACGGGGGTTTCAAGAGTTCAGGAGTGGGCAGGGAAGGACCAAGGTTCGCGGTTGAAGACTACACGGAGATAAAGACGGTTATATTTGATCTAACCTGAAGGAGGTGTCCCGATGAGCATAAGGCACCAGATGAGGCAGAAGGTCGAGAAGCTGTTCAAGTTAATGATAGATGACCCGGACTTTCCGGGTGATGAGACCGTAGTTTACGTGGTCTTCACACCGCAGGAAGGTGATTACACGGAGGAGGACGTGGAGGTCTCCGAGCAGGCGGTGGACCTGGGGGACCAGGAGTCTGTGAAGAAGTTCCTCGACAGAACCACCCGCGAAGCCCTGGAGGCGGACGTGAAGGGTTTGAAGCTCAGCTGTTACGTCTTCGAGGGAAAAGGAGGCCTCAAGATAGTGTCCGAGGAGGAGGTTGACCAGGAGACCGTCCTCTCCCGGATAGAGAGGATGAGAGAGGAGGTATGAGGACCGCCTGCATAGTTCTTGCCGCGGGCGAGGGGAGGAGGATCGGCTTCAGGAAGCAGTTCATGGAGGTGTGCGGGAAGCCCCTTTACATGTACTCCCTTGAAAAGGCGGTTAAGCTCTTTGAGGACGTTATCCTGGTGGTTCCGGAGGACGTCATGGACAGGGTCCCCGTCCCGGAGGGTGTGAGGAAGGTAGCGGGTGGTAAGGAGAGGCAGGACTCGGTCCTTAATGCCCTCCTCGAGACGGAGGCGGACGTCGTTGTCATACACGACTCTGTGAGGCCCCTCGCGACGGAGGAGATGTTCAGGGAGGTCTCCGTGCTTGATGACCTTGACGGTAAGGTCGTGGCGGTCCCGTCGAGGGACACGGTGAAGGAGGTCTCCGGAGATACGGTCCTGAGGACCGTTGACAGGACCCACATATGGCTCTCCCAGACACCCCAGGGCTTCAGGAGGAAGGTCCTTCTCGAGTGCCACTTCAGGGCGAGGAACGAAGGCTTCCTCGGAACGGACGACGCGAGCCTCCTGGAGAGATACGGCTACAGGGTCGGCGTGGTCCTCGGGTCTTACTGGAACGTCAAGGTGACCTACAGGGAGGACATCCAGTTCCTCGAGAGGATCCTGTGCAAGGAGGTTTAGGACTAAAATAAAACCATGCCCTTCAGGAGTCTAGGGGAGTTTCTCAGGGAGCTTGAGAGGAGGGGTCTTCTCATCAGGATAAAGGAACCCCTCTCGCCCGTGCTCGAGATCACGGAGGTGATAGACAGGGTGTCCAAGATGCCCGGCGGTGGAAAGGCCCTTCTCTTTGAGAAGGTTGAGGGGTACGACATACCCCTTGTGGCGAACGTCTACGGTTCGGAGGAGAGGATCAAGATGGCCCTCGGCTACGATAACCTTGAGGACATAGGCTGGAAGCTGTACAGGATCCTGAGACCTGAGGTTCCGAGAACATTTCTGGAGAAGTTAAAAAGGCTCCCTGAGCTTAAAAAGCTCAACGACGCCATACCGAAGGTGGTAAAGAGGGCTCCGGTCCATGAGGTTATCGACGAAAACCCCGACCTCCTCACCCTCCCTATACCCAAGTGCTGGCCCAAGGACGGAGGGAGGTACATAACCTTCGGTCAGGTGATAACGGAAGACCCGGAGAGCGGTATAAGGAACGTGGGGCTTTACAGGCTCCAGGTCCTCTCGGGAAGGGAGCTGGCGGTCCACTGGCAGATCCACAAGGACGGGAACCACCACTACTGGAAGGCGAAAAGGCTGGGCAAGAAGCTCCAGGTCGCTGTCGCCATAGGAGGGGATTCACCCCTACCCTACGTTGCGAGCGCACCCCTTCCCCCCGAGGTGGACGAGTACCTCTTTGCCGGGATCATAATGGAGAGGCCTGTTGAGCTCGTGAAGGGTGTAACAGTTGACCTCGAATACCCCGCCAACGCGGAGATAGTCATAGAGGGCTACGTGGACCCGGAAGAGCCTCTCGTGGACGAGGGACCCTTCGGTGACCACACCGGTTACTACACGCCCGTGGAGAAGTACCCTAAGATGCACGTTACCGCCATAGTGAGAAGAAAAAGGCCCCTTTACCTCCACACGATCGTGGGGATACCCCCTCAGGAGGACAAGTACCTCGGCTGGGCGACCGAGAGGATCTTCCTCCCCCTTATAAAGTTCAACCTTCCTGAGGTTGTTGACTACCACCTCCCCGCGGAAGGGTGTTTCCACAACTTCTGCTTTGTGTCCATAAAAAAGAGGTTCCCGGGACACGCCTTCAAGGTAGCCTACGCACTTCTGGGTCTCGGCCTGATGTCCCTTGAAAAGCACATAATAGTTTTCGACGACTGGATAAACGTCCACGATCTCGGTGAGGTCCTCTGGGCATGGGGTAACAACGTGGACCCGTCCCGGGACGTTCTGATCCTAAAAGGTCCTATAGACGTCCTCGACCACTCAACCAACGAGGTCGGTTTCGGCGGGAAGATGATAGTGGACGCAACCACCAAGTGGAGGGAGGAGGGCTACAGCAGGGAGTGGCCTGAAGTTATAAGGATGGACCCCGAGGTGAAGAAGAAGATAGATGAGATATGGCATAAACTCGGGATAAACTGATCCGTAATAAATATACATGAGCATGGAGAAACTGAAGAAGCTGATAAGGCGCCCGCTGGGTGAGGTCCCGCGGAGAAGGGAAGGTCTTTTTATAGAGGGTGCGTCCCTTCTCTTTGCCCTTAAGGGCGTCAGATCCTTTGAGGATGTGAGAGGTTCCCTGAGGGCGAAGCTCAGGCTTATGAAGGACCTCAGGAGATCACCCCTTTAAGGTTCCGAGGGGTCTCAGCCTCGCCACCATCTTCGCTATGCCGAGCTCGTGTATCACCCTCACGACCTCGGATACGTCCTTGTAGGCTTGGGGTATCTCCTCCATGATCGTTCCCTTGCCCCTGGCGACCACGGTCAGGCCCGCTATCACCTTCTCAAGGCCCCTCTCCCTGACGAACTTCTTCGCCTGCCTTCTGGACATCACCCTTCCCGCACCGTGGCATGCGGTCCCGAAGCTCTCCTCCATGGCGGGTTGCTGACCCACAAGCAGGAAAGAGGCCCTACCCATGTCCCCGGGTATTATCACAGGCTGTCCTATGTCCCTGTAGTCTTCGGGTATGTCAGGGCTGTAAGGGGGGAAGGCCCTTGTGGCTCCTTTCCTGTGGACCACAACCTCCCTGACCCTGTTTCCTGTCCTGTGTCTTTCTACCTTGGCTATGTTGTGAGCGTGGTCGTAGATCACCCTGTAGCCGAGGTCCTCCCACGAGATCCCAAAGAACCTCCTGATCGTG
>JAUZRJ010000135.1 GCA_030950545.1 Aquificota bacterium | reverse complement strand
GTCCTTGAACTGGGAGGGCGATATGTTTACCGAAACGGGAACTCCCCAGCTTCTGGCGGTCCTGCAGGCCTTTGAGAGCACCCACTCACCCACCTTAAGTATGAGTCCCGTCTCCTCGAGGACGGGAACGAACCTGGAGGGTGAAACCACGCCCATATCCTCGCTCCGCCACCTCAGTAACGCCTCCATACCGAAGACCTTCATGTCCTTCAGGTCGAACCAGGGCTGGAAGAAGAGGACAAACTCCTCCCTCTCGAGGGCTTTCTCAAGATGTCTCTCCATAAGTAGAAACTCCGCTATCCTGGCGTTCATCTCCTCCCTGAAGAACTGGTAGCTGTTCGAGTAGGACTCCTTCGAGTGGGCGAGGGCGACCTCCGCCTTCTTCACGAGGTCTTCCGCCTCATCGCCGTCGTCAGGGAACACGGACACACCTAGGCTGACCGTGAGCTTTATCTCCTGACCGTTCGCTTTAAAAGGAGGGTCTACCTTTGAAAAGATCTTCTCTATCACCCTGACCGTGTCCTCCTTCCTGGCGAGGTCGTAAAGGATTATCCCGAACTCGTCGGAACCTATCCTGGCCACTGTGTCTCCGTCTCTGAGAGCTTTCCTGAGCCTGCCCGCAAACTCTCTCAGGATCGCGTCTCCCACCTGGTACCCGTAGGTGTCGTTTATGTACTTGAACCTGTCTATGTCGAGCAGGACCACCGCAAGGGACCTTCCTGTTATCTTGGACCTCACGAGGGAGAACCTGAGCCTCTCCATGAAGTTGGTTCTGTTCGGGAGGTCCGTCACAGGGTCGTAGAGGGCAAGATGCCTTATCCTCTCCTCAAGTTCCCTCTCTTGGGTTATGTCCTTTCCTGTCGCTACGAACCCTATGACGTTCCCCTCCCTGTCTTTTATAGGTGTTATCGTCTGGTCCACCCAAAAGAGTCTTCCGTCCTTGCGCCTGTTTATGAAAACCGCCCTGAAGGTCCGACCTGAGAGGATCGTCTTCCAGAGCTGTCTGTAGAAGATGTCCCTGTGTTTTCCTGACTTGAAAATGCTGGGTTTTTTACCTATGAGCTCCTCAACCCTGTATCCGGTTATCTCCTCAACCGCCCTGTTTACGTACCTTATGACCCCTTCCCTGTCTGTTATGAGGACCCAGTCGGACGTCTGGTCTATGGCGAGGGAGAGTTTGGTGAGCTCTTCTTCTTTTTCCAGAAACTCAAGGGCAAAGGAGACCTCCTCACCTATCTCCTTCACAAGGTTCACCATCTCTTCGTCAAAGAAGTTCTCTCTGTCAGCATACAGGTTGAAAACCCCGATGACCCTGTCTCCGAGCTTCACGGGGATCGTTGCGGAAGACAGGTAGCCCTCTTTCAGCATCTCCTCTCTCAGCTTTTTGGGCCTAACCTCTCTGGTGTTGTTGTTTATAACAACCTCACCGCTCCTAAAGGCCCTCCCGCACAGACCCACACCACGTCTAATCCTTGACAGGACAGGTTTACTTATCCTGTTCAGGAAATCCTCCACACCCCCGCAGGAGGAGACTATGTGAAGTCTGGGACCCTCAAACACACCGATCCATGAGGCCTTAAACCCTCCGAAGGACACACAGGCTGTGCATATGTCTTTAAAAAGTTTTTCCCTGTCCCTCTCTCTGAGGATGATCTCACCTATCACCGACAGGGTTCTGTAGAGGCGGT
>JAUZRJ010000134.1 GCA_030950545.1 Aquificota bacterium | reverse complement strand
CCTCGGGATTCCTGACCCTTCTTATGAGGTCGTTAAACCTGAAGTAGGAGGGATTGTAGTCTGGCTTCAGGCTTATCGACTTCAGGTAGCTCTCGAGCGCTCCTTCCAGGTCTCCCCTCTTTTCCTTAACCAAGCCTTCCGCGTATGCCCTGATGTAATCGGGGACTTCGACCTTAACCATATCTCCCAGGCTCTTTATGAGAAACGCGTCCAGGGTACTCGCCTTACCCTGCAGGAACCTGACGAAGGGCCCGACGGGGTCTCCCCTCTCCAGATCGTGCACAGCCTCCGCAAAGCAGATCAACGGGGTAAGCAGGCCCAGGATAACCTTCCTCATGCCTATCTCTCCTCTCAAACCCCGCGGAGGATACGATATTTATAACATAATGGAGAGCCAGAATATACTTAGCAGACTGCCCGCCGCTGTGTACAGGGCGGTGGTGGAGATAAAGGGGCGTTCTGTAAGGGTGAGGGAGGTGGAGTTCCTGACCGATTGGGTTGAGAGGATAACGGGCTGGTCCAGGGAGGAGATAAGGTCCGACCCGGAGTGGTGTGTGAAAAACATACACCCGGACGACCTTGAGGGTTTTTTCTCCGACTGTGAGCGTCTGAGCGGCCAGGGGGAGGTCCTGGACAGGTTCTTCAGGTTCAGGAGGAAGGACGGAGGGTACACCTACATACACGACACCGTCATCCCGGTCAGATCAGATGGGAATCTCGTGGAGGTGGTGGGGGTCTGGGAGGACGCCACCCGCGAGAGGGAGTTTCTGGAGATTTTCGACGCCCTGAACAACGCCCCGGAGGTCGGAGTCCTCATATACAGGGGCAGGATCGTTTACGCGAACAGGGCTGCGGTTAACATACTGGGCTACCCGGAAGAGGAGCTTAAGAACATGTCCGTTGAGGATCTCGTTTCACCCGAGATGAGGGAGCGGGTGAGGGAGATAGCCAGAAGGAGGGTCAGCGGAGAAAGGTTTGAAATGACCTACCAGGAGATACCCGTTATCACCCGTGACCGCAGGATCAAGATCGTATTCGCCTTCAGCAGGACGATACTCTGGGCAGGTGAGCCTGCGGGTTTCGTCATCTTCGTTGACATCACCAAAAGAAGGAAGTATGAGCGCATGTTCAGCCTCCTCAAGGAGCTGAACAGACTGGTAGTCTCCGCGATGGATCAGACGGATCTGCTTAAGGAGGTGGCGAGGCTCCTTGTGGAGAGGGCGGGTTTCAGAATGGTGTGGGTGGGTATAGTGAACCGGGAAAACGGAGAGGTCGTTCCGGTCTGCGTTTACGGTCACGACGACGGATACGTCAAGAACCTCAAGATATCCCTGAGCGAGGACGTTCCTGAGGGAAGAGGACCTACGGGTAAAGCCTTAAGGGAGGGCAGGATAGTGGTGAACCCCGACACCAGAACCAATCCGGATGTGGAGCCGTGGCGGGAGGAGATGCTGAAGAGGAACTATCTCTCCTCCTGTGCCATACCTGTGATGAAAGGAGGAAAGGTTTTCGGCGTTGTGAACATATACTCCCAGACACCGGGAATGTTTACCGATGAAGAGCTCGATCTCCTGAAGGAGGTCCAGAAAGACCTCTCCTTTGCTATGGACAGGATCGCCAGAGACAAGCACATGAAGCTCATAAGCATCGCTGTGGAGAAGGCCCACGACTGGTTCCTGATAACCGATGAGGACGGGACCATACTTTACGTGAATCCCGCGGTTGAGAAGATCTCGGGATACACCGCGGACTATCTCGTGGGTAAGAACCCGAGGGTGTTCAAATCGGGCTATCACTCCGAGGAGTTCTACAGGGAGCTCTGGGAGACCATAAAGTCGGGCAAGGTGTTCGAGGCTGTTTTCGTAAACAGGCGTAGGGACGGCGAGATATTCTACCTGGACCAGACAATAGTCCCCATCAGGTTCCGCACGGGGGAAACCAGATTCGTCGCCATAGGCAGGGACATAACCTCCGAGAGGCGTCTCAGGGAGGAGATCGCCAGGATCAGGTACATAGACGTGGTGACGGACCTTCCAAACAGGGACGGTTTTCTTGCGGGTGTTGAGATGATCCTTGAAAGGGAGAAGGATAAAAACCACCTGCTCCTCATACTTGACCTCAGGAACTTCGCCTCTATGAACCAGTTTTACGGGACCAGTGTGGGAGACGAGATCCTGAGGAGGTTCGCCCAGACCCTCAAGCAAAACCTCTTCAGAAGGGACATAGTTGCGAGGGTAGGTGCGGATGAGTTCGGTGTGCTTGCGAGGAACATAGAGGAGAAGAACATAACCACCCTGATGGAGAAGATACTGACCCTCGTAAAACAGCCTGTAAAAGTGAACGGGAAAACGGTCATCCTGACCGTAAATATAGGGGCTTCCGTTTATCCTGCGGACGCGAAAAGCACGACGGAGCTCTTCGAGAAGGCGTACACCGCCCTGTCCTTTGCCAAAAACGAGGGGGAGAACACGTACAAGTTTTTCGGTGAAGAGATAAACCTGATGGTGAACGAGTACTTCAGGATGAGGGAAAAGCTCAAAAGAGCTGTAGAGGAGGACAGATTCCTGCTGTATCTCCAGCCCATATACCGCACGGATACAGGAAAGGTGGCTGGCTTCGAAGCCCTGATACGGCTCAGGGAGAAGGACAGGATACTTACGCCCAGGGACTTTATAACTACACTCGAGAGAACCGGATTGATAAGGCGTGTTGAGGATACCGTTTTGGAGAGGGTCGTGGACATTATCGGCAGGTTCGAGGGGTTCTTCGTCTCCTTTAACGTCTCCCCCAGGAGCTTCAAGGATCCCGACTTCCTGACGGGCATGGAGGAGGTGGCGAGAGAAGCGGGAAGCAGGCTGATCCTGGAAATAACGGAACGTCTCCTGGTGGAGGACCTGGATCACACGAGAGCGTTTCTTGAAAGGGTGAAGGCCATGGGGGTGCGTGTCGCGGTCGATGACTTCGGAACAGGCTACTCTTCCCTCGCATACCTGGAAACCCTTCCCGTTGACATACTCAAGATAGACATAAAGTTCGTTCACAGGATAACCAGAAGCCCGAAAAGCCTTGCGATAGTGGAGACCATAGTCAACCTCGCCAGACGGCTGGACATGGAAA
>JAUZRJ010000133.1 GCA_030950545.1 Aquificota bacterium | reverse complement strand
TGGGCGGTCCTGTGGCACATGTTCCCGGACCGCAGGTTTCCAGTGTCCCAGATCAGCATAGATGCGGATAAGGAGTTAAAAGACCACCTCGCTCTGGCGGAAAAACTGAGGTCCTTCAGGGACAGGGTAGTCTTGATAGGGAGCGGTGGAGCGGTTCACAACCTGAAAGACGCGGTCTTTAACCCTGAAGGACCGCCCGGATGGGCGGTTGATTTCAAGGAGAGGCTGAAGGAGTGGGTCCTCAGAAAGGACACAAACGCGGTCCTCAACTACAGGGACAACCTCGGAAGGCTCGCCCACCCGACGGAGGAGCACCTCATACCCCTCTTCTACTTTCTGGGATCCCTCTACCCCGATGATGAAGTCTCCGTTCTTTACGACAGCTTTGAGTTCGGGAGCGTATCCCTTCTGAGCTTTGTGGGAGGACCGGATGAGGGTGTTTCCCGCGGTTGAGGTGGTTGACGGAGCGGGCGTCAGGATAAGGAGATACATAGGAGTCCTTCCCAGAGAGATAGACCCCTTCCTGCTCCTCGACGAGATCAAAAGTTCCGACCCGGAAGACTACAGGGGGGGCTTTCCCCCGCACCCGCACAGGGGCTTCCAGACGATAACTTACATGATAAAGGGGAAGTTCAAGCACAAAGACAGCTCCGGAGGTGAGGGCGTTTTGGAAGAGGGCTGGGTTCAGTGGATGAACGCGGGTAGGGGAGTGGTCCACTCCGAGATGCCCCTCACCGACAGAGGTCTCCTGTGGGGCTTCCAGCTCTGGATCAACAACCCCGCTTCATACAAGATGTCGGACCCCTTCTACCACAGCTTTCCCGCCAAGAGGAGAACCGTATCTGAAGGTGTGGTGCTTTACGACCTTGTAGGCGACGTGATGAGGAAAAAAGGCTTTTACCCGCTCACATACCTGCACATACAGATGGACGCTGGAAGGACCTTCAGGATCGACCTTCCTGAGGAGAACGCAACCTTTCTGGCGGTTTCCGAGGGAACGGTGGTCCTGAACGGTGAAAAGATTGGCGGAGGGCACCTCGCGGTCCCGGACAGTAGCGGTATAACGATCCGTTCGGTTAGCAGGTCCCACATACTGCTCGGGAGTGCGAAGCCTCTCGGCGAACCCATAGTGAGATGGGGTCCCTTCGTCATGACAAGCGAGGAGGAGATAAGGAAAGCTGTGGAGGACTTCAGAACGGGTAAGTTCACGTGAGAGAACCTATATTAAATCCAGTATGGAGAAGCAGTTCATAGACAAGGTTAAGATCTATGTCAAAGGCGGAAGGGGGGGAAACGGTGCTGTCGCCTTTCTGAGGGAGAAATACAGACCCAGGGGCGGTCCGGCGGGAGGTGACGGGGGCAAGGGCGGTGATGTGGTCCTCGTTGCTACCTCGAGCAAGCACACACTCCTTGACTTCAAGTACAGGTCCCACTTTAAAGCCCGGAACGGCCAGCACGGAAAGGGGAAGAACCAGAAGGGTAAAGACGGCGAAGATCTAATAGTTTATGTACCCATCGGGACGGTGGTCAGGGACGCGGAGACCGGCGAGGTCATATGCGACCTCGTCAGGGAGGGCCAGAGATGTGTGGTAGCAAAAGGCGGAAGGGGCGGAAGGGGTAACGCCCACTTCGCGACGCCGACGAACCAGGCACCCAGGTATGCGGAGAGGGGAGAGGAGGGAGAGGAGAGGTGGATAATACTTGAGCTCAAACTGATAGCGGATATCGGGATAGTCGGGCTTCCGAACGCGGGCAAGTCCACGCTCCTTGGAAGACTCACAAGAGCAAGACCGAAGGTGGCAAACTACCCCTTCACCACGGTGAGCCCGAACCTCGGTGTCCTCGAGCTTGATGAGGAGAGGAGGATCGTCCTTGCGGACATACCTGGTCTTATAGAAAACGCCCACAAAGGAGCGGGGCTCGGACACGAGTTCCTCAGGCACATAGAGAGGACCAGGCTGATCCTTCACCTCATCGACGTCTCCGACTTCAGGGAGAGGGACCCCCTGGAGGCGTTTGAGGTCGTCAGCAGGGAGCTTGAACTTTACAGCAGAGAACTTGCCGAAAAGCCCCGGATAGTTGTGGGGAACAAGATAGACGCCCTCTCGGACAGGGACTATCTCAGATACCTCAAGGAGAGGTTCAGGGGCATGGGGTATGACTTTTACGCGGTCTCCGCCCTGACGGGTGAGGGAGTGGAGGACCTTAAAGAGGTCCTCTGGAGGAAGCTCGAGGAGGTAGAACATGCCCCGGCTGGGAAGGTACAGGTTCTCTTTCGACACATGGAAGATCCTTGAGGCGGACGACCTGTACCTGGAAGAGTCGGAGGAGATAGGGTCTCTGGAGGTGGAGACCCGGGACTGGAGGCCGATCGACGGAACACCCGCGGACAGCATAAGGATAGCCTTTGTGGACGGGGTGAGGAGAACCGAGAACCTCGTATACCTCGAGGGTGATGACGGGACGGTCTCAAAAGGCGCCTTCGTGTCCATAGGTGTAGGTGCGCTCCTTCTTAGCCTCGGAAGACCGAACCCTGCGGAGGACGCCTACAGAAACCTCAAGGTGAGGAGGTTCCTCTTCGTCGAGAAGGGGACCGATCTCGGCAGGAGGAGCCTGAGCTTCAGGTTTGGGGACGTGTCGCTCGATTTTTTCGTTGAGGAGACGGACGGCGAGATCTCACCCCACGTCAACGAGGTGATGGCAAAGCTGGAGGCGGGTGTTGCGGAAGAGGTCTTCAAAGAGGAAAAGCCGGACCTTATGATAACCGACGGGACCCTCCACTACACCGCCAAGATAAAGAACCTGCCCTTTGTGGGCTATGTGAAAAAGCACAGGAAGATCTACATGTACCCCGAGAACACCTGCATACTCAGGGAGATGAGGGTCGGTCAGAGAACCCCCCTGATTCTCATCCACTCCCAGCCCACCATGGAGGGAGAGGGAGCAAAGACCTTCGACAAGCTAACCTGGTATGTGAAGATAAGCGAGAGCGAGGGCCTGAGCGGTATAGCGAGGCTGGAAGTCCCCGCGGGTATAGGTGTGAAGAGGGCTGTCGAGATAGCAAACCTGACCGCCTGGTTGATCCCGAAGTTTGCCTCTGCGGAGTTCAGCGATAGAAGGGCTCCCCAGAACCTGGTTCCCGTAAAGTATCTGGAGAACACGCTGAGACACAGAATAGGGAGTCAGACCCTCATCAGGAAGATCATAATGGACCAGATGTTCAAGCTATAAGCTCCCTGAGCTTCTTCAGGTCCTCCAGGAACTCACCCTCCGCCTTCGGGTTTCTGAGTATGTAGGCGGGGTGATAGGTAAGAAAGACCTTTATCTTGGGGTTGTAGGGATACGGGAAGACCTTTCCCCTTAACTTCGTTATTGGCATGGTTTTCCCGAGAATACCCTCACCCGCGGTGGCTCCCAGACAGCAGATAACCTTGGGTCTTATAATCTCCAGCTCCCTCCTGAGGTAGGGAAAGCAGGCCCTTATCTCCTGGGATGTGGGCTTCCTGTTTTCGGGAGGCCTGCACTTGCAGACATTCGTTATGTAAACCTCTTCTCTCCTCAGGCCTAAAACCTCCTGGATCTTCTGGTTAAGATACCTTCCCGCCCTCCCCACGAACGGCTTCCCCTGCGTGTCCTCCTCCTCCCCCGGGGCTTCACCCACAAACACCACAGGAGAGTCGGGGTTTCCGTCACCGAAGACAACCTGAGACCTACTTCTGTGGAGGGGACACCTGGTACAGTCCCTGAAGGAGTTGAAGTGTTTTCGGAGAAGGGTGTCTTTGTCTTCCGCCCGCGGTTCAGACTTCTCACGCTCGGAGCTCCGTTTTTCCGTCCTCGAGAGAAGGTAAACCTCTCCCAGACCTATCTCAGCGAGAGCTCTGGCTGTTTCCCTGACTCCCATCTCAGTATCCGAAAACCTGAACCTTCTCCTCCCTGAACTTCCGGTCAACCAGCTCCCAGCTCCTGTAGGATACCGCCTTTCCTTTCTGAACGGACACGATTATGTAGGAAAAGCCCTCAAAGGCCCTCTCCTCGTCAAACCTGGAAGGCCTGTCGGGGTGGTCCGGATGGGAGTGGTAAACCCCGACTATCTCAAGGCCGAACTCCCTCGCCTTGTCCTCCGCCTTCATGTAGTCCTTCGGGTCTATCTCGTAGCGGTCGTTCTTCCTGTCCTTGCTGGCGTTCGGTGTCTCGTAGGCTCCGAAGACTGTCCTGACGTTGCCCTGAACCTTTCCCAGAAGGAGACCGCAGGTTTCGTAGGGGTAATCCCTCTCAGCCTGAGACAGTATCTTATCGAGGGCCCTCTTCCTTATCCTGAGCATATCTAAAAAATTATAAAAGGAGAAGAGGAAAGAGGGAGGGGGTATGAGGGGTTTCCTTCAGCTCTCCTGTTCTATCTCGGAGGCCATGTAGACACCGTTAACTTCACCCACAAGCTCCGCTTCAACTTCAGTTTCGCTTGTTATATTCCCTTCAATTTCACCTCCCTGTTCAAGTTCTATCTTAATCGCGCTACCGTCAGGATCAAGCTGTATTGTATAGACATTGTTGGTTGTATCAGCAACGACACCCTTCACCTCCACCTCTATTTCAGAGGCTGTGCAGTGGGCCTGGTTCATGTTAATTGAGGAACACTCAACCTCGACCTTGAGCTGTTTTTCACGGGCAAATACAAGGAGATTCTCTATACCTATACCCTGCTGGCTTACCTGACTGTAGTCCACGGTGAAAGTCATACCGTGTTCTCCCCTGAGTTCAAAAGTACCGTTGTTCAGGGCTGTTATCACACCTTCTATCTCCTCCTCCTTGTCGTGCGGTTTGGCGTGGAGGGGTGTTACCTTGAAGGTAACGGTGCAGGAGCTTGAGTTTATCTCTATCTCGGAGTCTTTTAGCTCGAAGTCGATCACGAGGTCGTTCGTACCTGCGAGAACATTAACCGCCCCGTTTACACGTATAACGCAGGTGCTCGCACCGCCAGAACAGTCAACCTCGTTAGGTATAGTAGGGTTGCTGTG
>JAUZRJ010000132.1 GCA_030950545.1 Aquificota bacterium | reverse complement strand
AGAGAGAAGAGGGAAGTCTTGGAGGAGGAGATAGACCTTTATGAGCTGTTCCTCAGGATATGGGACCACAGAAAGCTCATAGCGGGGATCACGGTGCTGATAACGTCCCTTGTAGGGGTCCTGAGTTTTGTGATGACGCCCGTTTACAGAACAACCGCAACCCTGATGCTCATCTCCCCAGCTCAGACGGGCGGACTCCAAGAGATAGCCCAGATGCTGGGTGTCCGGGTCAGAAGCCAGTACCCAGCCTCCAGGATACTGGCGGTCCTGGAGAGCAGGACCCTCAGGGAGGCGGTGGTGAGGGACCTCAACCTGGACAAGGTCCTGCTACACGACCCCTCAAAAGTAAAGGACCCAGTTCTCGCCGCAGCGCGTGTTCTCGGCGGTATGGTGAGCGTGTCCAGGGACAGAAAGACCGGTCTTATAAAGCTGAACGTTGAGTTCACCGATCCTGAGATGGCGGTGAGGATAGCACGGTCTTACATAAGGAACCTAAAAGTGATACTGGAGGAGAAGGCCCTGACCCTTGCCAAGGTTAACAGGGTCTTTCTGGAGAAGGAGCTCGAAAAAACGGAAAGGGAGCTGAAGGAAGGTCTCGATATGCTCGTCGCCTTCCAGAAAAAGGAAGGGATCATATTCCCCCAGGAACAGGCAAAGGGCTCCCTCGAGCTGTATTCGAAGCTACTGACCAAAAAGGTGGAGCTACAGATCGAACTCAAGAACCTGCAGAAGATCCTTTCTCCGGACAACCCGAAGATAGTTTATCTGAAGGAACAGATAGAGTCCATAGACAGACAGCTCAGGGAGATGGAAGCCCTCCAGGACAACCCCGTCCCCATACCGCCCCTGGAGAAAGTCCCGGAGCGGATAGCGGAATACACCAGGATATACATAAAGGTGAAAACCCTTCAGGCAAAGTACGAGACCCTTTTGAAGATGTACGAGCAGGCGAAGATAGAGGAAAGCAGGGACAGGATATACGTTGAGGTTATAGACCCGCCCTTCCTCCCCGAAAGACCCGTAAAACCGAAACGCATCCTCATGGTCAGTGTTGCGGGTGTGTCCTCCCTCTTTTTCGGCGTGTTTTTGGCCCTGTTCATAGACTACATCAGGGAGGCGAGGCGGAAAAGATCTGAGTGAACCGTTATCAACCCCGTGTTTCCAGTCCCTCTTGACACAAGGAGATCCGTTCGATTAAAATTCTGAAATCGTAGATTCCAGTCTGTCCGCAGGAGGGAGGTATGGTCTTTCCGCTCGTACTTCTTTTAACCGGAGGTCTTGTTCTGGGTGGTGATCACCACCTCAGGTGTCTGGAGGGGGCGATAGGTATGCTCAGGGCTGTGGAGATAGCGGAGGAGCACGTCGGAAAACCCTACAAGGTATGGATAAGCAGGTCGAGGAGAACGGGCGAGTGCTTCTGGAAGGTGAAGGGTATAAAAGGTTACGTCATCCTGGACGCAAAGACAGGGGAGGTTGTGAGGTTCTACAGGAGCAGGCAGTGAGCCTGAGGGAGGATGAGTTTTATAAAGGTTAGGAGCGGAGCCTTTGCGGGAGTGGAGGGCTTTGAGGTGTCGGTTGAGGTGGACGTATCCCCCGGGATACCCTCCTTCAGCATAGTAGGCCTTCCTGACACCGCTGTGAAGGAGTCGAGGGAGAGGGTCAGGAGCGCCATAAAGAACCTGGGCTTCTCCTTCCCGCAGAAGAGGATAACCGTTAACCTGTCCCCATCGGATCTGAGGAAGGAAGGGACCCACTACGACCTCCCCATAGCGGTGGGCATACTCGCCATAACCGGCCAGGTGCCAGCGGATAAAGTGTCGGATTTCGTGTTTCTGGGAGAGATCTCCCTCAACGGAGACCTGAGAAAGACGAGGGGAGTACTCCCGGTAGTTGCGTCCCTGAGGGGCGGAAAGTTCGTGCTCCCTGTCGAGAACTCTGTGGAGGGAGCGGTAGTACCGGACGCTGAGGTTTACGGCTTTTCCGGCCTCGGCGAAGTGGTCAGTTTCCTGAGGGGTGAGCTCAGCCCCGAACCGGTCGGTGTGAATCTGGATGAGGTCCTGAAGGAAAATCCTGATCTCGACCTTGACATGGGAGATGTCATAGGCCAGACCCTTGTGAAGAAGGCCCTCGAAATATCCGCCGCGGGCGGGCACAACCTGTCCCTGATAGGAGCTCCCGGGTCAGGGAAGTCCATGCTCGCCAAGAGGATCGTCACCATACTCCCGCCCATGACCTTCGAGGAGTCCCTCGAGGTAAGCAAGATATACAGCGTCGCGGGACTCCTGAGCGACGGTCTCATCACCAGAAGACCCTTCAGGTCCCCCCACCACACCTCCTCCGAGGTCGCCCTCATAGGCGGAGGGTCTTCCCCACTTCCCGGCGAGGTCTCACTCGCCCACAGAGGTGTTCTTTCCCTGGACGAGTTTCCCGAGTTTTCCAGAAAGGTGATAGAGGCCCTGAGACAGCCCCTCGAGGACGGGTACGTGAACGTGTCGAGAGCAAAGGGAAGGGTCACCTTCCCCGCCAGGTTCACCCTGATAACCGCCCAGAACCCCTGCCCCTGCGGTAACTGCGGGAATCCCTTCAGGGAGTGAACCTGCACCGCAAACCAGATAAGAGCTTACAACAGCAGGATGTCCGCCCCTATAAGGGACAGGATAGACATGACCGTGTGGGTAGACCCCGTCAGGAGGGAAGACCTCATGAAGAACACAAAGGG
>JAUZRJ010000131.1 GCA_030950545.1 Aquificota bacterium | reverse complement strand
GGGAACGGTCAGGACCGAAAAGCTCGGAAGGAGGGTGATGCACCTCAGGTTCGCGCGGGACGGGAGACACCTCTACATTTCCTCCTACTACGAGAACAGGGTGAAAAAGGTAAGCGTTCCGGACCTTGAGGTTCTTAGGGAGTTTCCGGTTCCCACACCTTCGGGCGTCTTTACGGGAGGATGAGCTATGGGTAAGGTCTACATCGTTGGAGCTGGTCCCGGGGACCCGGAGCTTCTGACCGTCAGGGCTGTTAAGATCCTGAAAGAAGCGGACGTTGTCCTTTACGACAGACTCATAAACGAAGACATACTCTCCCTGACAAGGCCCGGATGTCTTCATATCTACGTAGGCAAGGAGGACGGAAAGCACACCATACCCCAGGAGGAGATAAACAGACTTCTGCTGTACTACGCCTCCCTTTACGAGAAGGTCGTTAGACTGAAGGGCGGGGACCCCTTCATCTTCGGCAGGGGAGGTGAGGAGGTGCTGTTTCTTGCGGATCAGGGAGTCCCCTTCGAGGTGGTTCCCGGGATAAGCTCTTTTTACTCGGTACCCGCCTACGCGGGGATACCCCTCACCCTGAGGGGTGTCTCCTCCTCCTTTGCGGTGGTAACGGGCCACGAAGCCACAGGAAAGGAGAAAAAGGTAAACTGGGAAGCCTTCAGGGGTGTGGACACCCTCGTGGTCCTGATGGGAGTTAGGAACAGACAGAGGATAGCGGGGGATCTGATAAAGGCGGGAAGGGATCCCGATGAACCCGTAGCTTTCGTAGAGAGGGGAACCACCGAAGACCAGAGAACTGTAATAACAACCCTGAGGGAGGTTGCTGAGAACCCGCCGGAGGTAAAGCCCCCCGCGGTAATGGTAGTTGGGAGGGTTGTCGAGGTTCACGGGAGGGTTAAGGAGTTCCTTGAGAACCTCAAAGTGCTGGAGGGGACGGGACATGCTGGAGGCTGACGTGCTCAGGGCTGTTCAGGAACACATACCTATAAGGAAGGAACCCTTCAGGGCCATAGCTGAGGAGCTGGGTTCTGACGAGGAAACCGTCCTCTCCGTTCTGAAAAACCTGAAGGAAAAGGGTATCATAAGGCAGATATCACCCATATACGACGCAAAGCGGGCGGGATACGACTCCGCCCTCGTGGCCTTCAGAGTGGACAGGAACAGGCTGGAAGAGGTGGCGGATAGGGTGAACCACTGCCCCGGTGTCAGCCACAACTACGAGAGGGATCACACCTTTAACCTCTGGTTCACCCTGACGGTTCCTCCAGACAGTACCTTAACACTTGAAGAAGTTGTGAAGAAGCTTTCAGGCGGACACGCGGAAGATATTCTGATCCTGCGTGCACGCAGGACCTTCAAGATCGGAGTAAAACTTACCTTTTCCTCCCTTTACGAGAAGGAAACCCCTCCCGAACCGTACAGTGAGCCTGAACCCGCTTCCCTCACACCCCTGGAGAAGGAGGTCATAAAACACACCCAGGAAGACCTCCCTCTTATCGGAAGGCCTTTCAGACCTGTTGCGGGAAGGTTGGGGGTAGAAGAAGATACACTCCTTGGAGTCCTTGAGGGTCTTAAGGAAAAGGGTGTCATGAGGAGATTCTCCGCAATACTCAGGCACAGAAGGGCGGGTTACAAAGCCAACGGTCTCGTTGTGTGGAGGGTCCCCGAAGACAGGATCTACAAGGTCGGCATGTTCCTCGCCAGCTTTAAATGTGTCTCCCACTGCTACGAGAGGACGGGCTGGGACTATAACCTCTTTTCCATGGTTCATGGAAGGTCAGAGGAGGAGGTCAGGGAGTTCGCGGACCACGTATCAAGGGAGGCGGGTATTAATGACTTTGAGGTCATTTTTTCAAAAAGGGAGTTTTTAAAGAGAAGGACAAAACTTTTCACGGAGGACTTCTATGAGTGGGAGAGGAGAGAGCTGGGATCTCACACATACCAAGGAGAGAATAGCAAAGGTGGCGGTAAGGCTCTTTTCGAGAAAAGGATTTAAAGGAACTACCATGAAGGACATCGCGAGCGAGGTGGGAATCACAGAAGGTGCCATATACAGACACTTCGCAAGCAAGGAGGACATAATCCGCTACCTCACCAAGGAGATAACCGAAGAGCTGAACAGACTTATAGCGGTGGAGGTTCTACCTCAGAAGACGTTCAGAGAAAAAGTCGCAAGGCTCGTGGAAGTCCTCATGGGATACGCCCTCACAAACCCCGACAAATTCAGATATCTCACTGTCTATCACATTCTCAGAGAGGAGCTCTCTCAGGAAGACCTGCCCGGCAGGCGTATCCTTGAGATATTCAAAACCGCATACAGGGAGGGGGACACAGATCTCATCCCCGAGATCGCCCTCAGTATAGTTATAGGCTCTGTAGACAGGATCTTCATACTGAGGGAGCTTGGCCTCACAAACGTCCCGGATAGGGAACTCGTGGAAAACCTCAAGAACGCTGTCTTAAAGGCGGTCTTTTAATACAATATTCAAAGCCCGTTTTATTTCCCAACTCCCCTCGGTCGGTAAATCAGGAACTACAGACACGGATAACCTCCTCCCTATTCAGAATTCAGAAGGTCCTTTCAACTCCACACGGTACATTAGGAACGGAATAAGTCTTTACTATTTTTCTCACCTGCCTCATCTTTCAACTCCACACGGTACATTAAGAACCGATATACAGATATTTTTCGCTT
>JAUZRJ010000130.1 GCA_030950545.1 Aquificota bacterium | reverse complement strand
GGCGGGTATTGTGTTCGGTTCTGATTATCAGGTTATTGAGGGTGAAGGTTATCATTATGTGATCGTATCGCTTACGGATGTGAACAGGATAGTTTGCGGTGGTGGGGAGATAACCGGTGTTGTGTATTCCAGGGAAAAGAGCATGGAGGTGAGGAGGAAGGGGGCTAATGCGTGGCTCAAGATACTGCCCGTCAAGGAGGGGGACAGGATAGAGTATCCCTCTTATCCGAGGGAGGTTTACGTTGAGTGTGGCGGGAAGATATTTTCGCTCATAGTTCTTCCGAAGCGGAGGCCGGCGACGACCATAGTTTTGAAGGTTTCCCGTGAGGAGAGGGAGGTTGCGAGGGAATTTGAGAGGCTCAATCCCTATGAGAGGACCATTCTCGAGCTTGTGAGGAGTGTGTACAGGGAGGTTCCTCCTCCCGGCTACACGGTAAGGAGTGTGGGTGAGAAGGTCAGGGAGTTTCAGGAGATAGACCTGTATCTTTTGCGGGTGTATACCGGTGCGAGGTATGAGGTTCGTGAGTATCTTGTGAGGGCCAGGCGGGACATACACTTGCAGGAGGGGCAGTTTATACCCTTTGTTCCCAGGCCTCTGGCCATATCTCTTGTTAAGCCTTCGCTCAGGAAGGGGGAGGAAACGAGGCTGATAGTGGTCAGTTTGAGGGAAGGCTGATGCTTGAGAAGTTTCAGGGAGAAAGGAGGAAGCAGTATTTTATACTCGGGGTTGCACTTCTTGCCGGAAGTGCGGGGATTCTTTTTCTTTCGGAAGCGGGGGGGAAGAAAACCGGGGTAAGGGAGAGGGAAGTTCCCGAGGTGAAGGTGGTTGATGAGAAGAAGGTGGAGGAGGAGAGTTTCAGGGGGGTATACGGGAGGAGGTTAAAGGAGCAGGAGGAGGAGATAAAGAGGCTGAAGGCGGAGCTTGAGAGGTTAAAGACCGAGCTGAAGCGGAAGGAGGAGAAGCTGAAGAGCGTGCTTTCATCTCCTCCGCCTTCTCCTTCTCCTCCCCCTCCGCCGCCACCTCCTCCTTCTTCACGTTCCGTGGAGAGGTCTTCTTACGTACCTCCTCCTCCTTCCGTTTCTGCTCCTTCGGGCGGGGAGAGGCGGGAGGCGGTCAGGAAGGGACCGCCCCAGAAGGAGCTTTTGAAGGATCTTATAGTTCTTGACTACACGGAGAAGAAGGGTGATACCGTTCGGGCCGGGGTGAAGGAGGGGAAAGCCGGGGAGAGGAAGGCGGGGAAGCGGTCGGTCGGGGAGGTAATTCCCGCAGGCAGTTTTGTTCGGGGGATTCTTCTGAGCGGGCTTAACGCTCCCGCCGGGGGCAAGGCTTTATCCAATCCCTTACCCGTGCT
>JAUZRJ010000013.1 GCA_030950545.1 Aquificota bacterium | reverse complement strand
CATGAAGGATCTGACCTCCATACCCCTTGACGCCATCAGGTTCACCGCGTCAGTGATGTAGACCTCCCCAGTCTTTTCGCTAGGCCTGAGCTCACCCGCAACCTCCGAGAGGTGGGGTGCGAAAAACACGTAAAGACCCGCGTTCACCTCGCTGAGGGCCCTCTCCTCAGGTGTCGCTTCTTTTTCTTCGACTATCCTCAAGATCCTGTCCGTTCCCTTTTCCTTTATCACCCTGCCGTAGCCCGTAGGGTCGGAGAGCTGAGCTGTCAGGACGACACCCGATATCCTGACATTCTCGTACTCCTCAACCATGTAGATGAACCTCTGGATGTTCCTCACCGTCTCCGCCATTATGAGGGGTGAGTCCCCGTTCACGACGAGAAGGTAGTCCTCCTCACCCTTCCAGAACTCCGACGCGGACAGGACCGCATCACCCGTTCCCCCTCTGGGGTTCTCCTGGTAAAAGTACGCGTAATCCTCTCCGAGTATATCTTTTACCTCCTCCGTCCTCCCGCTTATCACTACCCCTATATCCCTTATACCCGCCTGTCTCAGCGTTTCCGCAACATGCACGATCACAGGCCTTCCCAGTAGCCTGTGCAAGAGTTTGGGTTTTTTGCTCCTGAATCTGGTACCGAGACCGCCCGCAAGGATCAGGGCCTTCATCTCTCCTTACCTCCCGCGTCCGACGCTATACCCCTCCTGGTTGTGAGGAGAAAATCTATAAGCATCTCCACATCTCCGTTTCCCTCAAACTCCTTCCTGAGCCTTCTTATAGCCTCCTCTCTTAAAAGCCCGCTCCTGAAGAGTATCCTGTAAGCTCTCTTTATTGCGGAGATCCTCTCCTTTGAGAAGCCACGCCTCATGAGACCTTTAACGTTCACACCGTAAAGCTTTGCGTGCTGTCCCGACGCCATGCAGAAGGGGGGTATGTCAAGGGAGACACCTGTGAGCCCGCCGACCATGGCGTAGGCTCCCACCCTCGCAAACTGGTGTACAGCGGAGAGACCTCCTATGAAGGCGAACTCACCCACCTCCACATGACCCCCGAGGGTGGCACAGTTCGCCATTATCACACCTCTTCTAACCACGCAGTCGTGGGCTACGTGGGAGTAAGCCATAAGCATGCAGTCGTCTTCTATAACGGTCCTCATCCTGTCCAGTTTCGTCCCCCTGTGGACCGTGACGTACTCCCTTATTATCACGTTGTTTCCTACGATCACCTCGCTCTCCTCGCCTTCGTACTTAAGGTGCTGGGGGTCCTCGCCTATAACAGCTCCGTCGTATATCCTGCAGTTCCTTCCTATCCTCACTTTTCCCTTTACGGTCACTCTGTTTCCTATCTTCGTTCCCTCACCTATCTCCACGTCCCCCTCTATAACTGTGAAGGCTCCTATCTCCACGTCCTCTCCTATCCTGACATTTCCCGAGATGACCGCTGTTGGGTGGACCTTCATCGCACCTCCCCCGTCAGGATCTTCCTGAGCGTGTTCAGGGCTGTCTGGGTGGAGAGGAACCTGTTTCCGTTCCTGCCTCTGTTGAATATGTGTCTCTCAACTACCATCCTCTCCCTGAGGTAAACGCCCACGTAGGTGAGACCCTCGGGCTTTCTTTCTGTTCCTCCCGGGCCCGCTATCCCCGTTATCGCAACACCACAGTCTGTTCTGAACTTTTCCTTTAAGCCCTCAAGCATCTCAAGACACGTCTCCTCCGAAACCGCTCCGTACCTTTTCAGGGTCTCCTCCCTGACACCGAGGAGTTTAACCTTCAGGTCGTTCGAGTATACGACGACCCCTCCCAGGAAGTACTCGGAGCTTCCCGGAACGTTTACGATCCTTGCTGAGAGAAGGCCCGCTGTACAGCTCTCCGCGGTGCTTAAAGTTAACCCCTTCTCCTTCAGAAGCCTCCCCACAACGACCTCCATGGACTCACCCCTCGAGTAAACAACCTTCCCGAGTTTTCCCTCCGCCTTTTTCAGGTCCTCAGGGCTGTCGAAGAACAGGTCAACACCCGCAAGACCTTCCCGCCAGGAAAAGGGGATACCTTTCAGAGCGTCCTTCAGATACTCCGCACCCACACCGAAGGTCCTAAGGACGTAACCTCCGGGCGGTCTCTCCTCAAGGCAGACCTCACAGACCATCTGTGAGGAGTATTATATAAGCTCGAAGGAGGGAACGGATATGGACCTGGAGCCTCCCAGATACCCGAGGACACCTCAATTCCCGAAGGGCCCTATAGCTGTGGTCTTAGCCCTGGTCGTCCTCGGAGGCTTACTTCTTCTCTCGAACCCCTTCGTGATAATACCAAGCGGTTACGTGGGTGTGAAACTCACCCTCGGAAAGGCGAGCCCGGAGGAAATGAAGCCGGGACTCCACCTGATAATCCCCTTCCTGCAGAGGGTTGAGAGGATGTCGGTCAGAACCCACAGCTACGACCTGACGGGGGCTAACTCCATAAACGCCCTGTCAAAGGACGGCCTGACCATAAACGTTGAGCTGACCACCCTTTACAAGATCATGCCCGACAAAGCCTCGGAGATATACGTTGAGTACGGACCCCTCTACGAGGACAGGATAATAAAACCCGTGATAAGGTCAGCGGTGAGGGACGTGATAGCCACCCTTGACAGCTCCCAAGTATACCAGGAGAGAGCCCTCATCCAGCGGAAGATAGTGGATAAGGTCAGAGGGGAGCTCGAGAAGAGGTTCATAATGCTTGACGAGATACTCATAAGGGACATAAAGCTACCCCAGAAGGTGGTTGAAGCCATAGAGCAGAAGAGGAGGGCCCTTGAGGAAGCCCAGAGGATGAAGTTTTTGGTGGAGAAGGAAAAACTCGAGGCGGAGAGGAAGAAGATAGAGGCAAAGGGCATAGCGGAGGCCAACAGGATAATAGCGGGGTCCCTCACGAGGGAGTACCTGATGTGGAAGTTCCTCGAGAACATAAGGTCCTATGCGGAGAGCGGTAACAACGTGATAATCCTCATGCCCTATGACACCGAGATGACCCCGATAATACAGCTTCCCCAGCTTGAGAGGAAGAAGTGAGACCACCTATATTAAATCCCATGAGGGAAAGGATAGTCGTAATAGGAGGCGGTCTTGCGGGATCGGAGGCCGCCTGGAGGCTTGCGAGTTCAGGCTTTAAGGTCGTTCTCTACGAGATGAGACCTGCAAAGATGACTCCCGCCCACAGGACGGACAGACTGGCGGAGCTCGTCTGCAGTAACACCCTCGGGAACGTGGAGATCACAACGGGGGCGGGGCTACTGAAGGCGGAGATGAGCATGATCGGATCCATCACTCTGGAAGCTGCCAAAGAGTCAAGGGTCCCCGCAGGTTCAGCCCTGGGTGTGGACAGGAACCTGTTTGCGGACTACATAACCAGGAAGATAGAGGACCACCCCAACATTGAGGTAAGGAGGGAAGAGGTAAAAAGGGTCCCGGAGGACGAGATAGTCATAGTCGCGACGGGACCGCTCACATCCGATGACCTCACACAGCACATAAAGGAGCTCGTGGGCTACGACACCCTTTACTTCTACGACGCTATATCCCCGATAGTCGAGGCGGAGAGCGTAGACTTCTCAAAGGGTTTCTGGGGTTCCAGGTACGGGAAGGGTGGTGACGACTACTTCAACTGCGTCCTCACAGAGGAAGAGTACAGGAGGTTCTACGAGGAGCTCTTAAAGGCGGAGAAGGTCCAGCCCAAGGACTTCGAAAAGGCGGTCCACTTCGAGGGCTGTCTTCCCATAGAGGAGATGGCCCAGAGAGGATACCAGACCCTCCTCTTCGGACCCATGAAACCCGTGGGCCTCGTGGACCCGAGGACAGGAAAACAGCCCTTTGCGGTCGTCCAGCTCAGAAAGGAGAACAGGGAAGGGACCCTCCTCTCCCTGGTGGGCTTCCAGACCAAGCTCACCTACCCCGAGCAGAAGAGGGTCTTCAGACTGATCCCTGCCCTGAGGAACGCGGTCTTTGTCAGGCTCGGGTCCATGCACAGAAACACCTTTATCCAGTCAAACAGGGTCCTGACGCCTTTCCTGAACATGAGGAAGAGGGAGAACATATTCTTCGCGGGTCAGATAACGGGGGTTGAAGGTTATGTGGCCTCCGCGGCCACGGGGATACTCGCAGGCATAAACGCGGGAAGGCTCGCGGAGGGGAAGCCCCTCACAGTCCCACCGCCTGAGACCATGATGGGCGCCTTGGTGAGGTACATAACCACAAAGGAAGGGGAGCTCCAGCCCATGAACCCCGTTTTCGGACTCCTCCCGCCCCTCGAGAAGAAGGTAAGGGACAAGAAAAAGAGGAAAGAGCTTATGGCGGAAAGGGCGCTTAACAGAATGAGGGAGTGGACAGAGGAGAACGGGCTTGCGTAGGAGGGTGATCCTAACAAGGTCCGAGGAGGACATAGAGAGGGACAGGAGAGCATTCGAGAGCCTGGGTTTCGAGGTCGTCTCCCTGCCACTCATAAGGACCGTTCCCCTCGACTTCCCGGTTCCCGAGACAGGTGCGGACTACATAGTGTTCCAGAGCGCAAAGGCTGTGAGGTTTTTTCTGGAGAGAGCCGGGATCCCCGAAGGGACAAAGGTCGTAGCGGTCGGGGAAAAGACGGGAGAGGTCCTGGAGAGCTTCGGTGTTAAGGTGGACCTGATCCCAGAGGACTGGAGTGCGGAGGGCATAGTCAGGGCGTTCCCCGAGGGTTCGGGAGAGGTGGTCCTCGTGCCGAGGTCCAGAAAGGGAAGGGAGGAGGTTATCAGAGGCCTCGAGGCAAAAGGCTACAGGGTGATACCCCTTGAGGTCTACGATACCGTCCACATCAGGCATACCTCCGAGAAGGTCAGGGAGGTCCTTTCAGGGGGTGGGTTCCTGGTGTTTGCGAGTCCGTCCGCGGTCAGAGGGCTTTTTGCAAATCTGCAAAAGGAAGAGATCCTCGCTCTGGTCAAGGGTCTTGTGGTGGTAGCCATTGGAAAAACTACAAAAAAGGAGCTGGAAAGGGAGGGGATCGATCCGGAGATAGTTCCCAAGAAACCCCTGATGGAAGAGGTGGCGAGGGAGATAGGAAGGTTTTGGCAGGAAAATTGCTAATATTAAACCGCTATGAGGCAGAGGACCATAAAGGATAAAGTCAGGATAGAGGGCATAGGGATCCACACAGGGGAGAGAACGAGGATAACACTGCACCCGGCTGATGAGAACACGGGTGTGCGGTTCTTGAGGAAGGGTGTCTACATACCCGCAAGTCCTGATCACGTTGTAGGTACGTTTCTGTCCACAGACCTGGGGTGTGGATCGGTTACCGTGAAGACGGTTGAGCACCTTCTGGCAACCCTGCACCTTCTGAGGATAACCAACACCGTTATAGAGGTTGAGGGCGGGTGTGAGATACCCATAATGGACGGGAGTGCCTACGCCTTCTACAGCGAGCTGAAGGGCCTTGTCGTGGACCAGACGGAGGAGACAGAGCCTTTTTCGGTGACCGGGAAGGTCAGGGTGTCTTCAGGTAAGGCCTCAATAGAGGCGGAGCCGTGCTCCTGCTTTGAGATCACCTATGAAGGCGTTTTCAAGGGATGTCTCGGCGAGCAGAGGTTCACCTTCAGAGGAAACGCGGAGGACGTAATACTCGCCAGGACCTTCTGCTTTGACGAGGACATAGAGTTCATAAGGAGTAAAGGTCTGGGCAGGGGAGGAAGCCTGGACAACACCCTTGTCATAGGAAGGAACGGCGTCTACAACAGGGAGGGGCTGAGATACGAAAACGAGCCCGCAAGACACAAGGTCCTGGACCTCATAGGGGACCTTTACCTCTTGGGTGCTCCATTCAGGGGGAGGGTTGTGTCCCGCGGGGGGGGACACACCCTGAACTACATGTTCGTGAAGAAGATCCACAGAGCCTCAAAGCTCGGGCTTGAAAGTCTCAGGGGTTGATGGGGGAAGCACGGGAACCTCCAGGGCGTGCTTGGGTATTTCACCCTCAAGGGCTTTCAGGAAGGCTACGATCTTCCTCAGCTGGTCCTCGGACAGCTCCCTTCCCAGCTGGACCTTGGCCATCACCTGGACCGCGTCTTCGAGGTTCCACACGGACCCGTCGTGGAAGTAGGGGTATGTTCTGGTAATGTTCCTGAGGGAGGGAACCTTAAAGACGTACAGGTCTTCCTTCCTGTGGGTGACCGCAAACCTTCCCACGTCCATAGGCATGGTGGGCTTTTCCAGGGTTACGTACTCCCTCGTCGCCTCCCAGTAGGCTTCTACCACGCCGAACTTGGTCAGCATCCTGCCACCCACCGCGGGTCCGTTGTGACAGCTGGCACAGCCGATCTCTATGAAGAGCCTGAGTCCCTCCTTCTCCTCCCTGGTCAGGGCGTTCAGATCACCTTTCAGGAACTTGTCAAACCTCGAAGGTGTTAGGAGCGTTCTCTCGAAGGCGGCTATGGCCTTTGCAACGTTCTCGTAGGTGAGGGGTTCCCTCTCGTTGGGGAACGCCTCTCTGAAGAGCTTCACGTACTCGGGTATGGACCTCAGCCTCTTTACGACCTCCTCGGGTGAGTCCATAGCCATCTCTATGGGGTTGAGTATCGGGCCCTTGGCCTGCTCCTCCACGTCCTTTGCCCTCCCGTCCCAGAACTGGGCGACGTGCAGGGCAGCGTTCAGGGTTGTGGGGGCGTTCCTGGGTCCTATCTGCCACCTGTGTCCCACAGAGGTGGGCAGGTTGTCAACACCGTAGGTGGCCAAGTTATGGCAGGTGTTGCAGGATATAAGACCGCTCTTTGAGAGCCTCGGGTCGTAGTAGAGCATCTTACCGAGTTTGACCTTCTCAGGGGTCACGGGGTTCTCCGGGTTGTCCACCACCTTCGGGAGGGGTTCAAAGTACTTCCTCGCCTCCTCAAGGAGCTTTACGTCTTCGGACTTGCCCCCCGCGCCCATGATCAGAGCACTGCTCACCGCTACCACCGCAAGGACCACCTTCCTCATGGCTTTACCTCCGTTTGCAATTTTATAGTAATATCATTATATACTAATTTGCGAATTTGTTGCATGTGAATCCTCATCTCAGAACATTGTAATGAGATTTTTGTAAACTGTTATTTACTAAGGCGGTGGAAGGTAAAATTTTCTGGCTATGAGGATTATACTGTTCTCCGGTAAAGGAGGTGTTGGCAAAACCACACTGTCCGCAGCCACAGGGTACAGACTGTCCGAGCTCGGCTACAGGACCATAGTGGTATCCCTGGATCCCGCCCACTCCTTGGCTGATGCCTTTGACCTTTCGGAGGAGGAGAGATTTTCAGCAAAGGGTCTCCCCGTGAAGATAAGGGAAAACCTCTACATACAGGAGATAGACGTCCAGGAGGAGATAGACAGATACTGGGGTGACGTTTACAGGTTCTTAGAGATCCTGTTCAACACGACCGGGCTTGACGAGATAGTCTCGGAGGAGCTCGCCATACTCCCGGGAATGGAGGAGGTGACGAGCCTCCTCTATGTGAACAAGTATTACAGGGAGAAGGAGTTTGACGTCCTCATACTCGACCTTCCTCCCACAGGCGAGTCCCTGAGGTTCGTCTCGATGCCTACGGTTCTGAAGTGGTACATGAACAAGGTCTTCAAGACCGAAAGGCTCGTGATGAGGGTGGCAAGGCCCGTCGTGGGCAGATTAACCGACGTTCCTCTCCCCGATGAGGCTTACTTTAAAGCCCTTGAGAACTTCTACGAAAAGCTGAAGGGTGTGGACGAGATCCTGGTTGACCCTGAGACCACATCGGTGAGACTCGTTGTGAACCCGGAGAAGATGGTGATAAGAGAAAGCCAGAGGGCCTTTATGTACTTTAACCTGTTCGGTGTGAACGTCGACGCGGTCATAGTCAACAGGGTCATACCCGGAGACCTGGAAGAGTGTGCCTACTTCAAGGAGTGGGTCAGCATACAGAAGAGATACATCGAGGAAGTGGAAACCTTCTTCTCCCCCGTCCCCATCCTGAAGGTCCCCCTGATGAAGGAAGAGGTCCTGGGTGAGGGAAGGCTGAGAGAACTGTCCGAAGTGCTTTACGGCGAAAGGGATCCGGCGGAGGTCCTCTTCAAGGAAAGACCCTACGAGTTTGTTAAGGAGGACCGGGGCTACACCCTGAAGATAAAGGCTCCCTCCGTCACCAA
>JAUZRJ010000129.1 GCA_030950545.1 Aquificota bacterium | reverse complement strand
GAAGGTGATCATAGACCCCAACTCTCCCAGGAAGGAGAACGCAAAGAAGATCTTCAGGCTCGCTTTCCCGATAATAGTTGTTAACCTCCTCTACACCGTGGAGAGTATGTTCTCCCTGATCCTCGTCTCCGGGATCTCTCCCTCCGCGGTCGCTGCAGTCGGCTTTAGCCTGAGCCTTCTCTGGTTTGTTTACTCCTTAATGAGCCTCTCCTACACGGGGACGAGCGTTCTTGTAGCCCAGAAGGTTGGGGCGGGTGAGGACCCTTCCCCGGTTCTGTTTTCGGGCCTCGTTATATCCTTCCTGATAGCCCTCCCCCTTACTTTCTTCGGAAAGGACCTCGTTCTGCTTATAATGGACTTCCTCGGTGCGTCGGACAAGGTCCTTGAACTCTCCTCCGACTACCTGACACCTATCTTCTGGTTCATAACCGTAGGTTTTATGACCAACACCTTCTACGGAGCTTTCAACGGTGCGGGAGACACAAAGACACCCATGAAGGTGGCTGTGATGATGAATCTTATAAACATCTCCACCTCTTACTGTCTTATATACGGCAAATTCGGTCTTCCCGAGATGGGGGTTCAGGGAGCGGGCTGGGGCATAGTCCTCTCGGAAGCTTTCGCTTTTCTCGTCTACCTTTACCTTACCGCCTTCAGGAAGGTTCCCTTCCCCCTAGTTCCGAAGCTCAGCGGTGAGGTCCTGAAGAGCATGGTCAGGATAGGCACACCGACAGCCCTAGAGAGGGCGATAACGACCCTCTCTTTTAACGTATTTGTGGGTTTTCTGGCAGGGTTCGGGGACAAGGTCCTCGCTGCACACCAGATAGGCCTGAGGGTTGAGAGCATATCCTTCATGGTGGGGTTCGGGTTCATGGTGGCGAGCACCGTAATAGCGGGTCAGAACCTCGGTGCGGGGAACATGAAGGGTCTCGTTTACGGTGTCAGGTTCACCGCCAACATGACCGCCCTGATAATGGGTGTTCTGGGTCTTGTGATAATAATCTTCCCGAGATATCTGACCCTCCCCTTCAGCAGGGACGAGGAGGTCATAAGCTGGGCGGTTTACTACCTCATCATAGTAGGTATATCCCAGGTTCCCATGGCTTACGCTTCCATATACTCGGGAGCTTTGAAGGGTATGGGGAGGACGACCGTTCCCCTTCTCATAAACGTCTTCTCCTTCTGGGTCTTCAGGATAGTACCTTCATTCGTTTTCCTCAAGTTCATAAGCTCTCCGCTCGTCCCGTGGATCTTCATGACCGTGGAAACGTTCCTGAGAGCCCTGCTCTTTTACATAGCCTTCAAAAGGGTGGTCAGACGTCAAAGCTCTTCATCCGGTCCTCAACCTGCTCCGCGACCTGGCTGATGTTCCTGACCTCCTGGGCTATCCTCTTCATGCTTTCAGTGTTTCTTTCGGATATGCTCGTTATCTCCGTCATGTTGTCCCTGATTATGTCTATGGCCCTGCTCTGCTCCTCCATGGCGGTAGCTATGGTGTCTATCACCCTGGCTATCTCCTTAGTGACCTCCTCTATCCTCACGTAGCTGTCGACGAGCTCCTCGGAAGCGACCCTACCCTCCTCCACGGTCTTGACCGCCTTATCTATGAGGGCGGATATCTCCTTGGCAGCGTTTCCCGATATCTCCGCGAGCCTCCTCACCTCGTCCGCAACCACCGCAAACCCCCTTCCCAGCTCCCCCGCCCTCGCAGCCTCTATCGCAGCGTTCAGGGCGAGCAGATTTATCTGCTCCGCTATGTCTATTATGGTCTCGGTTATAGAGTTCACCTCCCTGCTCACCTCAACTATGTTCCCCATGGATGTGTGCATAAAGGTAACCTTGGACTTGCCTGTCTGTATTGCCCTTTCCATGTCGAGGGAGACGTTTCTGGCCCTCTGGGTCTCTTCGGATATCTGCCTGATCGCCTCGGAGGTCTCGTCCACCGAGGTCATTATACTGGCTATACTGCTGTTCAGGTTCTCGTTTTCCCTTTCTATCTGCTGGGTGCTTGCGTTCAGGGACCTTATGCTTTCCGCTATGGTGACCAGGCCTTCCTTCACACTCCCCAGGGTTTCCTGGAGGTCTCTGAGGGATTTGTTCACGTAGCTCATGAGTTCTCCTATATCGCCCCTGTAGTTCCCTTCTACCCTGACCTTGAGGTTACCCTTCGAGACCCTGAGCATTATGCCCTTTATGGACACAACCGCAGAACCTATGTCCCTGACCATCTGCTCGAGGGAGGAGATAAGCCTGTCCAGCTCGTTCCTGAACTTCCTGAGGGATATGTCCTTGAACCTCATACCCTTTGCGAGGTTGTCCACCTCCGAGGATATCTCCGCTATCTGCCTTATTATGCCCCTCGATATGAAGTAGAGGACCGCGGAGACCACCAGTATCGAGGGTATGGTGACCCCGAGCATGACGATGTTGGCCTTCCTTATATAGGCTCTAACACTCTCCTGCTCCTTTTTTATCTTCTCAACCCTGTAGCTTATTAGGGTGTTAAGGAGGTCGAGGGTGTCTTTAAAACCCGCCCTCTCCACCTCTACGAGCTGGTCCCTTGCCTCTTCAAGCGCCTCCATCTCGACGAGCTGTATGACACCCTCTATGTCCCCTCCGTAGGTGAAGAAGGCGAGGTCTCTTGTCCACTCCGCCTCCTTCTCGTCAAACTCCTCTGCCCTCTCCCTGAGTATCCTGAGCTTGTCCATAAATGCCTTCAGGTTCTCCCTTATACCCTTCCTCGCCTCCTCACTGGTCGGGTCAAGTATCAGGTTTCTGACCTCTATCGCTGTGCTGAGCAGGTCTATCTTCATCTCCCTGTAAAGGTCAAGGTAGTAAAGCTCCTCGTTGACCCTCTCTATGGAGGACTCAACCCTTTTCTCCGCGTTGTAGATCACAGCGCCTATGATGACCGCAACCACTACAAGCAGGGCGTTCACGAGTCCGAGCCTTGCCCTTATGGACATCTTCTTACCTCCTTCTGAAAAATAATCGGAACATGACGAAGGAATATTATAGGGACCGCCATGGGGCAGGCCTTGAAGGACAAGCTGAGAACCGTAAAGGAGAGGCTCCTCGACCCGTTCGATACGGAAGGGCTCGAAAGGGATTTCGAGGAACTCCTCGATCTTTTCAGGTCCGCAAGGCCCGAGGAGAGGGTCTCGGTGAGGGAGGAGTTCGAGGAGATAAAGGAGCTCCTTGAGAGGAACCTGTCCATAATAAGCGGTTCCCTCGAGCCCATCATAAAAAGGGGAAATGTGTTCTCGAGGAGGGTCTGAATGTTCGGGGCGTCCTTCGGCATAATCTCCCAGGCTCTTGAGATATACAGGAAGTCCCTGGACATAAGGAACAGGAACGTGATCAACGCCAACAACCCTGACTACGTTGAGGAGAACCCTGTGATAAAGAGCTTTCCCCCCGCGGGCATAAACCTGGAGGAGGTGAGGAGGGACCAGAACGTATACTACCTCAGCCTCAGAAACTCAAAGCTCTCTCTGGTGAGGTATCTTGAGGAGAGGAGCGGTGTCCTGGGGAACGTTGAGGGTGTTTTCCAGGAGCTCTTTGAGGGAGCGGGGATAAGCGACTACACCAACAGGTTCTACAGGGCTTACCTGGACCTTATGAAAAACCCCACGAACGACGGAGCAAAGAGCGAGCTGTACAACTCCGCTAAGAGCCTTGCGGACTTCCTGAAGGCGAAGGCGGGAGACCTCGACAGGCTGGACAACAGCCTGGACTTTAACTTAAGGAGGGTCGTCACCCGCATAAACGAACTCGTCAGGAAGATATACGTCATAAACAGGGATATAACGGTAGCCTACGCCCAGACCTACGCAAGGGGAAGGGACTACAAGAACCTTCTCGACGAGAGGGACCTGTACCTAAGGGAGCTTTCCGAGCTCATAAACATAGAGATACAGGAGGACGAGATAGGGAGGGTTAAGGTCCTCACCTCCATGGGCTTTACCCTGGTTGACTTTCAGAACAGCTACTGGGGTCTCAGGTACGCGGGCGGAAGGGTTTTCTGGGACTCGAAGGCGGACGGCGACACGGACATAACGGACGTCATAGAGTCAGGAAAGATAAAAGCCCTTCTGGATGCGAGGAACGACATAGCCAGGTTCAGGTCCCACCTTGACAGGGTGGCAAAACAGCTGATCTCAGAGGTCAAGGTCCCGAGGGAGAACAGCGGGACCTGGTTCCTTATAAGGAACGTACCCGACCCGGACACCGCCCTCTCCACCTACAGCCTGGACGGGAACCTTACCTTTTACCTGGGTAACACCGCGGTCGGGACAGTGAGCAACTACGGGAGTCTGAGCCTCAACGACCTCGTAAACGCCATAAACTCTGACCTCGGGATAACGGGAGCGGGTTTCTCCGCGACCCTCGTCGCAAACCCGGACGGGACCTACACCCTGAGGATAGACAACTCAAACTTAAATGCACGGGTTGAGGACTCGGGCGGAAACATATACGAAAGCTCTCCCGTGTTTGAGGGAACGGGTATAGGGGACATAGATGTGGTTCAGACACTCGTGCAGGATCTTGATGACCTCGACTTTGACACAACGGACATCTTCAGCGGTTTTGCCAACGTCTGGTGGGAGAACACGAAAGGGTTCGTGAACGACCTCGTGGAGGACATATCCACGACACAGGCGGACGTTAAGGACAAGCTGAGGATCGAGTCCGCACTTCTGGAGTCCCTCGAGAGGAGACTTCAGGAGATGCAGGGGATCTCCATAGACAAAGAGTTCATGGAGATAATGAGGATACAGAGGACCTACGAGGCGGTAGCCAGGATAGTCAGGACGATAGACGAGCTGATCCAGACCACGCTTAACATGGTGTGAGGTGGAAGGTATGAAGGTTCCCGACAGCCTGCTTTTCTCCATCTTCCAGAGGCAGGACGCCAGGATAAGGCAGGAGATAGCGAGGAAGACCATAGAGATAGCGACGGGCAGGAGGATCCACAACATATCCGACGACCCGCCCGCGACCTTGAAAGTTCTGAACCTGAAAAAGGAGATAGCCCAGCTCTCCCAGTTCTCCAGGAACAGGCTCTTTGCGGATGTGAACCTCACCTACACGGACATGGTCCTCGGGAAGATGGCGGACAGGGTGAAGGAGGTCTACACCAAGGTGGTCCAAGCGAAGAACGAGATCCACACGGAGGACTCCTTGAAGGCTTTAGGGGTTGAGATCAGGGAAGCCCTCGATTTCCTCCTCGACATGGCAAACGAGAAGGTCGGGGACAACTACATCTTCTCAGGAACCGCCCTCACGACGAAGCCCTTTAACGGAAGCCTTACTTACATGGGTTCTGAAGAAACGTTCCGGGTCCAGATAGGGGAGGGGAACTTCGTTCCCGTCTTCAGGCCGGGCGGTGAGGTCTTTTCGACCAACGTTTACGAGCTTGACACCCTCTACGCCTCCCCGGACGCCAGCCTGGGCGCCTCGGGGACACTCACGGTCAGCTACGACAGCACCACCTTCACCGTTGACTACGGAGACGGGGTCTGGTACCTCACCGTCAAAGTGGGAGACCCGGACGCCCCCCTCTCCGCATACGGTGTTGGAGGCGACCTCCTCCTGGACGGGAACGTCCAGATAGCGGACATAGGGTCCTACTCCCTGAACGACCTTGTGAACGCTGTAAACTCGGACCCTGACTTTGCGGGAGCGAACATAACCGCGACCTTAGTGGCGAACCCGGACGGGACCTACACCTTGAAGCTCGTGGATTCGGACGGAGGGAACACATTGGAGGACACGGACCGCAGGATAAAGGAAGCCAACACACCCGCAAACCTCGTGGATGTTTTCAACACGCTCTCACCTCCGGACCTCAGGGCTTACCTCCACAGGAAACCGGACGGAAGGTACACCCTGAGACTCATACCCGAGAACCTCTCCACCGCTCTCAGCCTCTCCTTTTCGGGAACAGCCCTCGGGAGTTTTTACACCTTGAACGTCTTCCAGATAGTGGACGAGGTGGGCAGGAAGTTAAGGGAGGGTCTTTCCCCCGATGAGTCCGACCTGAAGGGTGTCCAGAGGTCCTACGACAAGATAGCCTCGGAGAGGTCGGAGACGGGGAGCGTTCTCTCGCAGGTTAAATCCCTCGAAGACGTCCAGGAGAACAGAATGGACTCCCTCAGGAAGCAGAAGTCTGATGAGGAGGACGCGGAGCTTTCCGAGAGCATTATGGAGTACACCAGATACAGGATAGCCTACGAGGCCCTGATGAGGATAGTGGCGGACACAAGGGACATGACGATACTGAGGTATATCTGAGTCACTCCTCCTCTTCGGTGAAGGCGCTCAGGACCGTCTCTATTATGGATATCACGACGGAGATGACGTTGGCGGCGAGGGCTCCCTGGGCAAGGCCCACCGCCTCCACCTGGTCTCCTATGAAGTAGATAAAGAGGGCGGGTATCAGGTGAAGGTCCGCCACCAGGCTCGAGGCGAGCATCTCCGTCGAGAGGACCCTCCCCTCACCTATCTTCAGGATCGTGGCAGCCAGGTTCGCCGCCACCGTTATCACCAGCTCGTACGGGTTCGGGCTGACTATGAAGCTTATGTTCGTCGTCAGGGCCATGAGGATGAAGAAGTCCGTGATTATCTTCTTGTACCTCATGAAACCCCCTCCAGGAGGACCTTCTGGGCCTTTCTGAGATTCTTGGGCTGTCCGAAGATTATCAGGGTGTCCCCCTCCTCCACAGCGGTCTCACCCGTGACGGTAACCTCGAGGTCTCCTTCAGGCTTCCTTATGGCTACGACGGTGACTTTTAAGTTCTTCCTCAGGTCCACCTCCTTCAGCTTTTTACCTATGAGGGGAGACCCGGGCTCCACCTTTATCTCGAGTATGTCTATGTCGGTCTCCTCGCCGAAGGCTATCCTGTCGAACAGGTCCGATATGAAGGCGGACCCGGTGTGGAATATGTAAGCTGCTATCCTGGTGGCGAGTATCTTGTTGGGGACTATGGCCCTGTTCGCTCCGAGCTCCTCGAGCTTCTGGGCGGTCCCGTCGGTGGAGGCGAAGGAGTAGATGTAGAACTCCTCCTTTGAAGGTCTCAGTAGCCTCGCTGTGGCGATCACCGCTATGTTCTGGGCGTCGTCCCCCAGGTTTACGACCATGCCCTTGGCGTTCTTTATACCCGCGGAGAGGAGGACGGGTCTCTTGTAGGGAGCCTCTATGAGGAAGTACTTTATGTTGTGCTCCTGAAGGTACTTCATAGCCTCCGGTTTGCTCTCTATGACTACGAACTCTATACCCCTTTTCTTAAGGGTCTGGGCGAGCCAGGCGGAGGTCTTGTCGTAACCGCAGATTATGAAGTGGTCTTTTAAGTTCTCTATCTCCCTCAGCATCCGGATAGCCCTGTAGAGGTTAATTATATCCTCCTTAAAGAAGACCCTTACTATCACGGTGACGGACGTCATGAAGGTCCCTATGCCCATGAGGGCGAGGAAGGAGGTGAACACCCTGCCGACGGGTGTATCACTTCCCGGCGCTATCTCGCCGTACCCTATGGTCCCTATGGTTATTATGGTCATGTAGAAGGAGTTTATGAAATCCCCTCCCGAGAGGATCATGTAGCCCAAGGTTCCGACGGTTAAGGAGAAGTGGAGCATAAGGAGGGGTATCCTGAGCTCTTTAAGGGCTTCTATGAACCTTCTCTCGTATACCTCTATGAGCCTGGGTTCTCTCTTCTTCCTAAGCTTCCTCCTTATCCTGACCTTCAGCCTGGGCATACAGGTTAAATGATAAAATAACGTGGATGAAGGTTCATGTCCTCGTGGTGGACATAGAAGGGACCACAGCGGAGATAACCGACAAGCTGAACGAGGTCCTGAAGGCCCTTCAGGAGGAGGGGGCGAGGATAGAGGACGTCAAGGTCACCCACGCCCGGGAGCACGGTATAGACGGTTTTACGGTGGTTTACACGATCCTTTACAGTAAAGAGTGATCACCGCAACGTCTGGGGGTGAAAGGAGCCTCATGGGAGGGCCCCCCGTTCCCACACCCTTGCTCACCACTATGAACTTACCGGGTGCTACCTCCCTGATCCCCCTGTCCGTCTCGTACAGGACCCTGAGGACCGTAAGGCCGACGAAGAACAGAACACCGCCGTGGGAGTGGCCCGAGAGCTGGAGGTCTATAAGGGGGAGGGTTTCCCTTCTCACAGAGGGCCTGTGCTTGAGAAGTATCACAAACCTTGAAGGGTCAACACCCTTCAGCGCCTTTTCCTCATCACACCCGTTCCCTGCCGGGTCGTCCACACCCGCAACCACAATATGGTCTCCCACATTAACCCATCCGCACCTTAAAACCTCAAAGCCCGCCCTCTCCAAGAACTCAACCGCCTGCTCGGGACCTCTGTAGAACTCGTGGTTTCCGAGGACCGCGTACTTCCCGAGGGGAGGGTTAACCGCCCTGAGGAGGTCCGCCAGGTGGTCCTTTCCCCTCATGTTCCCGTCGACCATGTCACCGGTCGCAACGACCATATCGGGCTTTTCCCTTTCGTAAACCTCGAGGACCATGTCTATCCTGTCCTCTCCCATCACGGGTCCGAGGTGGAGGTCCGATATATGCAGGATCTTTATCTCCTCACCCTCAGGCAGCTTGGGTGTGTTTATAACGAACCTGTAAACCTGAAGGTAGTAAGTCTCGAGGTGGCTGTAGGCGCTGAGAACGGCGGAAAGGACCAGGGTGAGCGAAACCCTCCTCTCAACGGGAAGAGGTTTTAGTTTTGAGACGAGGTCAACGGTCAGACCCGTAAGGAAGAAGTACACAACATACCCCATCCACAGGAGACCTGAGAGGGCGACGTAGTAGCTGGCTGTGTGAAGGCCCTCCTTGTCCAGATACCTCCACAGGAAGGGGGATAGGATCATGTACAGGGAAAAGACCCCGAAAGCGGGTCTCAGGTAACGCCCGAGGAGGGGAGAGACCTTTCTGTACAGGTACACATGAAGAAAGGAGTAAAGGGTAAGGTAGAGGAGGAGAAAAAGGACCATTCAGGCCTCGAGGACCGCTCCCTTTGAAGCGTCTGTCACCAGCTTCATATACCTTCTCAGCCAGGGGCTCGGGACTTCCTTTCTCTTAGGCCTGAAGTCCTCGAGCCTCTTTTTTAGCTCCTCTTCCGGGATAAGAAGCTCGAGCCTCCTTCCGGGTATGTCTATCAGGATCTCGTCTCCGTCCCTGACCACGCCTATGGGACCTCCCGAAGCAGCTTCGGGAGAAACGTGACCCACACACGCACCTCTCGTTCCTCCCGAGAACCTCCCGTCCGTTATCAGGGCTACTTTGTCCCCGAGGCCCATACCCATAATGGCTGAGGTGGGGGAGAGCATCTCCCTCATGCCGGGTCCGCCTTTGGGACCTTCGTACCTTATGACGACAACGTGTCCGGGTTTCACCTTACCGCCCAGGATCGCCCGGACCGCTTCCTCTTCGGAGTCAAAGCATATGGCTCTTCCCCTGAACCTGAGCATGCTCTCGACTACACCCGCGGTCTTTACAACCGCTCCTTCCGGAGCCAGGTTGCCGAAGAGGACCGCTATACCCCCGTCCCTGGAGTAGGGGTTCTCCGAGGTCCTAACCACCTCGCCGTCGGGGTCGGGAGCTTCACCCGCTATCTCCTCAAGGGTCTTACCGCTTACGGTCTTTCTCTTCCCGTGCAGGAGGCCCATCTTGAGAAGCTCCTTTAATATCACAGGTATGCCTCCGACCCTGTCGAGGTCCTCTATGTGGTAGTGGGACGCTGGGGCTATCTTGCAGAGGGTTGGTGTTCTTCTCGATATCTCGTTTATCTTCCTCAGGTCGAACTCTATACCCGCCTCTTTGGCTATGGCGAGGAGGTGGAGGATCGTGTTGGTGGACCCGCCCATGGCCATGTCCACGGTGAAGGCGTCCTCCAAGGCTTCTTCCGTCACTATGTCCCTGGGTCTCACGTCCTCTTTAAGAAGCTCCATTATCCGCCTTCCCGCCTCCCTTGCGAGCAACTCCCTCCTCGGGTCTACAGCAGGGACCGTGCCGTTTCCGGGAAGGGCGAGGCCCAGGACCTCGGTCAGGCAGTTCATGGAGTTGGCGGTGAACATACCCGCACAGCTCCCGCAGGTAGGACAGGCGTTCTCCTCTATGACCTTAAGGTCCCTCTCCGTTATCTTCCCCGCCTTCAGCTGGCCTATGCCCTCAAAGACCGAGATGAGGTCTATCCTCTTCCCGTCCACCTCCCCCGCAAGCATAGGACCACCGCTTATGAACAGGGTCGGTATGTTCACCCTCAGGGCTCCCATGAGCATCCCCGGGACTATCTTGTCACAGTTGGGTACGCATATAAGGGCGTCGAGCTGGTGGGCGTTTACGACCGTCTCTATGGAGTCCGCTATAAGCTCCCGGGAGGGCAGGGAGTAGTGCATACCGAAGTGGCCCATGGCTATACCGTCGTCCACACCTATAACGTTGAACTCTATGGGAACTCCGCCCGCTTCCCTGACCGCCTCCTTTATGGGCTGGACGAACTCCCTCAGGTGGACGTGGCCCGGGATTATGTCTATGTAAGAGTTCGCTATACCTATGAGGGGTTTGTCCAGGTCCTCCTCGGAAAGACCGCAGGCCCTGAGGAGGGCCCTGTGAGGCGCCCTGTCTACACCCTTTTTAACCAGATCGCTCCTGTAACCCATAATTAATAATGTTAGGACCTCGTCAAGATCTGGTCCAGTGTTGCGGGCTTCCCGATGTGGAAACCCTGTCCGAACCTTATCCCGATCTCTCTGACGGACCTGAGGATCTCCTCTGAGGACACGGACTCCGCTATAACTTCGGTGCCGAGCCCCCTGCAGAACTCAACGATCGCCCTGCAGAGGGTCTTTATCCTGGTGTCCGACAGGTCCTTTATCAGGTCGCCCTATATCTTCACGTAATCGAGGTCGAGGTTCACTATCCTGAGGAAGTTGGCGTAGCCCGAACCGAAGTCGTCAACGATGAAGCCTATACCGAGATCTTTCAGTCTCCTCACGTTCTTTACAAACCCTTCCATCTCTTGGAGGGGATAGTCCTCATACTCGAGTATCTCCAGAAAGAACCTCTTCCCGCAGTCTCCACCCATCAGCTCCCTGACAGCCTCTTCCACGAACTCGACCAAGTCCGCACTGAGAAGGTGAGATACCTCCAGGTTAACGCTGACCTTCAGGTTTTCGTGATCCCTCAGAACCTCCAGGTTCCTGTAAACCGCAAGCTTCGTCAGGGAGGTGTAGGCGTCCGTTCCCTTTATGGACGGGAGAAACGAGTCCGGAACGTGGAGGTTCCCCTCCCTGTCCCTGAGGCGGGCGAGGGCTTCGAGCATCAGGACCTCTCCCGTCTCCAGATCCCTGACGGGCTGGTAGAGGAACTCTACCCTCCCTTCCTCTACAGCCTGCCTTACCTCCCAGAAGGGAAGGACGTAGGCGCGTTCCTTATCCGAGTAAACCTCAACCCTGTCCTTTCCCTTCCTCTTTGCGGTGTAAAGGGCCATATCCGCCTTCCTTATGGCCTCCTCCAAGTTCCTCTCCTCCGAGACGTCCGGGAGGACACCCACCGAAACGGAAACCCTTATGGGGCCTCCGTTTACTATAACAGGAGACCCGCTTATTCCCTTTCTTATCCTCTCACCTATGAGGGCTGGCCTGTTCGGGTCCCCGTTTTTCCTGACGAAGACCAGGAACTCCTCTCCCCCGTATCTGACTACGAGGTCCCTGTCCCTCTTGATCAGGTTCCCGATCCTCCCCGCTATAGCCTTAAGGACGAGGTCTCCCGTGTCGTGTCCGTAGACATCGTTGACCCTTTTGAAGTTGTCAACATCTACGATCAGAAGGCCGTAGTCCCTCAGATCTATGAAGTCGTGTATCCTCGAGAGGAGGTTCCTGTTGTAAACTCCTGTGAGCGGGTCCACAAACAGCTTTCTCTCTATGATCCCCGACCTGACGGTGACGAAGGCAAGGAGCAGCAGGAGCAGGGTTATAAGCATGGCTCCGCCACCGACCAGATCTCTCATGAGGTCTATCGACTCCTCAACTTCGGTAAACCTGGCGGGAGAAAAGTCCGCCCCGAGGACCGCGACCACATCCTTTCCCGCCCTGACGGGCTTGAGCAGTGTTATGAACTTCTCCCTCTTTATGAGGAGTGGTTTCCCTTCCCTGAACACATACTCTAAGCTGTCACCGTGCAGGCTGATCAGGCTGTAGTCCGGCTCTTCCCTTTCGGAGGAGACGAAGATCAGAAAGTCAAAGAGGCTGTCCCTTTTATACACAAGGTAGATGTTCCTTATGTGGTTTGTCAGCAGAACTTCCAGCTTCCTCTCCAAGAACCACCTCCAGTCCTCGCTCTTCTGGAGGAAACTGTCGAGCCTTTCGCCCCTGGCTATGCGTGTCATCTGGTCTATGACGTTGCTGAGCTGGGTTGACACCTCCTCCGCCAAGAGTCTCTCCGCTTCTTCCTTCGACTTTTGGGTCACACGGGGAAGGTAGTGAAACAGGAAGGCGAGCAGGGTGGAAAGCACCAGGAGGAAGATGAGGGCCAAGGTGTAGGTCTGAAATCTGGACCTCAGCCTCACCTCACCAACCTCAGGACCTTCAGGTCTCTCACAAACTCAAAGGGAAGCACGCCTATGGCGTTCCTGTCTTCCCTGACCCTGAGGTAAACCTCTCCAGGAGGTAACTCCCTCGGCGGTACTCCCCTTCCGTCGAGGGCTCTCTCCATCCAGAGCATCTTGAAGTCCTCGTAAGATATGCCTATCAGCTTCCTGACCGCAGTGTCGTTGAACTCGGGGTCGTCCGTCACGTATATGACCACCCTGACCTCTGAAAGGCCGAGCAGGAGGTCCTCCACCCTCTCGGTGCCTCTGAAGGAAGGGTTTGCGACCACAGCTATCTCTCCGAAGGACAGATTCAGAAAAAGCACCACCGTGAGGATAACGGAACGCATATCTCACCTCACCGCAGGTATACCGAACCCCAGGAATACCCTGAAGGTCCAGAGATCACGCCCGTCCACACGGTCCTCGTAAAAGACCTCCACCTTACCGCTGAAGTAAAGGGAAGGCTGTACCCTCACCCCCAAGGTGTATCTTGTCCTCCTCGTCAAAACCGGTTCCTCCTTTTCCGCGGATAGTTTCTCGACCAGCTTCTCGAACCAGGTGTTTCCCTCCTCCCAGGTTAAGAAGTCTACCATACCGTATGGTCTTATCTCACCCAGGAATCCACCCCTGTGTACAGGGTAGGAGATAAGGAAAAAACCTCCCGTCCCGGACTTTCCGGATAACCTCTCCCTGAGGATGTACACCTCACCGTTAACCTCCAAGGAGCCGGGTTTCCTGCGGGCGAGATGGAGGCCGAATATGTAGTTCTC
>JAUZRJ010000128.1 GCA_030950545.1 Aquificota bacterium | reverse complement strand
GGCGGTGCGGGGGGACTCCACGCTGTTTCCCTGGCCAGATCCCTCCGCATACCTAAGGTCCTGGTTCCCCGCCATCCCGGTATATTATCCGCGCTGGGAATGATGGTGGCGGACGTTGTGAGGGACTACTCAAAAACCGTTATGCTCAGAGGCTCCGAGGCAAGTTTCCAGCTCCTTAAGGATATGTTCAGGGAGATGGAAAGAAAAGCCCTGGAAGACATGTCAGGTGAAGGTCTGGACAGCGAAGACGTTTTCCTTGAACCGCTCCTCGACATGAGATATAAGGGCCAGTCTTACGAGCTTCTGGTTCCCTTTTCGGAAGATTACGAGGAAACCTTCCACAGGGAGCACGAGAGGGTTTACGGCTACAGACACTCCACAGAGGTGGAGATAGTGAACCTCAGGTTAAGGGCTGTGGGAAGAACCCGGAAACCAGAGCTTCCCAGCTTTGAAGAGAGATCCAGAGAAGACCCCTCGGACGCCCTGACAGGGTACAGGGAGGTCCTCTTCAGAGGTGAGTTCCTGAGGGCTGGGGTCTACAACAGGGAGAGGCTCAGGTGGGGTAACATCGTTGAGGGCCCCGCGGTCGTCGTTGAGTACTCCTCCACCACCTTCATCCCGCCGGGATCGAGAGCACAGGTGGACAGGTTCGGGAACCTTGTGGTGGATGTAAATTAATTATTCGATGAAGACAGAAGAGAAGGTGTTTGAGCTTGTTACCGATCTGAAACCCGCTGGAGACCAGCCGAGGGCGATAGAACAGATCCTGAACAACCTCGAAAAGGGTGTAAAAGACCAGGTTCTTCTGGGTGTGACCGGCTCAGGGAAGACCTTCACCCTGGCGAACGTGATAGCGGAGTGGGGAAGACCCACCCTCGTGGTGGTCCACAACAAGATACTGGCAGCACAGCTTTACAGGGAGTTTAAAGAACTCTTTCCCAACAACGCGGTGGAGTTCTTCGTATCCTACTACGACTACTACCAGCCAGAGGCCTACATACCCGAGAAGGACCTTTACATAGAGAAGGACGCGAGTATAAACGAGACCCTGGAGATGTTCAGACACTCCGCGACCATCTCCGTACTCCAGAGAAGGGACGTTATAGTCGTCGCGTCGGTCTCCTGCATATACGGACTCGGGTCCCCTGAACACTACGAGAGCCTGAAGGTAAGGTTCGTCAGGGGTTCCAGGGTAAGCCTCACCAAGGTGATAAGGAAACTGGTAGAGATGGGATACGAAAGAAACGATTACGCCTATAGGAGGGCTACCTTCTCCGTTAAGGGTAACACTCTCGAGATAGTACCCTCCAACTCGGAGGACGTAATCCTCAGGGTGGAGATCTGGGACGATGAGGTTGACGTGATCGAGATTATAGACCTCCTGAACAGGGAGACCGTCCGGAAGCTCGAAGAGTACACCCTTTATCCCGCCTCCCACTACGTCGCCCCCAGACCAACGGTGGAAAAAGCCCTGGAGGAGATAGAGAGGGACCTGACCGAAAGGGTGGAGTGGTTCAGGAGACAGGGCAAAGAGGTAGAGGCGAAAAGACTCTACCAGAGGACCATGCACGACATAGAGATGATAAGGGAGATAGGCCACTGCAAGGGTATAGAGAACTACTCGAGATACTTCGACGGAAGAAAGCCCGGAGAGCCTCCCTTTACCCTCCTTGACTACTTCCCCGAGGACTTCCTTCTCATAGTCGACGAGTCCCACATGACCATACCCCAGCTCAGGGCCATGTACAACGGGGACAGGTCCAGAAAGGAGAAGCTGGTGGAGTACGGCTGGAGGCTCCCCTCCGCCCTCGACAACAGGCCCCTCAAGTTTGAGGAGTTCCTCGAGAGGATAAACCAGGTGATCTACGTGTCCGCCACACCCGGAGAGTGGGAGATGGAGAGGGCTAAGGGCCACATAGTTGAGCAGATAGTCCGCCCGACCGGTCTTCTGGATCCTGAGATAGAGGTGAGACCCACCAGAAACCAGCTGGAGGACCTGATAAAGGAGATAAAGGAAAGAAGAAAGAGAGGGGAAAGGGCTCTGGTTCTCACAACGACAAAGAGGCTCGCGGAGGAGGTCTCCGACTACCTGACCGAACGGGGTATAAAGGCGACCTACATGCACTCGGACCTGGACGCCATAGAGAGGGCGAAGATAGTGAGGGACTTAAGGGAAGGGGCTGTGGACGTTGTGGTGGGTGTGAACCTGCTGAGAGAGGGACTTGACCTTCCGGAGGTCTCCCTCGTTGCGGTTCTCGAGGCGGATAAGGAGGGCTTTTTGAGGAGCCACACCTCCCTCATACAGACCATAGGAAGGGCTGCGAGGAACGTAAACGGAAAGGCGATACTCTACGCGGACAGGATCACAGAGTCCATGAGGAGAGCCATAGAGGAGACCAACAGAAGGCGCGAGATCCAGAAAAGATACAACGAAGCCCACGGTATAGAACCTAGGTCCGTGAAAAAACCCGTAAAGGACCTCCTTGCCATAGAGGAACTGGACTACGTCAAGCTACCGACAGAGATACCCGAAGACGTCCTAACCGAAGAGGACCTCATAAGGAAGATAGACAGACTGGAGAGGGAGATGTGGGAAGCTGCCAAGAACTGGGACTTTGAAAGGGCCGCTATGCTGAGGGACAAGCTAAGGGAGCTGAAGAGAATTGCCAACCTCAACTGATAAGCTCAACATCGTCCTCACCCAGGTACTCACCGCTCTGGACCTCTATCATCTCCAGCGGTATCTTACCCACGTTCTCTATCCTGTAGGGCTGGGATTTCCTGACGAAGAAGCTCTCGTTCTCATGAACGAAGAAGGTCTTGGCTTCAAGGGTAACCTTGGCGGTCCCTCTCAGGACTATCCAGTGCTTGGTCCTGTGGTGGTGCATCTGAAGGGGTATCTCCGCCCCCGGTTTTACCACCACCTTCTTTATCCTGTAATCACTTCCCTCATCGAGTAAGACCGTCTTCCCGAAGGGTGTGAAGCAGGTCGGGGCCTCATAGACCCTCCTGTCCTTCCTCTCCTTCAGGAGGGCGACCACCTCCCTGACCCTCTGGGCGCTTTCCTTATCCATGATCAGGGTGGCGTCCTCCGAGTTTATAACAAGACAGTCCCTTACACCTATGCAGGCCAGTATCCTCCCGCCCTGAGAGAATACGAGGGACCCTTCTGTATCTATGGTGACCGTGTCACCAGCTCTCACATTCCCTCTCTCGTCCTTTCCCATGTTCTCGTACACCGCCTTCCATGAGCCCACATCACTCCAGCCCGCCCTCAAGGGCACAACCGCAATGCGCTCCGTCTTCTCCAGAATGGCGTAGTCAAAGGAGATGTCGGGAAGGTAAGGGAATCTCGAGAGGAAGTCCTCAAGAGAGAGCTGGAAATCCACTTCGGGAAAGAAACGCTCGTAGTCTTCCAGTATCCTGCCGAGACTGAACAGGAATATACCACAGTTCCAAAGGTAACCTCCCTTTCTCACGTACTCCTCCGCCCTTTCCCTGGAGGGTTTTTCCTCGAACCTCTCCACCTCATAGCCCGAGTGCACACCCTTCCCGAGCTTTATGTACCCGTAGCCTGTTTCCGGGTATGCGGGGTGTTCTCCGAAGAGCACCAGATAACCTTCCTGTGTCAGCCTGACTCCAGACTTTACAGCTTCGACGAACCTATCGGTGTCCTTTATCAGATGGTCCGAGGGAAGGACAAGAACGCTCTCCTCATGACTCTCACCCAAATCCAGCAGGTACTTTATACCCAGCGCTACAGCTGGAGCGGTGTTCCTTCCAGCGGGTTCTGTTAATACCTTCACCCCTTTAGCTCCGAGCTCCTCAAGCTCGCCCGTAACTATCCACCTGTATCTTTCCCCGGTTATCACCGTGATCTCCGACTCTCCCACAAGCCTCAGGGCCCTCAGAACGGTCTCCTGGAACAGGGACCTCTCGGAGAAAATCCTCAGGAACTGCTTGGGAAAGCTCTCCCTTGAAAGGGGCCAGAGTCTTGTTCCACTACCACCGCAGAGTATGATAATCTTCATAGTTCCAAATTATAATTGAAGTCATGAGGATCGCCTTAATCTCGAGGTGGAACGCAACCTGCGGTGTTTCCCTCCACGCGGAGCTTGTGGCCAGGGAGCTTATGGAGAGGGGACACTCGGTCGTCGTGTTCGCTCCAGACCTGGAGAGCGCGGGCAGGTGGTGGCACCACAAGGTTGTGAGGGAGGACGAACAGTTCGTGAGAAGGGTGTATAAAGAACTCTCACCTTCAGGAGAAGAAGGAAGCCTGGACGTCGAGAGAGTCCTTGCTGAAAGGTTCGATGTTCTTGTAGTAGAGTCCTACGAAAAACTGCCCTACGGAGATGTCTGCGCTCTTGTTGAGAGCCTCAAAGACAGAGGGGTCCCCTCCGTTGCGGTGGTCCATGAAGGCTTAAAAGAAGACATAGGTTACGACCTCAACCTGTTCGACAGGGTGGTTGTGTTCGACAGCAGGTACAGGAAAGAAGTGGTAACGGGTGTGGACGAGGAGAAAGTCGTCGAGATACCGTACCCGTGCCTCCCGCCCGTTGGCAGGAAGAGGAGGTTCGCGGAGGGAGGAAGGATAGTCTTCGCCTCATTCGGAAGGCAACCGCCTGAAGAGTACGAGGACTTTTTCCGGGTTCTGAGGCGCGTAAGGAAGGAGTACCCCCAGATCCTTTACAGGATAGTGAGATCCGGGGAGCCCCTGCACGTGAAGGAGAGCTGGGTTGTCCAGGAATCAAGGGTTCTTGACCCCAAAGGTATTTACGAACTACTCGGCACCTCGGACATACACCTGCTCCCAAAAGGTGATACGGAAAAGGTGGTTGTGTCCTCCACCTTCTGCCAGACTGTCGGGTCCCTCTGCCCCGTTGTATCCAGAAGGTCCAGGTTTTTCGAGACCCTCGATACGGGGGGCCTTTCTCCTATAGCCCTCTACAGCAACAGGGAAGACCTGGAAGCCCTTATACACAGGCTCATAGAGAAGGAGGACTTCAGGAACAGACTTATCCAAAACATGAGATCGTATGCGGAAAAAAACAGCGTAAAGGTAGTGGCTGACAGGTTTGAAGATCTACTCAATTCTGTTCTCGTAGAGTATCTCTAAGAGCTTATCCAGTTTTATCCTGCCTATGCCCACCACCGAATCAGCTCCTCCGTACGATATGTATAGATACCCATCTTTCAGCCCCGCTCCACAGGGGAAAACCACATAGGGTCTGTCACCGTAAATCTCGTAAATCTCCCTGGGTTCCATTATGTAAAAGGGTGTCACCGCGGTAAACAAACCTTCGTCGTTCATCAGGACCGCAAACACACGGTAAACACCCATGACCTTGTCTACCGCGTGTATTAGAACCAGGAACTCATCGTTGACCCTGACGGGGGGTGTTGCCCACCCGAGCTTCGCTTCGAAGTCCGTCTGCTCCTCGAGTACGGTTATGTTGTCCCCGACTATCACCTCCTCAAAATGGTCGAGATTGAGGACACCCTCGGGTATCTTGCAGACGCTCAGATAGAACTTCTCGTTGAGCATATGTATCCTGTGAAAGAGCAAAAGGTCCTTCGCCTTCACCATGAAGGCGTTCTTATCGCTGATCACAAAACTCCTTATCTCATCGGGCATCCTGAAAACCGCTATCTTCTCCCATCTCCCGTTCCTGAAAACAGCTGTGATAGGAAGGGTCCTCTCCACCCTGATGTGAGAATCAAAGTAGCTAACGGTTCGCCCGCAGTAAGTCACATATGTGTTACCTTCTATCTCGTAAACCCTGGGATCCTCAACCCCCCAGAAGTCATATCTTGTGGAGGGAAGTATCGTAAGATCCGCGGTAAATTCCTTTTTTCTCTTTGAATACAGATCCTCAAAACTCACATCAAACTCAGCAACCGCACTTGCATATGTGTAATACCCGAGTGTAACCCTAGCGTATATCCTGATGCCGTTTTCTGTTATCTTCATCGACGGGTTAAAAACGGACCTCGGCCTATTAACAGGGTGGTTCTTTATCCTTATCTGTGAGGAGGTTATTACATACATCCTCTCAACCAGATCTACGGTTTCAAACCTTCTCTTCCTGCCCGCTTTATAGCTTATCTCCTCCCAGTACTTCCTGTCGACTATCATGTCTCCGATACTATTCGGTAAATATCTGTCCTTCTATAGGCTGAACAGTCACCCCTTTTTCCTCTATGAACCTTATAGCCTTCTCTATCTCCTCGGGTTCTCCATCTATCTCAACGGTTAGCATTCCCGTATCCTGGGTGACCTTTGCTGTTCTTATGTTGAGCACAACGTCAAAGTTCTTGCAGACCATGCAGATTATAGGTTCCTTTACCAGTTCCTCAGGATATATCAGCTGGAGCCTTACCATGTTCATAGGGATAAGATTATAACGCTATAATCTTCAACATGAGGGTTCTCGTTACGGGTTGTGCGGGTTTTATAGGGTGGAAGGTAGCCCAGCTCCTCACGGATATGGGCTATGAAGTGGTAGGCGTTGACAACCTGAACGACTACTACGATGTGCGCCTGAAAGAGTGGAGGCTTGAAGACCTGAGAAGAAGGCCAAACTTCACCTTTTACAGAGTGGACATAGAAGACCTGGAATGTGTCAGGGAGGTCTTCAGAAGGCACAGGTTCGATGCGGTCATAAACGAAGCGGCAAGGGCGGGGGTAAGATACTCCATTAAGGACCCCTGGGTCTACATGCGGACGAACGCCTACGGAACCCTGAACCTTCTTGAGATGATGAAAGACTTTGAGGTCAGTAAGTTCGTCCTCGCTTCAACCTCTTCCCTGTACGCGGGACAGCCCATGCCCTTCAGGGAAGACCTTCCCGTGAACACACCCATATCACCCTACGCCGCCTCTAAGAAAGCCGCGGAAGTTCTTGCTTACACCTACCACCACCTCTATGGCATAGACGTTACGGTTCTGAGATACTTCACCGTTTACGGTCCCGCGGGCAGACCTGACATGAGCGTGTTCAGGTTCATATACAGGATACTTAAGGGTGAACCCGTGGAGGTCTTCGGGGACGGAACCCAGAGCAGGGATTTTACCTATATAGACGACAGAGCGGAAGGAACGGTAAAAGCTCTCAGGGAAACGGGTTACGAGATAGTAAACCTGGGCGGGAACAGACCTCACGAGCTGAGCAAGGTGATCCAGCTCGTGGAAGAGTTTACGGGCGAGAGGGCAAACGTGATAAACAGGGAGTTTCACAAAGCGGACCTTAAGGCCACCTGGGCTGA
>JAUZRJ010000127.1 GCA_030950545.1 Aquificota bacterium | reverse complement strand
CTCGGGAGTTTTAGAAGATCGAGACCTCTTCCCGCACCGTCCACGAACTGACCGGTCACCACGAGGACATCGTGTCCTCTCTCTTTAAGACCCCTGGCGAGGTCAACCACTATCCTGGTTCCTCCCCCCATGTCCTCCCTGAAGTTATCGGTGAAAAGGGCTATCCTCATCTCCCCTCCCTTATACGGGAGAGCCTCTCCTTCATCTCGGCGAGCTTAATGAGAGCCTGGAGGGGTGTGAGGTTGGCTATGTCCGTTTCCTCAAGCATGCGGAGTATCTCCTCCGCTTCCCTCTCTTTTATCTTCTCTTCCGACCTTCTCAAGGTCTCCTCCAGAACGGGTATGTCCCTGTTTTCGAGGGTCATCAGTATCTCCTTTGCCCTTCTGGTGACCTTTTCCGGAACACCAGCCATCTTGGCGACCTCAACCCCGAAACTTCCCTCCGCCCTTCCCCTCACCAGGGTGTAGAGGAACACGACCCTGTCACCTTCCTCGCTTACCGCCATATGGTAGTTCACAACACCCGGGACCTCCCTCTCAAGGTCTGTAAGCTCGAGGAAGTGGGTCGCGACGAGGGTCCTCGCCCCTATCTCCCTGGTTATGTGCTCCACGACCGCCCTGGATATGGCTATACCGTCGTAGGTGGACGTCCCCCTGCCTACCTCGTCCAGGACTATCAGGCTTCTTTCTGTCGCGTTTGAGAGTATGTTTGCGACCTCGAGCATCTCGTTCATGAAGGTGGACACACCAAGGGCAAGAACGTCCCCTGAACCTATCCTCGTGAACACCGCGTCGACCACACCTATCCTTGCCTTTTTGGCGGGAACGAAGCTTCCCATCTGGGCGAGGATGACTATTAGGGCGACCTGCCTTATGTAGCTGGACTTCCCTGCCATGTTGGGTCCGGTGATGATCAGTGTCCTTTCCCTCTCGTCGATCCTGGTGTCGTTGGGGACGAAGTTTTTTACGAAGTTCTCTATAACGGGGTGTTTCCCCTCCTCTATCAGGATCTCCATACCATCGTTTACTTCGGGTCTCACCCAGCCCCTGGTGTCCGCAACCTCAGCCAGGGACTGGACGTAATCGATCTCTCCGACCACTTGGGCGTTTCTCCCTATTCTTTCAACTCCTCCAAGCACGTTCTCCCTGAGCTTTACGAAGATCTCGTACTCCAAGTCGTTTATCCTGGTCTGGGCGGACAGGATCTTCTCTTCGAGCTCCTGGAGTTCTTCGGTGGTGAACCTCTCCGCGTTTGAGAGGGTCTGCCTCCTCCTGAAGTGGTCGGGAACGTATCTGAGGTTCGGTTTTGTCACCTCTATGTAGTAGCCCATGACCCTGTTGTAGCCTATCTTGAGGCTACCTATACCCGTTTCCTTCCTCAGTCTCGCCTCGTAGTCTTTCAGGAGCTTTTCAGCGTTGGATCTGATAAACCTCAGCTCGTCAAGGTAGCTGTCAACACCATCCTTTATTAGACCTCCCTCCTTGAGGTGTATCGGCGGGTCGTCAACGAGCACCCTGTCTATCTCCTTCACTATATCGGAGACGTCTTCGAGGGAACCTGCAAGCTCCCTGAAAAACGTAGACCTGAGGGACCCGATCTCTCTGGAAAGTTCTTCCACCCTTTTCAGGCTGTTCTTGAGGTGGACCATGTCTCTGGGTGTTGCCATGTTGGAGCTTATCCTCGACACAAGCCTCTCCAGATCCCCCATATCCCCGAGTATCTCCCTTATCTTCCTTCTCTTCTCCCTGTTCCTCACGAGCTCCTCTACCGCTTCCTGGACCATCTTTATCCTGTCCACGCTCCTTAAGGGGTTCTGGATGTAAAACCTGAGCCTCCTCCTCCCCATGCCTGTTAAGGTTCTGTCCAGAACCGAGAGGAGTGTGTGGTCCTTTCTGCCCTCTAAGCTCTCAAGAAGCTCAAGGCCCTTTCTCGCCTTCAGGTCTATCCTCACATACCCTTCATCGGTGTAGGGTCTCGGCCTCTTCAGGAAAGGGAGGAAACCTTTCTGGGTGAACCTTACGTATCTGTAGGCCACCCTCAGAGGGACCCCGAACTCCTCCTCTTCAAAGCCGAAAGCCCTCACGCTGTAAACACCGAAGGCCTCCTCCAGATCCTTACCTTCTTCAAAGAACTCCTCCCCGACCTCCGTGAGGAAGGCGCCTATGACCTTCGTGATCTGATCTCCCACCTTCTCGCCCCTTTTTACCAGTATCTCCCTCACGTTGAACTTGGAAATGAGGTCAAGGAGGGCCTCCTCTTTCACCTTGGCTCCGAGGAACTCCCCCACCGAGAGGTTAAGGTAGGCAACGTAGCAGGTATCCCCTTTCCTGTGCACGCAGGCTAGACCTCCCGTCTCCTTCTCGAAGTAAGTTCCCGGGGTTATCACCCTGACTACGTCCCTCTTAACTATACCCCTTGCCTTGGACGGGTCCTCCACCTGTTCGCATATGGCTATCTTGTAGCCTTTCTGGACGAGTCTCTGGATGTAGCTGTTTGCGGAGTGGTAGGGAACACCGCACATGGGTATCCTCTCCCTCCCCTTCCCCGCAGGCCTGGATGTGAGGACGAGGTTCAGCTCCCTGGATCCTATCTTGGCGTCCTCGTAAAAAAGCTCGTAGAAGTCTCCCAACCTGAAGAAGAGGAGGCAGTCCCTGTACTGGCTCTTGAAGTGGTGGTACTGGGCGAGCATGGGGGTGAGGTCCCTTTCCTTATCTGTCATCGTGAATATTTTACTTCTCCGTAGTACCTCCCCATCAGGGTAACGTATCTGAGTATCTTCTTGAGGTTCCTTATCCCTTTAAGGTCCTCCGGCTTCCTTATGGCGGATCTCAGCCTCCTCCTTATTATCTCTTCCGCGGTTCTCTTACCTACCCCCGGGATCCTTATCAGGGTCTCGAAGTCCGCCCTGTTTATCTCCACTGGGAAAAGGTCCTGGTTCCTCTTAGCCCACGTCTCCTTCGGGTCCTTTCCCAATTCCAGGAAATCCTTACCTCCCAGTATCTCTTCCGCGGTGAACCCGTAATCCCTTATGAGGAAGTCCGCCCTGTAGAGGGCCCTCCCTCTGGCCTCAGGGCAGGGGGGCAGGTTTTCCATCGGTGTCCCATCGACGGGACGAAAAGGACTGTAGTAAACCCTCTTTACGCCTATTTCTCTGTATAGGAACTCGGAGGTTTTCAGGATCTCCCTGTCAGTTTCACCGCCAGCTCCGACGATCACCTGTGTCGTCTGGTCTTTGGCGGGAAAACTCTCAAGGATCTTAGCCACCTCCTTCATCTTCGGGATTATGTCCCCGAGTAGGCTCTTCCCCTTCGCTATTGCCTTAAGCCTTTTCTCCGTAGGCGCCTCTATGTTGATCGAGACCCTGTCCGCCACCTTCACCGCCTCCTCAACCGTCTGGACGCTGACACCCGGCATTATCTTCAGGTGGACGTAGCCCCTGTATCCGTATCTGTCCCTCAGGATCTTCACCGTGTCTATCATCTTCTCCATGGTCACCTCGGGATGGATGAATATACCTGAGGATAGGAATATACCCTTCACCCTCCCTTTCGTGTACAGCTCCCAGAAGCCCTTAGCCAGGTCTTCGGGATCTATGTAAACCTTGGGTGTCTTCTCCCTGTCTCTCCTGAAAACGCAGTAATCACAGTTTCTGTCACAGTAAGTTGACTGGAGGACTTTCAGGATGGGTACCCTTCCCCTCTGCGTTTTTGCGTCGTAGATGCACCTGTCAAGGTTCGGGCTCCTCTCACACTCGAAAAGGGCGAGTCTCGAGAGAAGATTTATCTTTTTCTCCCTATCCATAGTTCCTGATTATAAGCTCCCTGTGGTTGGACCTTCCGCTCCCTACACGGTTTATCGGCCTGTTTGCGGAGACTGTCTCCATTAAGAATTCCCTGTAGAGTTCTCTTACCAGGGGTGTGTCGGAGTTGGAGAGCATCACGTAGCAACCTCTCCTGTCAAGGTCCCTGAACACCTCCGCCAGCTTCACCTGATCCTCCTCCGAAAAGCCCCCGCTCACGTACTCGGTAAACCTTGAGGTCTCGCTAACGGGTGCGTAGGGAGGGTCGAGGTAAACAAAATCTCCACCCTTTGCGGTCTTCAGGGTCTCCCTGTAATCTCCGTGCACTATCCTCACGTCCGCGGTCCTGAGGTACAGGGAAACCGCCCTCAGGTTCTCCTCGTCGCATATCTTCGGGTTTCTGTACCTTCCGAAGGGGACGTTGAACTCCCCTTTTGAGTTCACCCTCCAAAGGCCGTTGTAGCAGGTCCGGTTCAGGTATATGAACCTGCTCGCCCTCTCCACAGGGTCCTCGGGTTTTTCTCTCCTCATCCTGTAGTAGTAATCCCTTTCGTTCCTGTGTCTCTTGAGGCTTCTTATCAGGTCCTCGACCCTCTCCTTTACGACTGTGTAGGCGTTTATAAGCTCCTCGTTTATGTCGCCCACAACCGCCTTCTTCGGCAACAGCTCAAAGAGGAGAGCTCCTCCTCCGAGGAAGGGCTCGTAGTAAACCCCAAAGCTTTCGGGCACCCTCTTTACGAGCTCCCTTATTATCTGCCTCTTTCCCCCCGCCCACTTTACGAAGGGTTTAGGCCTTCTGGCCATCGTATTATAAAATTTTAGGGGTGAGGGAGATAGACAGGCTGAGGGAAGAGATAGACAGAATAGACGAGGAGATCCTGAAGCTCCTTACCGAGAGGGCGAGGATAGCGAGGAAGATAGGAAAGATAAAGAAGGAAAGGGGCCTCGACATACACGTACCCGAAAGGGAGAGGGCTATATTCGAGAGGATCCTTAAGGTCAACAGGGAAAAGTTCGGGGAGGAGTTCCCCTCCGAAGCCCTCATACACATCTACAGGGAGATAATATCCGCATGCCTGTCTCTTGAGAAGCCCCTGAAGATAGCCTACCTCGGGCCCAAGGCCACCTTCACGCACCAGGCTGCCCTTGAGTTCTTCGGCTTCTCCGCCCAGTACGTACCCTGCACGACCATAAGGGACGTGTTTCTCGAGGTTGAGTCCCGGAGGAGCGACTACGGTGTGGTTCCTGTGGAGAACACCATAGAGGGTGTGGTCAACTACACCTTGGACATGTTTCTGGAGAGCGACATCAAGATCTCAGGAGAGGTGGTTATACCCATAAGCCTTCACCTCCTCTCCGCCTCGGAGAGCTTGGAGGACATAAGGAAGGTTTACTCCCATAAGGTAGCCATAGGCCAGTGCAGGACCTGGATCGAGAAAAACCTCCCGGACGCACAGATAATAGAGACGGAAAGCACGGCAAAAGCCTGCGAGATAGCCCTTGAGGAGGAGGGTTCCGGAGCCATAGCCAGCGAGGTGGCCAGCTACACCTACCACCTTAACATACTCGCCAGGAACATACAGGAGAGCACGGACAACTACACCAGGTTCCTGGTTATCTCGAAAAGGGACATGAGACCGACAGGGAGGGACAAGACGAGCCTCATATTCGCGGTCAGGGACGAGCCCGGAGCCCTATACAGGGCCCTTGAGGCCTTTTACATGAAGGGGGTGAATCTGACCAAGATAGAGTCAAGGCCTTCGAGGAAGAAGGCCTGGGACTACGTCTTCTTTGTTGACCTGGAGGGGCACAAGGAGGAGGAGAGGGTGAAGGAAGCCCTCGAGGAGTTAGAGAAGAGGACCCTCATGGTCAAGATCCTCGGGTCTTACCCGAGAGCCATCTTCAGCGAGTGAGTAAAGGCCCAGGACAGCCTTGAGGTCCGCGACCAGAGAGTTATAAACGTAGATGGACTCAAGGTAGGATAGCTTTGCCCTCTCGTAGTTTCTCCTTGCCTCCAGAAGCTCCACCTGTGTGCCGACACCCTCTTTGTACCTCTCAGTTGCGAACCTGAGGGACTCCTCCGAGGCCTTCAGGGTGTCCCTGCGTGCCTCTATCTCCTCCTCAGCGCTCCTTATCTGGGCTATGAGGGAGTCCACGTCGTTCCTCAGCTTCCTCTCGGTGAACTCTATCTCCTCCTTTACCTTGAGGGCCTCGAGCCTTCCCTGGATCACCCTCGCCTTCCTCCTGAACCCGTCGAATACGAGAAGGTCGAGCCTGAGACCGAAGTTGTAGCCCTGTCTCGTGTCCTCCTTGAGTCTTCCCGCCTCAAAGTCGATGATGTTTTCAAAGTTGTAGTTGAAGAAGAAGGTGATCTTGGGAAAGTACTCCGCTCTCCTCACCTCCACCTCCTCCCTCCTCACCTGGAGCGTCTTCCTGAGGACCTTGAGGGTCGGGCTGTTACCGATCAGGGAGAAGGGATCCTTCACCTCCAGGTCCGTCTTGGCGAACTCCCCTTCAGGGTCCACGTCCTCCAGTATGCCTGTGAGGACTTTAAGGTTGTTGAGGGCGGTTTTGTACTCGCTCTCAGCCCTGATCAGGTCCGCTCTCGCCTGTCTTAGCTGGGCCCTTGCCCTGAGGAACTCGTACCTCGGGACTATCCCCTGTCTGAACTTCTCCTCCACTATCCTGAAGTAATCCTCCCAGTACCTGAGGGACTCTCTCTTCTCCCTGAGGATCTCGCGCCTCAGCAGGACCGCCCAGAAGGCCTTTTCCACCTCCGCGGATATCCTGTTCTTGACCTCTTCGAGGACGAGCCTCTGGAGTTCCCTGCTCCTTTTTGCGACCTTGAGGGCGGACCAGACCACCCTGTCGAAGACCGTCTGGTTCAGGCTAAGTGTCAGGAAGTACTTGTTCTCGGGAACGAAGGCGGATATGTAGTTAGGGTCCCACCTGGTGAACCTGGCGGAGAAGCTGACCGAGGGGAAGATCCCTGCCCTAACCTCCCTTATCTTCTGATCCAGCTTCCTCAGATCTAACTCCGACTTTATCCTTTCCACGTGGTTTTTAAGGGCGAGCCTCCTCGCCTCCTCAAGGGTGAGGGAAAAGCTCAGGGAGAAAAGGATCAGGAGTGTGAGCACCTTCATCGCTCGACCACCTTAGCACCCTCGTAGAGGAACATAAAGCCCTCCACGATCACCCTGTCCCCCTCCCCGATGTCTCCCACAACCGCCAAAGCACCTTCACCATGCGCTATGACCCTCACGGGAACCTTCACAGCCCTTGAGTCTCTCATAACCCACACAAAGCTCTGTCTCTGTGAGACCCTGACAGCCTGCTCGGGTATCAGGAAGGCCTTTACCCTACTGACCTCAAAGGACACCACCCCGTACATGTTCGGCTTAAGGGACCCGTCCCTGTTCACAACCAGGGCTTTAACTGTGAACATGCGGGTGTCGTCCGCGGTAGGGGAGATGTATACAACCTTTGCCTTCACCTTTTCGGTCCCGAACCTCAGGACGACCTCCTTTCCCTCCCTCAGTTTTCCCACAACTTCCTGGGGGACTTTAAAGACGAACCTTAAAGGGCTTATCCTCACGAGGTCGTACGTCTTTCTCTGTGGTGTGACGTAGTCTCCCGGACTTATGTACCTCCTCTCCACGAACCCGTCAGCGGGTGATCTCACAACAGTTCTTTCCAGGTCTATCCTTCTCCTCTCGAGGAGGGCCTTTAGCTTTTCAACCCTTGCTTTGAGGGTCTCCCATCTTGTCTTCACCTCCTCAAACTCCTCCCTGCTTATGAGGTCCTTTTCGAAGAGCTTTCTCCTCCTCTCGTAAACCGCCATCAGGTTTTCGAGGTCCCTCTCCGCCTCCCTCAGGCTCCAGAGGATCTCCTCGTAGGCCTTCCTGTAAACCTCACCCTCTATCCTGAAGAGAACATCTCCCGCCTTCACCCTGTCTCCCTCCTCCGCCAACACCTCCACGACCCTACCGCTCACCTCCGGCCTCACCTCCACCCTGTATACCGCCTCAAGGTAGCCGTTTGTGGTGTAGGTTAGAGGGTAGTCGGTTGCCTTAGCTTCAATGGTCCTCACCTCAAAGACCCTCTCTCCGGGTGCGGTTTTCTCCTCCCCGCCACCGCAGGCTGTGAGGATAAGAAGTACAAGGGCGAGAACTGACCGACGGGTCATAGGCATATTATAATCTCCCTATGTACAGGTTCTTCATTCACCGCCCCGTCACCACCTTCATGTTCATGATAGCCTTCGTGATACTCGGCTACTACGCCTACAAGAACATACCCGTGGACAGGTTCCCGGACGTAGACTTTCCCATGGTGACCGTGATCACAACATACAAAGGGGCCAACCCTTACGTGGTGGACACTACCGTAACCAGGGTCATAGAGGAGGACCTTGCCAGCATAAGCGGGGTGGACGCTATAATCTCCAAGAGTCACACAGGGCTTTCTACAGTAACCGTTGTGTTTGACCTTGACAAGGACATAGACGTGGGGGCCCAGGAGGTTCGGGACGTCGTCCAGAGGGCTTACAGGAGGCTCCCACCCGGTGTGGACCCACCGGTCGTCAGAAAGGTGACCACATCGACCGCGCCCATAATGGCGGTCCTCGTTCACGGAGATGCAGACTACGACGTTGTCTCCTTCTTCGCGGACAAGGTGGTGAAGAGGGAGTTCGAGAGGATAAGGGGTGTGGGAGAGGTCCACATGGGGGGCTTCAGGGACAGGGTTCTCTGGATAAGGGTGGACCCTGAAAGGCTCTACTCCAGGGGGCTGACCGTTCAGGACGTGATAAACGCCTTCAAAAGACATCACTTTGAGTCTCCCGCGGGTGTAATCTACAGCGAGAACAGGGAGTACATACTCAGGATAGTGGGCAAGTTCAGGGACGCGGAAGAGCTGAGCGACATGGTGATAAGGGAGGGGATAAGGCTCAGGGATGTGGGGAGGGCGGAGTTCTCCTACGACGAGGTGAGAAACGCGGTCAGGTTCAACCTGAAGTCCGCGGTCGCCCTGATCATTTACAAGGAAAGCAAGTCAAACACGGTCGAGACAGCTGAAAGGGTGTGGGAGAGGATAGAGGAGCTGAGAAAGATCGCACCGAAAGGTGTCAGGATAGACGTTAACTACGACGCCTCTGTCTTCATAAAGAGAAGCGTAAACGACGCGGTACACGAGATCGTGGTGGGGAGTCTTCTGACCGCCCTCATGGTGTTTCTGTTCCTCGGGAACATCAGACTCACCCTCATCCCCGTATCCGCCATACCGGTCTCTATACTCGGAACCGTTTTCGTCCTTTACATTACGGGGAACTCCCTGAACATAGTCAGCCTTATAGCTCTTGCGGTAGCGGTCGGTATAGTCATAGACGACGCTATAGTAGTCCTTGAGAGCATATACAGGAGGAACGAGGAGGGCTTCAGGGGAACCGAAGCTGCGGAGAGGGGAACGAGGACTGTCATCTTCGCCCTGCTCGCCTCGACCTCATGCCTCATAGTCATATTCCTCCCCGTGCTGTTTTTGAAGGGTCCCATAGGGACCTTCTTCGGGGTCTTTTCCCTCACCCTGATGACTGCGATAGCCATATCCTTCCTGGTATCTGTTTCCTTCACACCCATGCTCTCCGCCAGACTGGTAAAACCAGGGGAGAGGAATGTCTTCATGAGGGCTTACGGGCGCTTTGAGGAAGCCTTCGACAGGGCCCTCAGGTGGGCTCTTGACCACAAGGCTGTGGTCCTTCTTGTCTCCGCAGGAACCGTGCTTGCGGGCGTCCAGCTTGCGAGCATCACCAAGAGGGAGTTCTTCCCCCTCGTGGACGAGGGGAGGTTCATCGTAAGGTTCGAAACACCCCTCGGGTCTTCCTTTGAGTTCACCAACAGGAAGGCGAGGGAGATAGAGAGGGTCCTCATGGAAAACCCGTACGTGCTGAGGTACGGCATGGCGGTTGGGGAAGGTCTCATCAGGCCGACTGTCAACGGGGGAATATTCTTCGTAACTCTCAAAGACAGGAGGGAAAGACCCCACCAGGGCGCTGTGATGAGCATGATAAGGAGGGAGATAAGGAAGATAAAGGACGTCAGGGCGTCTGTTGATGTTCCCTCGGTTGTGGGTGCGAGGGGAGGACGCCAGACCGATATCCAGTACGTCGTCAGGGGGGATTCTTTAGAGGAGCTCGCCAAGATAGCGGAAAGGCTGAGGTCCTTTCTTGAACAGGCGGGAGGGTACACGGACGTGGACACAGACATAAGGATAAACCAGCCCGAGATAAGGATAACGGTGGACAGGAACAGGCTGTACGACCTGGGCATTACCGTTGAGGACGTGGCCAACACCCTGACCGCCCTTTTCGGTAAGCTCAGGATAGGCTCTTACGAGCTGGGTTCTGAGAGCTACGACGTTTACATAAAGGCGGAGGAGAGTTTCCTCAGAACCTACGAAAACCTGAAGAGGGTGTTCGTGAGGGCTGAAAACGGGGATCTGGTTCCCATAACCGCGGTCATAGACTACGAACTCGCACCGGGGTACACGGTGATAAACAGATACAACAGGCAGTACTCCTTCATGGTCTTCGCCAATCTGGAGGGGAAGTCCATAGATGAGGCGGTGAGGGAGATAGAGGACTTCCTCAGGAAGACCCTGCCTCCGGGGTACACCTTCGAGCCTACCGACCAGACCAAGGAGTTTCAGAGGGCCTTTAAGGGGCTTGCGACCGCCCTCTTGGTCGCGGTGGTCGGTGTCTACATGATACTCGCCTCCCTGTTTGAGAGCCCAGTTCACCCTTTCACGGTTATGCTCACCCTTCCCCTTGCGGTCTCCGGAGTTTTCGGCCTAATATACCTGACGGGAGGGTCCCTCAGCGTACCTTCCTACTTCGGGATAATCCTGCTGACCGGACTCGTCGCCAGGGACTCCGTCCTCTTCATAGAGAGGATAATCCAGCTCAGGAAGGAAGGTGAGGACATTAGAACCGCCATAATGAAGGCGAGGAAAGAAAGACTCAGGCCAATCCTGATGACCACACTCACCATAGTGTTCGCCCTCCTTCCCGTAGCCCTCGGTCTCACTGAGGGTGCGGAGCTGAGGAAACCCCTTGCGATAGCGGTGATAGGCGGTTTAACCACAGCCCTCCCCCTCAGCCTCTTCGTTATACCGGTTGTTTACGAGCTTTTCGAGAGGTTAAAGAGAAGGTAAAATTTTCCCATGCGACTCATAGCGGCCAACTGGAAGATGAACAAGACTGTATCCGAGACCGAGGAGTACCTGAGGAGGTTCCTTGAGATCCTGAAGCCCTATGAGGACAGGGAGGTCCTGATCTGTCCACCCTTCACCTCCCTGTACGTAGCCTCCCGGGTTCTGAGCGGGACAGGTGTCAGGCTCGGCGCCCAGAACTGCCATTACGAGAGAAAGGGGGCCTTTACAGGTGAGGTGTCCCTGCCCATGCTGAAGGAGATAGGGTGTTCCTACGTAATAGTGGGCCATTCGGAGAGAAGGCACATTTTCGGCGAGACGGACGAGCTTGTGAACAGGAAGATCATAGCCTGCCTTGAAGAGGGGGTAAGACCCATACTCTGCGTTGGTGAGAAGATCGAGGACAGGGAGGCGGGTATGACCTTCAAGGTGGTTGAGACCCAGATAAGGATAGCCTTCTCAGGGGTGGAAGGTATGACCGACAGGGTGGACATAGCCTACGAGCCTGTGTGGGCCATAGGGACCGGTGTCCCCGCCTCCCCTGAGGACGCGGTTGAGGTACACAGGTTCATAAGGGAGGTCCTGAGGGAGATCAACCCCCGCGCGGAAGGGAAAACGAGGATACTCTACGGGGGAAGCGTCAATCCGGAGAACGCCCCTGAGTTTATGAAACACGGGGAGATAGAGGGCCTGCTCGTCGGGACCGCCAGCTTAGACCCTGAATCCTTTGCGAAGATCGTAGACTCCTTTTAGCAGGTAAAGGACGAGGAGAAGGGGTACGGGCGTGTAGTAGGGGGGATCGATCTCGACCTTTGTGGAAGCTATCTTCGGGAAAATGACCGCTGTCCAGCCGACCGACAGGTAGACAAGAAGCATGATAAAACCCGTCCTTATGTCCCTCCTCTTCATCAGATGGCGCACCAGGGAGAGGACCACGAGAAGGGACAGGAAGGACATACCTCCCCTGAAGATCATCTCCGCCAGATACCTGTCCGTGTCTAGCCCTATCATGCCCCCCTTAGAGTACAGGGTTATGAGGGATGATGTTCTGAGGTGCTCTATCTTTTCCGCGAAGAGGCCCACCTCCTTCAGGTCTATGCCCGTGTCGAGGGAAAACCTCCCGGACCCTGCGGGAGAACCTTTCTCCCTGAAGCTGTAAAACTTCCCCTCCTCAACCCTCAGGGTCGACCCGGACCAGATACCCCTCCTGCTCTCGACAACACCGATAACCTCTCCTCTGGAGGAGGTTATAAGGAGAAACAAGTTGGCGAACCCGCCTGTTGCCACATCAAGACTGTCCACGTAAACGAAGATCCTCCTCTCCCCGACCGTCTTCACGAACCAGAGATCCTCCACTATCCTTCCCGCTTCTTCCTCCTTCTTGAAGAGCCTCTCCATATACCACACCTTCTTGAACAGCTTCGGTATGAAGCTCTCGTTCAGGACGAGAAACAGAAGAGACCCTGCCAGGACCAAAATCAGAACGGGTGCGGTGAACCTCAGGGGTGAGATGCCGAAGCTCTGGGCGGTCAGGTCTATATTTCTGGAGAAGACCCTCCTGAAGAGTATGATAACGGAAACTCCCGCGACCAGCGGGAACAGTATGTACAGCCCCAGGGGAAGTACGTAGAGAGAGTACCTCACCCCCACCTCAAAGTCCCTGACCCTAAAACCCATGAGAAACTCAGCCAGGCTGTAAACCAGTATCAGGACGGAGGAGACAAAGGCCACAGCTGTGAGGATCTTGAGGAACTGGGTGATCATGTAGCGGTCAAAAAGGTTCATGGGTGATATAATTTTAACTGTCAGGAGAGGTGGCCGAGCGGTCGAAGGCGGCCGCTTGCTAAGCGGCAGAGGGTTAACAGCCCTCCGAGGGTTCGAATCCCTCCCTCTCCGCCAGCCAAAGGAGGAGGGAATGAAGCTCACCCTGTATCTGATTACGGACGACCGCTACTTCAAGGACAGGGACCTCTTCGAGACCGTGGAGCAGGCCCTCCAGGGGGGTATAACCGCGGTCCAGTACAGGTTCAAGAACAAGGACACGAGGCAGATGTATGAGGACCTGCTCCGCCTCAGGGAGATAACCAGGAGGTACGGAGCGGACCTCGTCGTTAACGACAGGCCCGACCTTGCCCTTGCGGTTGAGGCGGATGGTGTCCACGTCGGGAAGGAAGACCTCCCTCCGGAGGCGGTGAGGAAGGTCGTGGGGGATAAGCTCTACATAGGCTACACCGCCAACTCCCTCGAGGAGGTCAGGAGAGCCCAGGACCTTCCCGTTGATTACATAGGTTTCGGCTCCGTGTACCCTACCACGACGAAGGAGGATTACAAGCTGGTCGGCCTTGACGCCCTTGCGGAGGCGGTGAAGATCTCCGGAAAGCCTATAGTCGCCATAGGGGGTATAATGCCCTACAGGGTCCCCGATGTGCTCAGAACAGGTTGCAGGAACGTGGCCATGTCCTCGGGTATCCTCGGGTTTGCGGACGTCAAGAAAGCTGTTCTTGAGGTGAAGAGGGCCTATCAGGAGACCATGAAACAGCTCATGCTTCTGGGGAGGTTGTGAGATGCCTATCAGCGTGGGAGAGAAGGCACCCGACTTTACCCTCAGGTCCGTTGCGGGAGACGAAGTTGCCCTGTACA